>JAZQPB010000201.1:0-51836 GCA_045628165.1 Bacteroidales bacterium | reverse complement strand
ATGGCTACGATCCGACTTGGCAGCAACACTCACGGATCGCTCATATTCAACTACGCCAAACTCGGCGACCTGCTGAGCTCCGAATTCCAGTCGCAGGACGCAATACTGTCCATCAGGCGGCAGGGCGAATGGTGCGTAATGGATATCAACCTAAGCAAGCAAAACCTCACCTGCACCGGCTATACATCGTACAGCGACAACAAGGGCCACACAGCCAAAACCATGCACTTTCAGCAACCGGTGGCCAACGACTTCGTAAACATGCTTCCGAGCAAGACATCGAGCTTTATATCGTTCGGCATCAGCGACATGAACACATTTAAATCGAGCCACATGTCGTGCATGAAGGAGACAGAGCAGTTCAGCAAAATCACATCGGAAAGCCAGTCGCTGAAAAACAAATACGGAGTAGACATAGAGACCGAAATATACGAGATATCCGGCGACCGCGTCACCGAATTCAAGTGCGACTTCAACCTCGCCGGACAGGCCCGCGACAAGTATGTGATAATAAAGCTGAATGACACCAAACGCACCGAGGAGATAATGAAAACCATGGCCTCAAGACTGGCCAGACAGCAGAATCTGCCCGAAACCAACTCATACATAGACATAACATCCAGCACCAGAAAGAAATTCACCGTATACAGAATTCCGGGTCAGAAGCTGATAACCAACTACTTCGGTCCCGTTTTCAGCTGCGAGCCCACCCACTACGTCTGCTACCGCGACTACGCGGTATTCGGCAACAGCGTGCAGAGCCTGAAGCTCTACATAAACAGCATAGAGGAAAACAAAACCCTGCACAACAACGCCAACTACGGCGAATTCAGCAACTTAGTAAACTCCAAGAGCAACATCTTCTACTATGCCGACATTGCGTACTGCCCGGCCGAGATAAGGTCGATACTAATAAACGCCAACGCCGAAACATGGAGGAAGATGGAATCGAAGATGATGAATTTCAGATCGGTGGCATTGCAGATGTCCAACGAGAACGACCGCACCGCCTACACACGCATGGCGCTCATGCACAGCCACATACTGGAAGACGAGAGATACATAGGATGGGAAAGCCCGGTAGATACCACCATCAGCTACAAGCCTCAGATAGTAACCAACCACAACACGCGTGAAAACGAGGTGCTCGTATTCGACGACACTTACAAGATGTACCTCTTCAGCAAGGAAGGCAAAACCCTGTTCAAGAAACAGCTCTCGGAGCCGATAGCCAGCCCCGTAAGCCAGATAGACATATACGACAACGGAAAACTGCAATACCTGTTTGCCACAGAGAATCACCTTCAGCTGATAGACCGCAACGGCAACTATGTGGACCGTTTCCCTCTGAGACTGCCGGCCAATGTATCAGCTGAAATATCCGTACACGACTACGACAAAAACGGAACTCTGAGGATCTTTGTGCCATGCAGCGACCGCAAAATATATCTCTACGACAAGGAAGGACGCCCCGTGGAAGGCTGGCCGATAAGCACCAGAGAGCCTGTGATAACTCCTGTGCAGTTTTTCAGGATAGGCGGCAACGACTATCTCGTATGCTCCGACAATCTGAAAACCTACATCCTGAACCGCCGCGGCGAGGTCAGGATAAATGTAACCAACAACTACTTTAAATCCAAGAACTCGCTGTTCTACGTGGACAGCACCGGCGGACCAACAAGGTTTATCACCACATCGGCATCGGGCGAGATAGTGCAGATTTCGATGAACGGATCGTGCAAGATAAGCAAGCTGAGACGCAACTATTCGGCCGACCACTATTTCGTATTAGCTGATATAAACGGCGACGGACTAAACGAATATATCTTCACCGACAACGAGATGCTGGAGGTATACACCGGCGACGGAAGCCTCGTATTCAGCCAGAATTTCGACGGAAGTATCGGAAAGCCAAATATTTACAGATTCAGCAAGACCGATGTGAAGATAGGCGTAACGTGCAGGCAGAAAAACAAGATTTACCTGCTGAGCAACGAGGGAAATATCTGTAGCGGATTTCCTCTGAAGGGAGCCAGCGAATTTTCGATATGCACCCTCAACAACAAAAACAAGTACAGCGTAGTAACTGGAGGAAACCTCAACTTCCTATACAACTACATGATACAATAGCCATTAGCTGACAGCCAAAAAAAGATAATTGCTTTTCTTTTTTGGAATGAATGGTTTTTTAATTACCTTTGCTACAAAATAATATAGAACAACATTACAGATGAAAAACATCCGCAATTTCTGCATAATAGCGCACATCGACCACGGCAAGAGCACTCTGGCCGACCGTCTGTTGCAGCACACCAAGACCATATCGGACCGCGACCTCAAGGATCAGGTACTGGACGACATGGACCTGGAGAGAGAGCGTGGCATCACCATAAAGAGCCACGCCATACAGATGAAGCACAAGCTAAACGGACAGGAATACACACTTAACCTTATAGATACCCCGGGCCACGTGGATTTCAGCTACGAGGTTTCGCGAAGCATTGCCGCCTGCGAGGGCGCTCTGCTCGTAATAGACGCCACACAGGGTATTCAGGCCCAGACCATAAGCAACGTATACATGGCCATAGAGAACAATCTGGAGATAATTCCGGTGCTCAACAAGATGGACATGCCGGCGGCCAAGCCAGAGGAGGTCAAGGACCAGATAATAGAGCTGATAGGCGGCAAACGCGAGGACATAATAGAGGCTTCGGGCAAGACAGGACTCGGCGTGGAGCAGATTCTGGAGGCCATTATCGAGAAAATTCCGGCCCCGGAGGGCGACCCTGAGGCTCCACTGCAGGCTTTGATTTTCGATTCGGTATTCAATCCATTCCGCGGCATTATAGCTTATTACCGCGTATACAACGGAACCATCAAGGCCGGCGACAAGGTTAAGTTCGTAAATACCAAGAAGGAATACGGTGCCGACGAGGTGGGCGTGCTCGAGATGGATCTCTGTCCTCAGAAGGAGATTTCGGCCGGAAACGTAGGCTACATAATATCAGGAATCAAGAACGCCACCGAGGTTAAGGTGGGCGACACCATCACACACATAGAGCGCCCGTGCGAAAAGGCCATTGAGGGTTTCGCCGAGGTGAAGCCGATGGTTTACGCCGGTGTTTACCCAATAGAGACCGATATGTATGAGGAATTGCGCACATCGCTTGAGAAACTCCAGCTGAACGACGCATCGCTCACATTCACGCCCGAGAGCTCTATAGCGCTCGGTTTCGGTTTCAGATGCGGATTCCTCGGAATGCTCCACATGGATATAGTACAGGAGCGCCTTTCGAGGGAGTTTGATATGGACGTAATCACCACAGTGCCAAACGTTAGCTACAAGGTATTCACCACCAAGGGCGAGGAAGTGGAGGTTCACAATCCTGCCGGACTGCCCGAGCAGAAGGCCATCAGCCACATAGAGGAGCCATACATAAAGGCCGACATCATCACGAAATCGGAATTCTACGGCCCCATCACCAAGCTCTGCATGGAGAAGCGTGGCATAAAGATAAACGAGCATTACCTGGCCTCCGACCGCGTGGAGCTCAATTTCGAAATGCCACTGGCCGAGATTGTATTTGATTTTTACGACAAGCTGAAATCAATATCGAAGGGTTACGCCTCGTTCGACTACCACCCTATCGACTACCGCGAGAGCCGACTCATCAAGCTCGACATCCTGCTGAACGGCGAGCCTGTGGACGCCATGAGCTCGCTGATCCACGAGAGCAACGCCTACGATTTCGGAAAGGGAATCTGCGAGAAGCTCAAGGAGCTGATACCGCGTCATCAGTTCGACATCGCCATCCAGGCGGCCATCGGCACCAAGATTATCTCGCGCAGCACCATCAAGGCATTCCGCAAGGATGTAACCGCCAAGTGTTACGGCGGCGATATCTCACGTAAGCGCAAGCTCCTCGACAAGCAGAAGAAGGGAAAGAAGCGCATGAAGCAGGTAGGCGATGTGGAGGTTCCACAGAAGGCATTCCTGGCAGTGCTGAAGATATAAGGCATATCAGCTGATAGCAAAAAAATCCACCAATCCCAATATCTCACTCAGAATTCAATATTCCGCAGAGAGGTATTGGGATTGGTGTTTTATGCAAATCTCAGAAAGGAACAGTTTTTTAGTCGCAGGTGATGACGGAAGAGCCGAAATCCCAGGCGTTCATGTCGCTATCGCTCCAGCGACGGCATGATGGCGGATAATTGGCCTCGAGCTCGGGGCTGAATTTCTTGGTGATGAAATCCTTGATGCGGCTCTCGTTTTTGAACTTTACATTGTTGATAAGGCAAGGACCGTGAACATCGAGCATAATCTTGCCCTGGAAGTTTGGCTTCTCGTATATAATAAGGTGCGTGCCATTGTCGACAGCTATAGCGTCGAAAGTATATTGCACCGCATTTGGGAAAGCCTCCTGATTGCTCGGATAGCGGCCGTCGCCTACATACTCGCCAAACTCGTCGGGAACGTAAATCTTTGAAATATGGGAACCCACCTTCTCGTCGGCGAGCAGAGTTCCCGAGAAATGCACGCCGCAATGACGCGCAGGATTTGGCTTGCCGGCCACAAAACCTTTTTTCTGCATAGGAATATCGCGCTTGTGCTGATTATTTCCCGTAACATCTTTTCCTTTTCGGTTTACAACTTTCAATTTATAGCTAACGTGCGATGATTCTATCATCAGCTCATCGGCATCGGCCAAATTGCCAATTGTAAAACAGCCCAAACTGTTGGAAACCAGTGTTCCACGGTCTTCGCCATTGATGAAAATGTGGTTTTTGACGCCCGGAATCGGCTTGCTGGTGAGCGAATCGATATTCCTGAAGGTGAGACTGTTTTTCTGAGGACGCATATAGAAAGTTCTCTCCGAGTCCGAAAGCTGTTCAAACTCAGACATTTTG
The DNA here is from genome assembly GCA_045628165.1 of Bacteroidales bacterium. Classification (GTDB taxonomy): domain Bacteria; phylum Bacteroidota; class Bacteroidia; order Bacteroidales; family UBA3824; genus UBA3824. The sequence continues at coordinate 46,925 of JAZQPB010000201.1, read as the reverse complement.
AAGGTCCTGGTTAAAGTATCGTAATAACACAATTTTCCAAGACCGATCTCGAAATGATATTTCTTGTTCACATTTTCGAAACAGCCCTTGCCGACTCCGCTGGTATTTGTGGTGGCAATCACAGTATCGCCATTTACAACCAAACTTGCCAGAACATCTGGTATAGGTTGCTGATTTTCAAGGTCTTTCACTGTAAAAGATATTACACCGTGTCCGGGAACAAGACGTAAAGTACGATTGTCCTCATTGCGGAGCACTGTCTCCATATCGCTGATAATGGTATCGCCGGCGTAACCTTCCATCTGCGCGTTTAGATTTATATTACCGCAGACATCAAGTCCACTAACCATTACATAGCCGTCAGCATCAGTTAACAATTCCTTAACATTTCCATCAACAATCACTTGAACCGCAGACCCTGCAAGTGGTTGATTGTCATCATTATCCAAGACTTTGAAAACCACATCTCTCCTACCCTTGTCGAGCGGAATTCTGTAAGCTACGGGCGCTCTCAGCTTCCTGAAAACCGGATTAAGCGTATCGGAACACAGACAACCTGTATTAGCTGTAATCTCGGCCTCATGCCCCGGATGAAAGATCAGCGAATATAATGTATAAGTGACATCCGTAAACGTTGCTTGACCTTTATTGTCGGTTGTAGCAGATAATTTTACCGTATCGGATGCAAAAAATCTAAGAGGATTTGTTTTTATCAAAGCATAATCTACATAAGTAAACTGCACATCAACGTTGGATAACTTATCTTCACTCTTAGTATCGTATGTTATTACTGCAACATCCTTGCCAAAACGCAGCAGAAGAAGCAGCAAAAACAAGATAATGAGCGAAATCCAAAGCCAGCGGTAGCTTGGTTTCCTTACCCTGATCTCATATTCGGTATCGGTGTCGCCAGATACAAAAGTTCTTGATTCTGCCATTTTAGTATGTTTTAGATGTAAATAAAAACGAACAATTAAGGTGTTTCCGCCACAGGGCAAAAACACCTTAACATATTGAATTTTTGATAATTATATCGACTTGAAGGTCTTATTTCACAATAGCCTCCACTTTGGTGCCCACAGGAAGGTCGTGGATTACCACGTAGCCGTCGTCGTCGGATCTCATCACCTCTTCCTTGTCGAGATAGCGTACTGTAACCTTGCGGTTTCTCACCACGTTGTTTTTCTCGTCCAAAACCTTGATGCGGAGATTGCTTGTGCGCGGAGCTGGCTCTGGAGGCGGAGGTGGTGTCACGGTAACAACAATGCGGTAAGGATTGCTCTTGTAATCGAAAACGTTGATAAGGTCATACATTTTCTCGCCGGTTTCGCCCAGCTGATACGATTCCACCGAAACGCCCTGCTTGATATCCTCGAGCGTAATACCGCCGTCGGCATTGGTAACGGCAGAGATTTTCTGTCCGTTGTATTCAAAGAAGAAAGTGGCATCAGGCTGAGGCACACCGTTCTGATCCACCACAATGTACTCCATGTTGCGCTTGGGAGCCACCTTAATGATGTTTTTCTCGCCCTCACGGCAGGTAAACTGCAATGGAGAAAGATGTTCTATATCAGCTGATACAAAAGCCTCTACAAACTGGCCTACGCGTACATCGTTTATCACGATGGAACCGCTTTCGTCGCTCACGGCCTGGAATTCCTGCCCCTTGATTCTGAAAACCACGGTCTCGCCGGACACGGGCGTCATATCGTCCTCGCTCACCACGCTGAAATGCATGGGAACCTTGGGTATATTGTAGAACTTATTGAGCACGCCACGCTGAGCGCCCGGATAGTCCTCTATGAATCCCCACTGGATAACGAGCACGTGGATGTCGCTGTTGCCGTTGTCTATCAGGAAGATACTCTCCTCGTTGGGAATCTCGATGCAGTTCTTGAAGATGGGCAGAAGCGATGGATCGCGAAACGAATCTACCGCCGCCATCAGCTTGGCTACAGCTTCGGCCAGCATATCCTGGGCCAGGCTCTTCTGCCGGGCAGGGAGATTGTAATATGGCACAGCCTTGCCGGGATACGAGCTCGACCACGCTATCTTGCGGCCCGCGTCGAAAACCACTGGCTCTGCGAAAAACCTGTAAACATCATCGTTTGGGAACGCCGCCCTTATCTGCTTGTAATACTCCGGCGATGATACCGGGCTTCCCTGCAGATAGCGGAGTGTGGCGGTGCTGTTGGTGGATATTATATTATGCATATCAGCTGATACGTTTTTTAATTATTGAACAATAACGGGTTCTTGTATGATTATTGCCTTTAGCTGCCTAAAACCAAAACCATCTGTGACGCGCCAAAACCTCGACCTGAGTGCCCTTGGGAGCCTTTACTCTCACCTTGCAATCCTGGTCCACAAGCAGTTTCTCGGTCTTGCCGAGATACTTGACTGTAACCTTTGAATTTGGTTTTGGTTTGCCCTTGGGGTCGGTAACACAAATGGTAATCCATTCATCGGTATCCACAGGCTCTTCTATTACGATATGATGGATTTCCTCCTTAAGATCATTTATAAATGTGTGCTGATGCAGGTGCCCGCCCATGCCGTCCTCGTGATAGGCCACGATTCTGTCCTGAAGGGCCACGCCGCGGAGATCTATCATGCCATTGGCATCGGAGAGTATGCGCTCTACACGGCCGCCGGCCAGCTCGAATGTGAATCCCATATTTGGAATGGCCTCGCCCGTGGGACGCTCCACGCGGAAACGCATGTCGTTGTTTTTGGGCACGCTTACAATAATCTTGTAGAGATCCTGCTTGTAATCGAATGTGAACGAATTGAAGTTGTTGCTCGATTCGGCCGGACCCTGGTTCTGATATGTATCCACGCGGTCGCCCTCCCTCATGCCGGGCAATACAATACGGCCGTTGGCATCCGACACAAGATTCTCCGACTTGCCGCAATACTCGAACCTGAAGCCCATGTTCGGCACAATGTGGCCGTCCTGGTCCTCCACCTGGAATGTCATATTGCCTCTTGGAGATACCCAGATATCGTATACGAGGTCGTCGTAAAAATCGAACACCACGGGAGAAGCCGATGAATCGTCGGCCTCGCAAACACGGCCCTTGGTGCCCTCCTTGTAGCCAGAGAGAGTTATGTGGCCCTCGCTGTCGGAATTGATGACCAGAGAGTTGTTGCCCACCTCAAACTTGAGCGGAATATCAGCTGCCACAAGGCCCTTCTTCTTCTGATTGCCGTCCACATAATACCAGACATCAAACCTGATGCTCACCTGCTTGGCCTCCAGGAAAACATCGAGCCAGCCCTTCTGATTGCCGGGCAGGGCCGATACAAATCCCCAGCTTACAAGCACGATATTGCGCCTGCCGTTGCTGTCCACCACGTAGATGGAGTTGGTGTCGGGAATCTCGAGGCAGGAGGTTATGAACTCCGAAAGCTGGGGATTTCCGAGCCTGGACACAACATCGTTCACCTGGTTGATGGCCCTGGAGAGCATCATCTTGGCCTCGCCCTGCTCCACCGGATTCAGGTCCTTGAAACACTTGTGAGTGCCCGACAATGGTGTCTGCCAGATAATCTTATCGCCGCTCATCACCACTGGCATGGCAAATAGCTGGTAAACTTCCGGATTGCCGATGTTTACCTTGATGCTGTTATAGAAATCCATGGCAGAGTGCAGACTACCAAGGGTATAGGCTACGTTGTTGGTTCCTGTAGTACAAAGATTAATCATAGATCATGCAATTAGTTTTTTGTATTTATTTCAGCTAATGGCGTATTATTTAGGGCAGTTTACCTTCACCTCCCACATTGTGGTGCTGTCGTTGCCACCGTTTACACGTACGGTAATCAGACCATCGGGGGTGTCGTATTCAAAAGTGACGGTCTTCTTGCCAGCCACATAGCCGTTGGTTCTGTATATTATATTGTCGGCAGATGCCTTGCTGGCAGGTCCGCTGTATACTATCAGCTCGTCTTTCTCGGTAAACATATTGTATGTGAGAGTAAGCTTTCCGCTGTTCTTGGTTACCTTTACGGTCTGTATCAAAGAGTGAATATCCTTGGAGCTCTCTATCTTGCTGCCGCATGGCACGGGAATATCCCTCACATCGGTAGACTGCTTGGGCACGAGGATGGTCTTGTTTTCCACAAAATAGAACGACGAAGCGTAAGTCTCATGGTCGGCGGCCTGGATCTGTGTCTTCAGCTGAACCGTTGGATCCATAGGCACATCGCGGAAATTCACCATGCCATTCTCGTCGGTTACGAGGTCGGCGCTGGTGCCGTTGTACTCAAGATGAACCTTGGCATTGGCGAGCAGACTGCCGGTCTCCTCGTCCTTTACGGTAATGGTGATGCCCTTGGGCTGAAGCTGGAGCACTATTGTGGTATCCTTGGTGGCTGTAGAGAGATTGCAGCTGATATCAAAATAGTCGGCGGCCTTTACAGTCATAGGCAGCTGATAGCCCTTAGGATCGTGCAGCACAAAGTGACAAACGCCATTGCCATCAGCTGTCTCGGTAACATCTATGTCGTTGTAGCTGATGGTGGTGACAGCGTATGGCAGCGGATTCTGACCGTCTGTAACCTTTACATTTACCTCCTTGTCGCTCAGGGCGGCTATCGCGGCGCTTATGGCCGGCCATGCAAAGAGGAAGAACAGCCATCCCAGGAGAAGGAGAAGCGGAACGAGCCAGAACCACATGAAATATTTGCTGCGGCCGAGAGTGATGATGCGCTCCTCGTTGCTGTCCCTGGGGATGTAGATGTCGTCGAAATGCTTGCCGTTGTATTCGGTGCTTATGGAATACTGCTTGCCCTGCACAAGGCCCTCTACGGCTATCCTGCCTTCCGCATTGGTAATCCTGTTGAGAACATTGTGGCCGTCGTCGATGGTGATTCTCAGGTTTGGAATGCTCTCCTTCTTGTGGTTGATAACCCTTACCACGAGATTGGTGACATTAGACGGAATCTTGACGCCCTTGAGCACGTATACCTGCTGAGGATCCGAGAATATGAAAGTATGTCGATGAGATCCCAGACCGTTTACTATCTGAGTGCACTCCACGCTGCTGTTGCATTTTACACCGGGGAATATCACCTCGCCGTTCTGGTCGGTCACAAGATCCTGTTTCTGATCGTCGGTGGCAAACCTCACTGTGGTATTTGCGATTGGCACATTCTGCTCATCCACCACACGTACTATCATATCGCTGCTGAGAGCCAGCTCGCGCATCTTGATCTCTGCCATATTGAGTCCCTCGTGTGTGAAGAGCTTGGTGACAGAGGTCTGATACTGAGGACTGCTGCAGGTAATCTGGAACTCGGTGTCGGGAGGCAGATTGTCTACCGAAACTCGTCCGTTGATGTCGGTATTCAGCTCTATCGACTTGTCGGCGTAATCGAAACGCACCAGTGCGCCGGGTATTATCTGTCCACGGTCCGACAGTACAGAAATCTCTATCTCTGATATGTATCTGATGCCCTCAAACTCGTATTCGGCGCAGTTGCCGTCGCATACGTACGACTGAGAATTATTCCTCTGCTTGCACTGTACCTCTGTGCCCTCTGGAATATCCTTGAGGCAGATACGGCCGTTGGCGTCGGTGGTCTCGAAATATGTGCGGTCGTCGTATGTGAACGATATTTCGGCATCAGCTATGGGAACACCCTTGGCATCGCGAACCACGAAATTCATGTCGCACTTGCGGGTGTTTATCAGATAGAGATAGTCGTCGCTGCCGTCGCACATGTAATGCTTGATGTTGGCCTCTTTGTCGCCCACGTATGCCGAAAACTTGTCGCCGAGAGGCAGGTCGTGGAGGTATACATATCCGTTGTTCCAGGTGGTAAGCTCCTGCTCCTTGCCGTTGCATACCAGCGTAATCTTCTCGCCGATGGCGGGTTTCTTGTTTTTGATAACCTTTATCTTTACGGTATCCACCTTGGTGGGCACCAGCTTCTTGATAAGTCCCGTGGGCGCGTTGAACTCCTCGCCGTTGAAACCCCACTTGATGAGCACGTAGTTGCACTCGCCATTAGCTTGCTGAATGCGGTAGATATTGTCGTAATCGGGAATCTCGATGCACGAATCTATCACAGAGAATATATTAGCCACATCGCTCATGGAGCTCTTGTATATCTGACGGAAGGCCGACTTGTAGAGCTTGTTCACCTGTTTCTTGATGATGCTCTTGGCGGCTATCTGCTCCTCCTCGGTGAGATTGGCAAACGACACCGGAGTGCCCTCAAACTCTGTGTGCCATGTAATTCTGTTGGTTCCGTCGAACTGAGGCTCTGCCAGCACGGTGTATTCCTTGCCAGATTCAAACAAGGCCTTCAGCTGCTTATATCGGTTGATATTCTCGCTGGCTCCCTGATCAAACAGGGGACGTATGTGGGAGATATCGGTAGTAATAATCGGTTGACTCATTTTGGTATATATTGTTTATGAGAATGTCTCTAATTAAATTTTGATCATGTGGAACTGTGTGCCGGTATTCTGACCATCGTACAGTGCGCGGCAGAGAGCCGTTCCATTGTCCTGGCGTCTGGCCACAAACTTGCACTTGATGTATGAATCGCCGTTGGAGGCAATGGCGTCGGAGGTCTGCTCTATGATGAGCTCGCCATTCTCGAAAGTGGACTTGAGAGGCGCCTTGAATGTCTTGCTGCCATTCTCCACGTACTCTATGGTGCCGGTGCCGTCCTCTTTGAGATCGAAGAAAACCTCCACAACCTGATTATTGTCGGACAGGAGGTCGGATGTGGACTTCCAGCGGCCGGCAGCAAACGAGAGGTCGGTTACATTTTCGGGAATCTGCATCATGTTGCCCTCTCCGGCCATGCGGAGAGCGTCGGCAAGCTGAAGCAGCGGACCTATCTCGGGACGTGTGTTGAGGGCCTTGCCTGATTTGCTGATTACGGAGATAAGCTCCTTGGCGGTAAGGTGCGGATACTTGCTCTTTACGAGAGCCACACCGCCAGTAACCACAGGCGCAGCCATTGATGTGCCGTCAAGAAAATCGTAGTTGTTGCCGGGAACACTCGACAATATCTCCACTCCGGGCGCCGATATGTTGGTGATGGAGCCGAAGTTTGAGAAATCTGCCTTGGGCGACTGTCTGCTGTCGAGACCCTGATAAGCCGCAACGATGAGAGCCTTGTCGGTGCGCGACATTGGATCGCACTCAGCTAATATGTCCTCGTTGCCGGCGGCCTTTACCACCACGAGGTTTTCCTCCAGGCAGAAATCATAAAGCTCGTTCCAGAACTGAGCCTCATCCTGTCCGTACTGGCTGATGAAGATCTGCTGGTCGCGGGCGCTGATATGGCCCAGGTCGATACCGAGCGAGTAGTTGATTACGGATGCTCCGTGATGTATGGCGAAGAGCGCGCCAGATAATATGGCTACGTTGGTCATCATTCCGTTCTCATCGGCCAGCTGAATGGGCATAAACTTGCAGTTGGGCGCTATGCCGCATACTCCCTTGCCGTTGATGCTTCCTATGGCGGTGCCGGCCACGTGTGTGCCGTGCATATTGCCCTCGCAGTTTATCACATGAACATTGGCGTCGCCGGTGGTTACATTGTACGGCATTACCACGTTTTTGGAAATCTCGGGATGCTGGAGGTCAAAACAGTTGTCGGCAATGGCTACTATAATAGAAGTGTCGCCCATGGTGATGTCCCAGGCCTGTGGAGCCTGAATATCATCGAAATACCATGAAGCCTTGGCATTGCTGAAGCCCGGCTCCTGTGGCAGTGAGCCTGATTCAAGCACAGATGTAGGGAAAGCGAGCTTAACCTCGGGCATGGCCTTGAATTTGGTAATCCACTCTCTCCAGGTACCATCGGGCACCTGAAACTGCACGAGCTTGATGGTGGTATCGGCGTATCGGGCCTTTACCTCGTCGGGGTACTGGGCCTCCACATTCTGGATAAATTTCTTGACATCCTGACCCTTGTCGAGAGCCACGTTTACCTCGTTGTCGAGTATAGGACGCTCGCCCGGCTCTTCCGGGTCGTCTATGATGCGGTCCCTGTCGATGGGAGGCACTACACCTATCTCATCGAAGAAAGGATCGCCGGGATTCTCGGGATCGTATGGAGTGTATGGGTCGTTGGGACGGTGGGGAGGATATCCGCCGCCGTTGTTGCCGCCTCCGTCTACATATCCGCCGCCGTTGCCGCCGTTGTGGCCGCCATTATTACCGCCACCTGTGTAGCCGCCGCATCCGCTGTCACCGCACTTGGAACCGCACGAGCATCCATTGCCCTTGCATCCCATTCCGCAGTCGTCGGAGCATTTGTGGTCGTTGTTGCAGGTGCGCAGCAGCAATACTATCAGGAGAGTAAGAATTACGCCGAGAAGAAACCACAGCCAGCCCGGAAGCCTTGACTCGGGTTTCTTGTTCTTGTCGTCGTTTTGGGTGGTGGGAGGCGGAGGTGGAGGAGGCACTGTGTTGCCAGTGGATGCTATGCCGTGTCCCACAGGAGGTGGAGGCGGTACAGGCTGGTCGTTCTGTGCGCCATCAGCTGGCTTGGCTACAGTATTTTCGGTATCAGCTAATGGCGTGCTGTCTCCCTTGTACTGAGGGCCGCCGGGTATGGTTTCGGTGAGCACGTTTACAGGGCTTCCGTTCTTGGGAGAGAACGATGGCGAAAAACCCCAGACTGCAAATACCATCTTGGGGCCGTCCACAAAAATATGGTCGTATGACGGCACAGAAACCGCCATCTCTATGGCATTAGCTGCCTCTATCTGACCCTCGCGGCGGAGTTTATCGCAGAAGGCGGATATCTCGCGCATCAGCTGGCTGATATCGGCCTTGTAGCGTGCCTGCGACATAGGATCGGTCTTCGACATGGCCTGCGGATTGGCAAGGTAGTCGGAGGACCACGTAAACTTGTTGCCTATGCGCATAGGCTTGGCCAGAAGCTTTTCGAACTTCTCGCCGAGTGTGGCCAGTGTGGCGCTTATCTGGTTGTATCTCTCAAATACAGGCGAGCCGTTGTATCCCAACGGGGATATGCCGGATGCCTGATCCAATTCTACTAATTTTTTCTCTGCCATATTAATTTGGATTATAAATATGCCACAAATATAATAAAATATTGCTACAACCAAACCATTTTGGCTGTTTTTTTTAAAGTATCAGCTGAACCTTGAACAATATGGCAAACTTGGAGGCCGCGGGATTGTCGCGGTGGGTAAGTCGCCATACGCCATCCACGCGGAAGAAACGGAAGATATTCTCGACGCCGAGGCCGGCCTCCAGGTATGGCTTGTTTACATCGCCCAGTGTGGAGGGGAAATCCATGATGGCGTTTTCGCGGCAGTTCTTGTCGGAGATATCGCCCACAAGGCCCTTGGCGTATACCACCTCGCGCCATTTCAGACGGCGCATAAGCGGAATCCTGTTGAAGAAGAATCCGTTGAAATGGTGCTCCACAGTAGCGGAGAAGTATGTGTCGGAGGCAAACTCGTAGAGGTTCATCATATTGAACGAGTACTCGTCGAATGCGTAGGTCTCGTTGCCCTCGTGGAGCTTGAGCAGCGGAAACGGCACATCGCCCAATACCTTGCCGCCCTCGAGTATGAATCGGAACTTGCCCAGCGGACCCATGGTGAACGACTGCGACATTGTGGCAGTAAGTCTGTAATAATAGTCGGTGCGGCCCAGATTGTCCCACGCACCGGCTATGGCGTAGAGGTCGAATGTGGGGAAATTGCTGCCCATGCTCATGCGGTTGAATTCAGCTGATACGAATTTCTCGTTGTAGCAGAAATGCGTGTTCAGGAACACCTCATACGACGACAGATTCGGGTAGCGGAGATCGAGCGACTCGTTGCGGAATGGTATGTATCTGCTGGGATAGAGCTTCCTGTAGCGGAATCCCATTGTATTGCTGAAACCATTGAAATGCTCGTGCTCGTAGGCGGCCTTGGCCTCCTTTACCAGCAGAAGGTGTGTATTCTTGGTGCGGGCCAGTATGGTAGACATTATGTTGTCTTCGGTGAAGGCGTTTACGCTCTGTCCGAGTTTCTCATAGTCGTACTTGTAGTCGATGGAGAAACCTCTTCTGGGAGCCTTGCTGTACAGATACAGCATTCCGAGGCCGTATTTCAGCTTGTTGTCTTTGGTGCCGTAGGCCAGATACGAGCTCAGCATCAGGTTCTTGGAAAATTCGTTGCTGGTGCGGCCGCCCACACGGAAACGCCAGCCCTCTATCTCATTGTGCGAAAGGATCTTGAAATACGGGCCAAACTCCCACCACTTGTGCACCCAGTATCCGCCCAGGAGCATTTCCACCGTATTGGTTACGGTGTGGAATATCGGCACCTGCTTGATGCTGTCCACCATCTCGTAGATTTTGGCCTCCTTTTCGGTGAGCTCCTCGTGGCGCTGAGAGGTCCAGTAGCTGTCGTCGCGCTCCAGGGCGCCGTCCTCGAATACAGTCTCCTCGGTGGCCGCTCCGGAGAAAATCCTTCCGCCGAAATCGGGATTGATCTCGATGTCGCGGCGGGTCATGGTTTTGCGGGCCAGAAATCCCATTGTGGAATCGGTGAAATTGAGGTCCATGAACATCTCCTCCTTGGTGAGAAACCATGTGGACGAATCCACCATATCGTATTCCTGAGAGATTATGAAGTTGTTGATGTAGTTGATATTGACATCAGATGCCATCTTGGCCTGTATCTTCTTTACGGCCCAGGTGGTGTCGTTTACCCACATATCGCCGGTGAAGGTGTAGGTCTGCTTGTGCCTCGGGCGGAACGACAGGTGATACAGATAATGGCCCTCTTGATACATGCTGTCGAGGAGGTAATACTTGTAGTTGGTTTTCCAGTAGTCGGATACGGGAGATACAAACTCGTGGCCGAATGCCGAGACGTAGTTTTTGTAGATGTTGGCATCCAGATACATCTGACCCGTATACTGCGAGATGCTCTCGTTCTGCACTCCCGAAACCTTGGAGGCCTTTATGATCTCCTTTTTCTTCTGCGGGCTGCTCTTGTGGTAGATGTCGGATATGGTTTCGGTAATCATTACGGGCAGATACACCTTGCCGGTCTCGGCCGATGTATCGGCGTAATCGAATATGAACTGGAAGTTTTTCATCAGGGCGTTGGGGCCGAAATCGCGCTTCACGTTGTTGAGCGAGAGCTCCATCTTGTTGTAGACCTCGTATTTGTACGAATCGAACTTGTCGGGATTGTTGTTTTTGCGGTTGGCCTCCACATTGCGCATGATGCGCCAGGCCGGATTTTCGCCCGGATGGACCACAATCTCGTTAAGCTCAAAATTGTCGGGCTCCATCCTTACATCGAGCTCCTGATACGAATTCCTGTTAATTTTGAGGAACACGGGTACATATCCCACGTATGAGAGCTCCAGTGTATCGGTATCCACCATGCCCTGCAGAAAGAAATTGCCGTCTACATCTGATATGGTGCCCACGGTGGTGCCCTTGAATACGATATTGACATACGGAAGGGTTTCGCCGGAAGCGGCATCGGCTACCGTGCCTCGCACCTTGGTCTGTGCAAAAGTCTGAGACACAGACAATAAAGCTACTAATAGTGTAAATAAATACTTCATCTCATTAAATAAAATATACAACACGTAAATCACGATGCAAAATTAATTCATATTGCTGAAATTGGATTTATAGAAATAGTTAAATTTTGTTGTAATTGGAAATTTGATTGCTAATATCACGCCATCAGCTGAACAGGAAAAACTAATAAATATATCAGCTGAAAAACAAAATTAACGAAAAATAAATTTGCAGATAGTTAAAATGTATTAACTTTGTAACGTAATTGAAATAAAATTTTTCACCCCCAACATCCCTATGGATACACTACTAAACATTCTATGTATGATAGGTTCTCTCGCGATGTTCATGTACGGCATGAAGACCATGAGCGAGGGCCTCGAAAAGGCTGCGGGCGAACGTCTACGCTCCATTCTTGCAGCAATGACCAAAAACCGCGTAATGGGCGTTTTCACCGGTATCTTCATCACAGCACTTATCCAGTCGAGCTCGGCCACTACTGTAATGGTGGTGAGTTTTGTGAATGCGGGCATGATGACCCTGAAACAGAGTATCGGCGTGATAATGGGTGCCAACATCGGTACCACCGTAACCGCCTGGATAATATCGATAGTGGGCAAGGCCGATATCTCCGCCCTGGCTATTCCGCTGCTGGCCGTGGCGCTTCCGCTGTATTTCTCCAAGAATACCAAGCGCAAAAACATCGGCGAGTTTATATTCGGATTTGCATTCCTGTTCCTGAGCCTGGTGTATCTCCAGAAGTCGGCCAACGACATGGAGCTCAATAAGATAGTAGCTAATATGCTCAGCGGACTCACCCAGGGCAGTTTTGGCGTGATAATACTCTTTGTAATAGCCGGCGCGGTGGTTACCATGATAGTGCAGTCGTCGGCAGCCACAATGGCAGTCACCTTCATGCTCTACAGCATGAACATTCCGGGATTCGGATTCGAGCAGGCCGTGGCCCTCACCATGGGACAGAACATCGGCACCACCATCACGGCTTTCCTGGCATCGCTTACAGCTAATACGCAGGCCCGGCGCACAGCCCTCGCCCACTTGTTCTTCAATGTGTTTGGCGTGGTATTCTTCCTGATGATTTTCTATCCGACCTGCAGCATGGTGGAGTGGTTTATGACCGATGTAATGCACAACACCAACGAGAACAATATGCTATCGGCTTTCCACACATTGTTCAATATAGTAAACACTCTGCTCCTTATAGGTTTTGTGCCGCAGATAGAGAAGTTTGTGTGCTGGATGCTTCCCCAGAAAAACGAGGAGGAGGAATACAGGCTCCAGTACATCAGCAAGGGTCTGGTATCCACACCTGAGCTCTCGCTGCTGGAGGCCAAGAAGGAGATCGGCAATTTCGGCCAGAGATGCTACAAGATGTTCGGAATGGTGAAAAACCTGATTACCATTACCGAAAACGATGATTTCGAGAAGGAATTCAAGCGGATAGAGAAATACGAGAAAATCACCGACAACATGGAGGTGGAGATAGCCAACTACCTGGACCAAGTGGAGGAAGAGGGACTGTCGCGCGAGGCCAAGGTACAGATGCAGAAGATGATGAAGACCATCGGCGAGCTCGAGAGCATTGGCGACTCTTGCTTCAACATGGGACGCACCATCAAGCACAAGCGCGAGCAGAAGGAGGAATACACTCAGGAGCAGATGGGACACATAAACGCAATGATAGACCTCGTGGACAAATCGCTGATAAAGATGAACGAGGACCTGGACCGTCCTGAAGGCAAAACCCTCGATTTCGACAAGACCATGCAGATAGAGAAGGACATCAACGACTTCCGCAAGCTCCTGAAGGAGACCAACATCAAGGACATCAGCGCCGACAAATACAACTATCAGCTCGGCGTAATGTACATGGATTTCATAAACGAATGCGAGCACCTGGGCGACTATGTGGTAAATGTGGTGCAGAGCGTTAGATAAAAAAAATCAAATTCTACTAAACACAAAAAAGCCTGTGAACAATCTCGTTCACAGGCTTTTTTGTATTCTGTATATTTATTCAGGGGCGATTGGTTTAGTTATCGCCTCTCAATAGATTGTATCTCTGAAGCAATCCTGCCGCCTGCGAGTAGTATTCCAAGGTCTTTTCCATAAGCTCCTTCGAACCGTTTTCCTCGCACTCGCGGGAAAGCATTCCGAGTATACTTGCCACAAACCTGAGCTCGCCGCCTTCCACCATGCCATCAGCTGCAAGACCTGCAAGCCAGTCGCTGATAGCCTTGTATTCGTCGGTCATCTGGGCTACCACAGCCTCGGCCTCGGTCTTCATGCCCGAATGGTAAAGCGCGGTGATAACGGGAAGCATAGTGTAGTCGTAAGGCACCTTGTGGGATGGAACAAGCTCCAGACACTTTTTAAGAACCTCCTGAGCCTTATCCTTTTCGCCATCATCCACAAGCTGAGTGGCCAGACGCGCAAATGTGCCGCGTATATCCATGATGCCTATCTGACGTCTGTTGTTTTCCTCTATCACAACATCGTCCTCGTTCATGCGTCCCCAGGCAAACTTGTTCATCATATTATCGTACATGATGCGGGAATCCACCGCACCTATCTCGCCAGTGGCAGGAGAATCGGTTACGTATGGAACTATGCGGTAGGCAAAACCCTCCAGACGCATGTACCTGTCGAGACCGAGGTAATCGCCCCTCTGTCCGCTGGATGCAAAGTATACAGGACGCTTCCAGTTGTTGGCCGCAAGAATGTCCATCACCACGAGATCGCTCTTGGTGAAATAGTTCTTGGGGATATCCCATCTGATAGACGAACCTGCACGGCTGATAGTGCGCTCGTCGAGAGTTCCATTATCCAGACAGTTCTGCTTGTTTACAGGAATCTCTATCTTCCTGGATGCTATGAAGTTGTAGTTTCCGCTCTGAGTAGGATATACCTGCTGGTCGTCGCCCACTATGCTCATTACCGAGCTGATGGGGGCAGGATATGCGTTGATACGCTTGATCACCTCGTCCATCTTGGCAGAGAGCAAATTGATGGGTGTCATATCGTCGCCGAAAATAGTAGAAGCCACCTTAGGATTCATCAGACGGCTGAGGAAGTTTCTGAAAGCAACAGGAGAATGGCTCTCGTATCCTTTCTTGAGGTCCTCGAAATCCTTTGGGTACTTGGCCGGGAACGATGTTCTGGACAATCCATCCACAATCTCGTTGTACAACTGCGAATAGATCGGATCTATCTCGTCCTTGTGGAGACTGTACTTGGAATCCTGGAAGGCATCGGCCACCTCGCTCACAATCACGATGTTGCGCTTGTCCTGACGGTACTTGGATGCGTCAAGAGTCATTGGAACAGGCTCGCTGTTGTATTTCTTCTCCTGCGACTGCTTGATATACCAATCGCAGCCGGCAAGCGAGAGGTTTACAACCCTAACATCGCGACGCACGCCCTCCACCTCCTGAGCATACCAGAGAGGGAATGTGTCGTTGTCGCCGAATGTGAAGAGAATGGCATTGGGCGCGCACGACTCCAGATAGTTGGTGGCAAAATCGCGGCAGGTGTATCTGCCCGATCTGTCGTGATCGTCCCAGTTCTGATAAGCCATCTGCACCGGCACCACGAGCGATACGCAGGCCACAGAAGCGGCCACAGCGCTCTTCTTCTCAAAGAAATTCTCCTTCAGGAAATCCCAAAGCCAGAGCAGTCCAAGTCCGCACCAAATACTGAACGCATAGAACGATCCGGCAAAAGCGTAGTCACGCTCACGGGGCTGTATAGGAGTCTGATTGAGGTAAACCACAATAGCCACGCCCGTAAGCAGGAAAAACATCAGCACCACAAAACCGTTCTTGTTGTCGTACTTGAAGTGGATGAACAATCCGAGAAGTCCGAGCAGCAGAGGCAGCATGTAATACACATTGCGGCCGTGGTTGTTGGCGTATCTCTCGGGGAGATTCTCGCTGCCGGCACCCTTCAGGTTGTCGATGAAATCGATACCGGTAATCCAGTTGCCCTTGATGTAGCTGCCGGCGCCGTTCTGCTCGTCGCTCTGGCGTCCGCAGAAATTCCACATGAAGTATCTCCAGTACATGTGGCCCATCTGATATGTGACGAAGAACTTGAGATTCTCGTATGTGGAAGGGCAGTCGGTGGTGTTCTTGAGATCGGCCCACTGCTGATAAACTTTGATATGGTGAGACTGCTGAGAGTGCATTCTCGGGAAAAATCCGCAGTCCTCCTTTGAGTACTTGTACTTGGGCGATGGCTTAGGTATCTTCAGATACTTGCCGTTGTCGGGTATCCAGGTATACTCGTTTTCCGAATCTACCACATCAGCTGTAAAATACGGACCATATAATAAAGGTGTATCGCCGTACTGCTCGCGGTTAAGGTAGCTGAGGAGCGAGAAACCGTCGCTCGGCTGATTCTCGTTGATAGGAGGATTGCTGAACGAGCGTATTACAGTCATGGCAAACGATGTATAGCCCAGCATTATCATGAACACTGCCAGCGCTATGGTATTCTGCATCACCTTGCCCTTGGCCTGCGATGTCCAGGCCCAGTATCCGAGACCGCCCATCACAAGCAGCAGGAATGTGATGATGCCCGAATAATAAGGCATGCCCAGCACATTCACAAAGAAGAGATCGAACCTCGCGCCGATATTCACAGTCTGAGGAATGATGAAATACAGCACAAAGGCCAGTATCAGCACGCTTACCAACAGAGCCAGGAGAGTGCCCTTGGTATCGGTGTTGCTGTACTTCTTGTAATAGTACACAAGCACGATGGCTGGTATCACAAGGAGGTTGAGCAGATGGACACCGATGCTGAGACCCATCAGATAGCAGATAAGGATAAGCCAGCGGTTGGAATACTTCTCGTCGGCATGCTCCTCCCACTTCAGGATCAGCCAGAAAACCACAGCTGTAAAGAGCGAGCTCATACTGTAGACCTCGGCCTCCACGGCAGAAAACCACGCAGTATCGCAGAAAGTATAGATGAGCGCGCCCACCATACCGCTGCCCACAATGGCGATAGTCTCGCCCATGGTGTAGCTGTCCACGCTCTTAGCCTTGTAGCTGCGGCGCTCCACAATGCGGCGTGCAATGTGGGTGATGCTCCAGAAAAGGAAGAGCGAGGTAAAAGCCGCCGCCAGACACGCCGTGCAGTTCATCATGAGGGCCATGTGGGCATCGTCGGAGGCAAAAAGCGCGGCCACGCGGCCGATAATCATCCAAAGCGGAGCTCCAGGAGGATGACCCACCTCCAGCTTAACCGCCGTCGCGATAAACTCGCCGCAGTCCCACCAGCTCGCAGTAGGCTCCACGGTGAGCAGATAGCATACCAGAGCCACCACAAAGGCGCCCCAGCCCGCTATACGGTCATAAAACTTGAAATCTTTCATTATATGGAAATATTTAATTTTGCAGAGTATTTGCAATATACGACTGCAAAATTACGAAACAATAAAGCAATCCCCAAATAAATAATTATAAAAAAAGATAAAAAAAATTTTGCGGAATAAAATATTCTCGGTACTTTTGCGCCCGTAATCAGGCGGCTTTTGTACTTTCTACGTTGCCATGTTGATAGTTAATTATTAGGATTAGCCTGGTTATTTATGATTAAACAATAAGATGGACAGACCTATGGTGTAATGGTAACACAGAAGATTTTGGTTCTTCTGTTCCAGGTTCGAATCCTGGTAGGTCTACAAGCCACGCACTCACGAGGTGTGTGGCTTTTTTTATACACATTATTTATATATATCAGCTGATAGCAGACAAAACAAAAAACGCAGTCAGGCAATCACTGCCCAACTGCGCCATACTACTCAAAAAAATCAAACGTACAAGGAAAAAACAAAAAAAAATATCATCATGGACAAGTTTTTTGCCTTGTTTATCTAAACGCCTGCCTCGAGCAGCATCTGATGGAAAATAATATAACAACGTACTATCATCTTCATTTATTCATTTCATGCAAAAGCCTCCGCCACCAGTAATCCGGAAGCTCCCTACAAAAATTCAACGTATAACTATAAAAAAAACATTATTGTACATTCCAAAAGAGCAACGGCCCCCAAAAAATTACAACGCAAAGTTAAGCAGGAAAAATCAATTTTCCAAATTTTTAAGTAAATTTTTCTATATTTTTTTAATGTTACATTTTACAATTTTATTTATATTTGTAACACCATGCATTTACAAATGTAAAGGAGTAAATTTTTAGCTGACACCACAAAAAATAAATCTGTAAACCATGAACAATAACGAAAAATTATATTTACATTTGTAGCGCAGAGTTCAACATTAATAAACTAACCAATAAACAAAAAAAACGATGAAAAAATTTCTAACAACTATTCTGTGCATATTGCTCGTATTAGCTGCACTGAACACACTAACCGGATGCGACGGCGCAAAGGACTATTCTAAGATAGACAACGCCATAGCCGCAACAAACGCGCAGGTACGTTTCCCTGTGGAGCAGAACGAATACATAAAGTGGACATCCTTCAACCGCGAGGGCCTGTACGTAATCTGGAGATACGAGTTCGATGACGAAGTAATAGACCCCGAAGGCTTGAGAAGCAATATCGAGTCCGGCAAAGAGCAAGTGAAAGCCACTCTTAAAGTAGACCCGATAGGCGACCTGGCCAAGAAAGCCGGCCTCGGTCTCAAGATGATATACATGGGAGAGAACAGCGGAGAAACCGTAGAACTCGTACTCGAGAACAACGAACTCTAATCCCGGTATCAGCCACAAAGACACAGAAAAAATCCCGCCGGAGCCAATCACAGAGGTCTCCAGCGGGATTTTTGTTTTCCAGCTGATGGGAAACCGATATCACGCCATCAGCTGATATGAAACAAAAAAAAGGAACTATTCTTAACCAATACACTAATATACACAAATGTTTTTAGTATATCGGTTAAATTATTGGCCTATACTTTTGGACTTGCAAACAATAATATCTATATTCGCATCCAAAAATAAAGGAGGTGAGTTATGAATAAACCTATTGAGATTCTGAGACAAAAGATAAATGAATTGAATGGCAGAATAACAATACAGGAACTAACGGACCTGAACATCAACCGCTACTACCTGAAAGCACTGGCCGACGAAGGATTCATAATCCGTGTGGGCCGCGGAATATATCAAACTCCGGATTGCATGCAAGACGAACTATATGACCTGCAATCAGAATACAGCAAGGGTATATTCTCGTTTGAAACTGCATTATACATACACAGTCTAACAGAAAGAGTACCATTTAATTGGACTATGACATTTCAAGGAAATTATCACTCCCAGAAAATAAAAATGCGCGGGGTAGAAGTAAAACTATCAACTGCGAAACTATACGGAGAAGGGATAACAGAAACAATGTCACCAGCCAACAACCCGATAAGAGTTTACAGCGCCGAACGGACGTTGTGCGAAATTCTTACAGCCAAGGCTCAGACAGATATCCAAGTGATTTCGTACGCCTTCAAGGAATATGGCAAAAAGAACAACAAGGACCTAAACTCGCTATTGAGGTTTGCAAAACTATTTCACGTAGAAAACAAGATCAGAAACTATTTGGAAGTACTGCTATGAATATAAAGAACGCGATGCAACTAAAAGCCATCATCAATAAGAAAGCTCAAGAGGCTCAAATCACACCACAGGCGTCTATGCAAATATATTGTCTGGAACGACTGCTTGAAAGAATGGCTATGTCCTCAAAATCAGATTATTTCATAATAAAAGGAGGATTTTTGATATCATCATTCATAGGAGTGGAATACAGATCCACAATGGATATCGACACTACGGTAAAAGGATTTGATGTAACCCGCGAAAACCTTTGGGAGATATTCACCGAAATATGCAACATAAAAACCGATGACAAACTAAAATTTGAACTCACAAAAATAGACGAGATACGCGAAACCGACGACTACCCCGGCCTGCGGGCCCATATTATAAGCAGTTACGAAGGCACACGTACCACCCTTACCGTAGATGTTACCACAGGAGACAGTATAGTGCCATCCGAAATCAACTACTCATACCGCTGTGTTTTCGACGACAAGGATATCATGATAAAAGCCTATCCCATAGAAACTGTTCTGGCTGAAAAACTGGAGACAATAATATCAAGAGGAATAGCTAACACGCGTCCCCGTGACAATTACGACATTCATATACTTTACAAACTTAAGAAAACTTCAATTGATATGAAAGTGTTGAAAAAAGCATTGGAAAGTACCAGCAAAAAACGCGGTTCGGCAAATATCATACCCGAATACAACACTATTTTCAATGAAATAAAAAACGACAAGGCTCAACAGCAATACTGGAACAACTTCATTCGCAAAAACCCATACGTCAAAGGCATAAGTCTGTCAGAATCAATTGATACAGCCTTGGAAATAATGAAACAACTATAGTCCAGATATCACGCCATCAGCTGATATGAAACAAAAAAAGGAACTCCAAAAGATTGAAGTTCCTCCTGCGTACCCCAGACCGGGATCGAACCGGTAAGGATGTTACTCCATCGGTGTTTGAGACCGACGCGTCTACCAATTCCGCCACCAGGGCATCTAAATGATTTCTCATTTCGACGATGCAAAAATACAGCGAAAAAACGAAACCGCAAAATTTTTAATCAACTTTTTTGTCTTTTTTCTTAACAATATACAAAAAAGCACCGCAAATGGCTGGCAACAAGAGATTTATACCCCACAGAATAACCGACGAGATGGTGGGCTGCGAATAGTCGGAGCAGAAATCCTTGAGCACCAGCACCGACGCCGAACACCTGACGCCAAGCTCCGCAAGCGCCGGACGCGGCACAAAACTCATGAGCGTATATATCAGAAACACAGACATCAGGCCATCCACAATGCCGATATCTATGCCAAGCGCCACTATGGTGAGGTAATTCTGAATGCTGTATACCATAAAGCGGCCCAGCGACACGCCCATCAGGCTGAATTTCTCGCCGCAGGTGTAATTGCAGAAAAACCTGAGCTTGTTGCGCAGTCCCTCGCTCTTCTCGCTATTGCGCACAAAGGGAATGGTATACTGCGGAAAGAGGAAAAGAAGCGCAAGCACCAGCGCGCCGGTCACACATATCAATATAAACCACCACTGGGTAAGGAAAGTGGTGTGGCTGAGCTCCACATCCATCAGCGAGAAATACAG
This sequence comes from Bacteroidales bacterium, assembly GCA_045628165.1. Lineage (GTDB taxonomy): Bacteria > Bacteroidota > Bacteroidia > Bacteroidales > UBA3824 > UBA3824. The sequence continues at coordinate 26,183 of JAZQPB010000201.1, read as the reverse complement.
GCAGCTGACAGAGCCCATCATGAGCATAACCGGCATCTGCGAAAATCCGCAATAGGCTGTGGCCAGCGCGCCCATAATCCTGTGCCCCTTCTGCAACACCGACGGACGGCCGATAGCCTCGCCCACTCTGTTGGGAGTGAATAGCGACGGAGGAATACCCTTGAGCACGCCGACAAGCGCCTGTCCGAAAGAAACATCCTCCACGGGACGCAGAGAGATGCGCCACTTGACGGCCTCCAGTATCCAGTTGGGCACAGCGAGCAGCAGGGCCACAGCCAGCGGAAACCAGTAAATCCTGAGATTACCTGTATCAAGGTCGGTAAGCTGGCTGAAATGGTCTTTGCTCAATAGATAAAGCCCATAGTAAAAGGCCAATACGAGCGCCACCTTAAGCGTTGTTTTAAGACTCTTCGGTATTCTCATCAGGCACTACGGGTTGATATTTGTTGTTAATGACCGGCAGCAGGATAAGCGCCGCAAATCCCACCACGATAAAGAGGATATCCTGTATGCCGTGCATCACCAGGGCGTATGCTCCGGCATCGGGATCGCGGCTGATGCCGTAAAGGGCCAGCAGCTCTATTACTATAAAATGCCATGTACCCATGCCGCCCGGCGACGGGATTATCACGCCGAAGGTGCCGAGTACGAATACCGTAAGCGCGGCCATGAGCGAAAGCTCTTCGCAGAAGGGGAAAGCCTTGAATACAAGATATATAGTATAGAAATACACAAAATTGATGAAAATGCTGTGGAATACAAACTGCCACCTCTTGTCGAGGCTCAATATCGTGAGCAGGCCTTCCTTGAAGTTTGCCATCAGCTGGCTAAGCCTGGCTCCTATGCCGAAAAGATTGCGCCTAACCACCAGCCTGATGGCTATTACAGCTAATATGCACAGCACGATGCCCGCCGCAATGATAACAGGGAGGTATCCGCGGAGCTTTATCAGCTGCTCCATCACCCATGGATTGTTGTCGAGCACGCCGGATATCACACCGCCCTGGGTAAGGAATATCACTACGGTAAGCACAGCTAATACCAGCATATCGGCAATGCGCTCGGTGACCACGGTGCCCAGGCAGCGCGCAAAGGGGATATTCTCGTATTTGGAGACCACGCCGCACCTTACCACCTCGCCGGAGCGCGGCACAGCCATATTCGTGAGGTACATCACCATCACCGAGCTGAAGAGATTTACTCCGCGGGGATGGTATCCAAAAGGCTCAAGCAGAAGCTTCCAGCGCATGGCACGGCTGTAATGGCCCACCACCGATAGCAGAAGCGCAAGCATCACCCAGCTCCAGCGGCACTGGCCGAGAGATTCCATGATCTTGCCAAAATCCTGACCACGGTAGGCCAGCCAGAAAAGCGCAACTCCTATACTGAGGAATATCAGCACCTTCAATGTTGTGGACAAATATTTTTTCACGTCTTGGAGAGATTGCTAAATTCATTAATTACAAATTCGCCGCAAAGTTAGTTTTTTTTATTGGCAAAAAGAATGTATCTTTGGATAAAATTTGCAAACACCATGACACACATGAGAATTACAGCATTATTGGCGCTTCTGCTATGCGCTATGCAGATAAGCGCGCAGAATTTCTCACACAAGGAGAAATACGACGACGATTTTACATTCACCGACGGAATATATCTGACCAGCGACGATTTGAAAAATAATCGTCCGATAGAGAAATCACAGATAAGCACCAACTTAGACCCTGATGATTTAACATATTTCGAACAGCTGATGCAGAACAAGAAAATCGCCATCTACGACAATCTGGGCAACGAGCAGGAAATCCCGGTATCCAAGATTTTCGGTTTCTGCAACTACGGCAGCATATACCTAAACTACAATGGAAACTTCTGCCGGCTTGGAATAATAGGCAGCATCAGCCACTTTCTGGGATACAAGACCGTGTACCGCAGTCCCAACACGCCGTATTACGGAATGTACGGATTCTCGCCATACTACTACGGCAATCCAATGTACCACCAGGTGCCGCAGTCGGAATCGCAGCAGTACATATACAATTTCGAGACCGGACAGATAATGGAGTTTACGGCATCCAACATGGAGCTGATGCTGATGAACGACACAAAAATCCATACGGAATTCTCGGAACTATCCAAGAAGAAGAAAAATTCGAAACTCATATACTACATGAGGCTATACAACGAGCAGCATCCGCTCTACGTACCTGTATATGAGTAGCTGATAACAAATAAACGTCCGAGCACAAAAATTAGGGCAAAAAATTTGTATATGTAAGAATAAAAAAGCTATATTTGTAAAATATTTGTTGAACATCATAAAAACCCAAGCTTTATGAACGAAGAAGCTCAAATGTACATAGACGAGGCTGAGGAGAAAATGCAGTCGGCAGTCTCTCACTACGAATCAGGACTCGCCAAGATCAGAGCAGGCAAGGCCTCTCCAGCTATGCTGGCTGATATCAAGGTAGATTACTACGGCACACCTACCGGCCTGGCAGGAGTAGCCAACGTGGGCACCACAGACGCAAGAACCATTGTGGTACAGCCATGGGAGAAGACAATGCTTCCAAAGATAGAAAAGGAAATTCTCGCAGCCAACCTGGGCGTAACACCTATCAACGACGGTCAGATAATCCGCATCGTAGTACCAGCACTCACCGAGGAGCGCAGAAAACAGCTCGTTAAGCAGGTGAAGCAGGAGGGCGAGAGCGCCAAAGTTGCTGTAAGAAACATCCGCCAGGACGCCAACAAGACTCTCAAGCAGCTTGAGAAGGACAGCTCTATCACCGAGGACGAGAACAAGGAAGGCCAGGAGATTATCCAGAAGCTCACCGACAAGTATGTAGCCCAGATCGACAAGATCTCTGAGGCCAAGGAGGCTGAAATCCTCAAGGTATAATTTCCTCATAAAAAGAAATGGCATTGCCGGAACACAGATTCCGGATTCCTCAAAATAATAAACATATAGCCTGTAATCTGATTACAGGCTATATTGATTTTTAGATTAAATAAACAATGCGTAACTCTCTGTATAAAATACTATTATTCATCATCGTAATAATTTTGCCTCAGCAGCTTATAATGGCTCAGGGCAAAAATATTTTCGGTGAGTCTACCTATATACAGAGTTTTAAAATCAACGAATTCGGCAGCCTTGTATTCATCAACGACATAACAGAAGATTCCAACGGATGCATGCTGCTCGGCACCACCGACGGCATTACAATCCTAAGCTCGGAGGGCGGACACAATATTACAACCAACAGCCATTCGGGCGTAAAACACATCACAAGAATACACGACGGCAAAATCCTGATAAGCGGCGATGTGGACAACGGATATTTCACTTTCGGCGAAAACGGCCAGGCCGTCTACCACGACCTAAACGACAATCCTTCCATCAAGAACGAAAACGTAATTGCGATACTTCCCTGCAAGTCAAACCATTGCTACATAGGCAGAAACTCGATTCACATATTGGAAAACGGGAAAACCAGAAAAGTGAAATTCAGCAACATGGAATCCGCTTTCGCAATAGATTCGCTGCCAATAATCATCACATCCGACTACAGGGCATACATTTTCGACGGATTGCACACCGGCGAAATCGCAAACCTGAAAAAATTCGGTATCAGCAGCTTAGAAAGCCTGAAAATAGTAGATACACATAACGACACAATCATTTTAATTACCAATCATGAAATCCTGAAGGCCAACAAGAAAGATCTTCTGAGCGGAAAGATACAGGACAGGAACAGTCTGAATATCATAAAAATAGACAATGCGGAATACACCGAGAGCGTAATCAACGATGCCGAATACGATGATGTTTTAGGCAAGATAGCCGTATCGACAAGCAAGGGAATTTTCGTATTCGACAGCCATGGCCAGCTAACAAGCTCCATAGATACCAACAACGGACTTGCGCAGAACGACGCCGGCAAACTCTTTTTCGATTCGAAACACAATCTCTGGGTAGCACTCAGATCCAAACTCGCAAAAATAGAGCTGAACACCCACACAGTATATTACAACGAGCGCAACGGCCTCAACGGCGAAGTCTACTATTACAAAAAATTCAACAACCAGTACTACTTCTCCACCTTCAACGAGGTATACACCGCCATCTGCAGCAAATACAATACAGAATTCAAGCCCATCAGCTTTGGACCCAAGGAAAACATCATCTGCTGGAACATACAAAATATAGGAAACCATCTGCTGGCCTGCACCAGCAACGGACTCTATGAGATAAGCGGAGCTGAAGCCCACAAAATACTCAACACCGGCAAAATTTACTTTCTGGCCACAAGCCCGACTCACCCAAACAAGGTTTTCATGACCTGCTACAATGGCATAATCATGGCGGATTATCAGGAAAAGGACGGAAAGCTTACATTCGGCCAACCCAAAAACATAAGAGACATAGATGTGCCGATGTGGACCATACAGATAGACGACCGCGGAAACCTCTGGCTCGCGTCCATTTTCAACGGATTGTATTACCTGTGCCCCAAGGACAAGGATTTCGAAAGATTCAGTTTGGTGAATATTGGCGAAAACATTGGATTCAAGCAACTTCGGCAGCCCAAGTTCAAGATTAGGAACAATAGTCTATACACCTACGGATCGGCATTTTTGAAAGCTGAAATCCCCGAAAACCCTAACTTCTCGGCCAACGAAATCATACTGAGAGGCTCACAGACTTTCAATAACTACATAAAAAAACTGAGCACCGCCGAGATATTTCCGCTCAACGAAAACGGCGACCTCTTCATAAACACAGAAGATGAGTGCATGATAGCATCGCGCGACGACAAATCGTTCGACACCATACATTTCCAAACCAAGATAGGTCTCGTAAACAATGTTTTCATGATAGATTCGCTGCTATTCCTTAGCACCAACAGCGGACTCCTGAAACACAACACCAAAGCATTAAACGCCTGCGACCCAGGTAATTATCCGTTCAATACCATCATAAACGGAATATATGTGAACGATTCCACTGTGTACGAGGGATTCCGCCTTTTTGATGATAAATCAAATGACTATACGATGGCCGGCGATGGCAAAAACGTATTCCAGAACGGAATAAAATCGCTGAAAATCAAGTACACGGCATCGTGTTTCGAGAATATCGACCAGCTGAAATATTCCTACATGCTCGAGGGATTCAGAAACAAGTGGTCGCCATACACATCGGAAAACAGTCATGAGTTTGGCCAGCTGAAACCAGGAAAATACACCTTCCGCGTAAGGGCCATCAATCATACAGGCCTGATATCATCGGAATCTGTTTACTCATTTACAATAAAAAACTCGCCATGGCTAAGGTGGTGGGCAATAAGCATTTATTCATCAGCTCTTGCACTGCTGGTTTACATACTGGGACGCCGGCTGTATTTCTACAAAAAGGAAAACGCGCGCCTGAATTCCATGAACAAGATGCTGTCGCTCGCCGCATCCAAAAACACCAACTCTGTAATAATAGTGGACAGCAACGGCGATTTCCAATGGGCAAACCCATCTTTCGCCAACTTTTACGGATACGAGTTTGAGGAATACAAAAACAAGTTTGGAACCAACTACTTCCAGATTCAGAAAGCCACTTCCGCCGACAAGGAGGCAGCCATAGATTACGTATTAGCTGAAAAAGACCATACCTCGTATGTAACGATGCACACCGGCCCCGACGGCAAAAATGTATACGTGCAGACCCACATGGACCCAGTATACGACGAGGAAAACAACATAAAGAACTGGATAATAACCGAAACAGACATCACTCAGCTGAAACTGGCTGAAAAAGAAGGCGTTAAGCAGGCCGAGGTAATGGTGGAGGCGTACAGCGACCTCATGAAAAACCAGGACAAGCTGGAATTCCAGACCAGACAGCTGAAGATAATAAACGAGCGTCTCGAGATAGGATACAAGCAGATAAAGCGGCAGAATATCACAATCAACCAATCGCTGAAATACGCACAGGGACTGCAAAACTCCATAATGCCATCGCTAAACAAGCTATCAGAAAACATGGAATGCTCGCTTGTATACTGGCCCAAGGACATTGTGAGCGGCGATTTCTACATGAGCCTGGCCACATCGGAGAACACATTCTTCACCATTGTGGCCGACTGTACAGGTCACGGAATTCCGGGAGCATTCATGAGCATAATAGGTTATGATATTTTATGTCAGCTGATAATATACCACAGATACACCGAACCGGCGCAGATATTGGAGCTGATGAGCAACCGAATGATAGAAATGCTTGACATGAAGCGAATAGAAAACACCGACGGCATTGCGCTGAGTATCTGTAGGATAGACAAGCACGACGACTACGCCGACATCATTTTTGCAGGATCAGACAGCTCTATCTACATCCAAAAAATGGAGACAAACACTCTGCAAAGATTCAAGGGAAGCCGCCGGCAGACCGGTATCAACGGCGAGAAGTTCACCCAGAAACCTTTTGAACAGGAAACCATAAGAGTAAGCTATCAGGACAGGATTATTCAGTTCACCGACGGCATTATAGACCAATGCAACCAAGACAGAAGGCGATACGGAACTCCTCGTTTCGAGAAGCTGATATCCGAAAACCATGACAAGCCGATTTCGGACATCGGCGTTCTGCTGGAAACCGACATGACAAAATTCATGGGCGACACCGAGCAGCGCGACGATATCACCGTACTGATTTACAACATCAAGAAATAAATGGAATTACTATCACCAGCCAAAAATGCGGAGACCGGCATCCTCGCCATAAATTCGGGAGCCGACGCCGTATATATAGGAGCAAGCGATTTCGGCGCACGCAAGGCCGCAAGCAACTCAGTGGCCGACATCGAGCGCCTTGTAAACCACGCACACCTATATGGAACCAAGGTTTACGTGACACTGAATACCATACTCTACGACAACGAGATAGACCCTGCACAGAAACTCATCCGCCAACTCTACAATATAGGCGTGGATGCGCTGATAGTGCAGGATATGGGAATCCTGAAAATGGACATTCCGCCCATAGAGCTCCATGCAAGCACCCAGACCCACAACTACGACATGGATAGAATCCAATTCTTGGACAAACTTGGATTCCGCCGCATTGTGCTCGCACGAGAGAGCAGTCTCGAACACATCAGGAATGTTAGAAAGAGCATCAAGGCCGAGATAGAATGTTTCATCCACGGCGCATTGTGCGTATCATTCAGCGGACAATGCTACATGAGCGCGCAGCTCGGCGGCAGGTCGGCCAACAGAGGCGAATGTGCCCAGGCCTGCCGCATGAAATACTCATTGCTCAACAGCGAGAAAAAGGTTCTGATAGATGACGCCTATCTGCTGTCGCTCAAGGACTTTGGAGCGTTCAACAAAATATCGCAGATGATGGATGCAGGCGTCGACTCCTTCAAGATAGAAGGCCGCCTGAAAGACGAGAGTTATGTGGCCAACGTGACCGCATATTACCGACAGCTGATTGACAAGATCTCTGACGGCAAGACTAAGAACTCGTCGGGCATCTGCTTCTACGATTATGAGCCCAACATCCACAAGGTTTTCAACCGCGGATTCACGGAGTATTTCCTGAACCCCAAGGCCGATAAAATGGCCAACTTCGCAAGCCCGAAATCCATGGGCGAGCATATCGGCAAACTCATCGGCAAAAAGGGCAACACAATCACCATATCCAGCAAGGAAACCATCAACAATGGCGACGGGCTATGCTACATAGACGGCAACAGCCTCTTCGGCTTCCGCATCGAAAAAGCCGTCGGAAACAACTCGTTCATAGTTTTCACGGAGCAAAACATCAAGACAGGCGTTCAGCTATACCGAAATCTCGACACGATATTCCAAAAGAAGATAGAACACACAAAAACCGTAAAGAAAATAAGGATAAGGATTTCGGCTGAATGTAAAAACGACACGCTGACTCTGAAAATCACCGACGAGGACGGTATCTCGGCGCAGAAATCAATGCCCGCTCCCGAAAAGGCCAACAATGCCGAAAAGGCGATCAACAACTTGAAGGCCTCGCTCATGAAATGCGGTGATACCTATCAGGTAAGCACAATAAACGTATTGTGTCCCGACGGCGCGCCATTTGTGCCCAACTCCGCCGCCAACGAACTCAGGAGAAACACGCTTGAAGAGCTTGAGCAGAAACGCCGTCAGCACTTCCACCCCAAGGGCTACCCTACCCCATCGGCCGACGTCAGGTATCCGCTTGCCGATGGCAACTACAGGCTCAACGTCTCCAACCACCTCGCCAAGGAATTCTACGCCGAGCATGGATGCAATATTGCCGAGCCAGCCTTCGAACTTTTGGAAAAGACTAAAGGCAAGGAAGTGATGACCACCAAATACTGCATCCGCCGCGAGATGGGCTACTGCCCAAAAATCGGAAAAACTCCCGACGACTGGAAAGGCAGCAGATTCCTTCTCCACGGCCAATATCAGGATTTCGACCTTACATTCAACTGCAAGGACTGCATGATGCAGATTTTTGCGAGAAAATAACTTCTACCATATTCCCCTATACGGGGAATATGGCCAGTTTTTCTTATTGGGCTGTATGTTGTCGATATTGGACTTAATCCATTTAGACACTTTCTTCAACTGAGATTGTGTAAGTTGGTCTGTCTTATGATTTTCGTAATCAGAAACAATAGCGTGCAAAGACTTATTTTCAATATTGAACAATAGGAAATCAACTATAAATCGCCATTGTTCTTCCACTCCAAAACAATCATTGACATAACCATAATCCAATTCGTTCATCATACAATCCAAGTCCAAAGGAGAACTAGACATATATCCAGCATAATGTCTCATATACCCCAAATCAACAAGTGGACATTCATCCTCATCACGGCCGCATATAGGAGGTTTCATCATAGTATTTCCAACAAAAGTTGTGACCGTTTCATCATATTTCAAAATCTCATCACAGAGAAAGAGCAACATTTTTCGATTGAAACACGACGAAATAGTGGTTTCGTCTACTTTATGCAAATCCACGTACTCTCCACAGCCCATACGGCACAATGACTTGATAATCAGATTGCGATGATTGGCATAACGGGAATCGTAAAGGCACGACATCAAAGTCTGCCTGATTTCAGAATTGTTGGAATACGAGGCCAGAGAGATTACTCCCTGCGGGTTAAACAGCAGATTGTCGTCATTATCCAAAATCTCGCTCAAGTTTTTTCTCAGACTCAAAGTATCCTTGCCAGAGCTAATACAAACCTGAATGATGCGCTCCTTTTCTCCATCATAATATTCATTGTGGAGCAGTTGCAATATCCTCGCCTCAATATCGGAATCCAGAATATCCTCCCACGAGAATGGTCCATACTTAATCATGTAGTCGCTGATATAATAATCAGAATATCCCCATGGTCCCCATACTTGCCCATTGATACGCCTATCCATTAGAGATTTATAGATTTTGGATCTCTGATTGGCCAGATATGAGTCAAGGTCGGATTCCGGATTCTGCCCAAAACATACACAGATATCAAGCAACAAAATAAAAACAAAAAACAATCTTCTCATAATCAAGGAAATAAAAAAAGCACCCTGCGGCTGAGTTGCCAAAGTCACAGAGTGCGGAGGTTATTTTCTATTGTTTGTGTGCGAATTGATTACTTCTGGATGAGCGCGCCCTCAAAATCCTTGGTGATATCGAGGAACTCCTGCCAAACATTGTCCACCATTGGGATGCCAGACACAAGTCGTTCCTTCATGGTGCGCTTCTCAGGATCGCCGGGAACCATTACTTCCTGACCTTCAAGAGGTTTCATATTCCTGAGAATATTGCAAAGTTCCTTCATCCTGGCGCTGAAGTTCTTCAGGTTTGTGAACTTACGGATATCTATGGCCTGAAAACAATGGCTGATTCCACGCTTCTTGCTCATGTCGGATCCGAACATCGGCATCAGGTCGTGACCAAAATCGCTGCCCGAAAGCACGCTGCAGAGAATCTCTACCATCATTCCCAGACCGAAACCCTTGTAGTCACCGATAGGACGCACGCACTTGGCGGCAAATGGGTCGGTGGTGAACTTGCCCTCGGCATCGTAGGCCACGCCGTCTTCAAGCGGTTCTTTAGTTCCCTTGTGGTTACGTACATAGTTCCAACTGATTACAGAGGTCGCCATATCGAGATTGAGAGGCTCCTCGCCTTCTATCGGACACGAGAAACAGATCGGATTTGTACCGAAATAAGGCTCCACGGCATTGTGCGCCTTCACTAATGAATTGGTGTTGGTAAACGCAAAACCAATCATTCCATGCTTGGCCGCATACTCGGTGAAATAGCTTGCCGCACCGAAATGCGACGAGTTTCTTACCACTACGGTACCCGTGCCAACCTTCGACGCCATATCGATGCAGAAATCCATCGCGAACATTCCAGCATGATGTCCCACGGCACCGTCGGCATCCATAAGCTTGGTGGCGCCGTTGTCCTTTACGATCCTGAATTGAGGTCTCCTGTTAAGACGGCCTTTCTGAAAACACTCCACATAATGTGGGAACAAAGCCAGGCCGTGTGTGTCGATGCCTTTCAATGAGGCCTCAACCACACTGTCAATAACATGTGTCGCAGAATCAGGTTCTACCTTACAACTCCTTAGAACCTCTATCATAATCGCCTTAAGTTTCTCGGCGTCCAGATAAACCATAACTAACTCTAAAAATTAATACTTGTATTGTAATATATGCAATTACTTTACCAAAGTGCCCAATTTCTCACCTTTTATTATACGCTCCAGAGTTCCAGCCTTTGTCATATCGAATACCATGATAGGCAGACCGTTCTCGCTGCAAAGAGCAAAGGCGGTGAGATCCATCACTTTAAGCTTCTTCTGGATGGTCTCGTCGAATGTGAGCTCGTCATACTTTGTGGCTGTAGGATCCTTCTCCGGGTCGGCGGTGTAGATGCCGTCCACGCGTGTGCCCTTCAGGAGGATATCGGCCTTAATCTCGATGCCGCGGAGAGCTGATGCCGAGTCGGTTGTGAAGAAAGGATTGCCTGTGCCGCCTGAGAAAATTACTACGTAGCCGTCTTCGAGAGCTGATATAGCACGGTTTACAGAGAAACGCTCGGCGTATGGCTCCATGAGTGTGGATGTCAAGACCTTGGCCTTGCCGCCTAATTGCTCTATCATGCTCTGGATGGCGATGGCGTTTATTGTGGTGGCAAGCATTCCCATGCTGTCGCCCTTGGTGCGCTCCACGCCCTTCTTGGTGCCGGTGATGCCGCGGAAGATGTTGCCGCCGCCCACCACGATTCCTATCTGAACGCCCTGATTGGCGAGTCCGAGAATCTCCTGGCAGAATGCCTCCAATGTGTCGGCGTTGATGCCGTATTTGTCCTTGCCGGCGAGTGCCTCACCGCTGAGTTTCAGCAAAACTCTCTTGTATTTCAATTCTGACATTGCTTTATAATATTGTGTGTTCAACAAAAAGTTTTTCATTTTCGACTTCCAAATTTAATATTTTTTATAAATTTGTTCGATATTTAGATACAATTTTTTTGTTCACTAAAACATTTTTTTTGATACGCATGAATCAATCTATATCGCAAATAATTGAGGAAGAGTTAGTTATCTCCAAGGCCACAAGTCATCCCGAGGAGAGCAAATACACTTATGCAGCTGATGGCAAACTATGCCTGGCTGACGGTACATTGGTAGCTAATACCATGACAACCAACTTCTTAGGCTACAAGCTGAGCGAGCCACCACTCGCCAACACCATCAGCTGCACAAAAACACAGCAGCGCATAGTGGGCAATTATTATTGCGGACAGAGCGATTCTCTATGCGGATTGCAGGATTCGATATCCGAATTTCTGCAAACCGAGGACACTCAGATATTCGGAAGCTACGAGGCCCTGTGCGCCGACATCATGGAATCGCTGCTGAACACCGAGGACGTGGTGATATACGATTCGGCAATCTCGCTGCCAATGAGGCGCGGCATCAAGAGCTGCCAGGCCGACAAGATGAGATTTCCACACGGCGACATGGACAAGCTCGAGCAACAGCTTCAGCTGTCCCTGATGAAAAGAATCAAGGTGATACTCACCGACGGAATATTCTTTGACTCAGGCGATTGCGCAAGGCTCAAGGAGATCCGCCAACTGGCCATTAAATACGATGCCATGGTGATAATAGACGACAGCTACGGATTCCTGACCTGCGGCAAAAACGGACGCGGCGCCGACGAGCACTGCGGTGTAAAGGGTTTCCAGGACCTGAAAATAGTAAACATGCAAAACGCATTGTGCTGCAGCACCGGCGTAATAGTATCGGGCAACAAGAATCTGATACATCTGCTGAAACTGAGATCGAGATGCTACCGCCATTCGGTATGCGTAAGCGAGCAGGACACAGCCACGGCATCAGCTATACTAAACGACATAATATCAAGCACTAAGCGCATAGAGCAGATGCACAATCAGGCCAACCTGCTTACTGAAAAGCTCAAGAAAATGGGTTTCCAGTGCGAGAAGCCGGCCGCGGGAATTGTATCGTTTGTATCGGACTATTCCACCGACAAGATAAGGAAAATACTCAAGGACAACGGCCTGATAGCCCAATACTCCAAAGTAGGCAAAAACACGCTCGTATCGCTCAAGGTATCAGCTGATTGCGATTGCTAATACAAGAAAATTGAAAAATAATAACATAAAATATACCAAAATTAAATTAAAAGGACTATATTTGTTAAATTTTTTAAATTAATATCTACTAACCATGCTTAACCTCAGTCAGAATTTAAAACTTATACAGAAGCTGTCTCCCCAGCAAATACAGCTGATAAAGCTGCTGGAGATACCTACAATGGAACTTGAGCAACGCATAAAACGCGAGATAGAGGAAAACCCGGTGCTTGAGGAAGGCAGCGACGAGCCCGACGACGCTCCGGAAAGCATGGACGGCGCCAACGACTACGACCGTGAGCAGAACGACCAGGACGCATCCGACAGCGACATGGACAGCGACATGGACTCCTCCATCGACGACAACTACATGGAGGAATCGTATGACGAGAAGGTGAGCGAATACTCCGCCGACGACTATTACGACGACGACGAGATACCCAACTACAAGCTGAACGCCAACAACTATTCCGACGATGACGACGACAACAAGACCGAGATACCATACACAGCCGCATCGTCGCTCCACGAGACTCTGCTCTCTCAGCTGGGCCTGGCAGAGCTCAACGAAGACGAACAGCTATTAGCTGAATACATAATAGGAAACATAGACGACGACGGATACCTGCGCCGCGACCTCGAGAACATCGTGGACGACCTCGCATTCAACTCCAAGATAGAAACCACAGAAAAGGAGCTACAGCGGATACTCACGATAATCCAGGACTTCGACCCAGCGGGCGTGGGCGCAAGAAACATCCAGGAATGTCTCCAGATACAGATAATAAAGAAATACCGCAACGGCATGGGCGACAAGGTGGCCCTGAAGACCGCCTACAGAATACTCAAAGACTATTTTGAGGAGTTCACGAAAAAACATTACCAGAAAATCCTCTCGAAGATAAACATCGACGACAAGACGATGAAAACCGCCGTGGAGGAGATTATGCACCTGAACCCAAAGCCGGGAAGCATATACTCCAACATGCTGGCCAAAAACTCGCAGCACATAATCCCCGACTTTATACTTGAGGATAAGGACGGCGTGCCGGTGCTGCACCTCAACTCCAAGAACGTGCCGGAGCTCAGGGTAAACAAGACCTATTCCGACATGGTGGAGGCCATGCAGAAGAAAAAAGGCGACAGCAAGGACAAGGACACCCTCGCATTCGTAAAATCGAAAATGGATTCCGCAAAATGGTTCATAGAAGCCATCCGACAGCGACAGAACACCCTGCTGGCCACCATGCAGGCCATACTCGAATTCCAAAAAGAATACTTTGAGGAAGGCAACGAGACCAAGCTGAAACCAATGATCCTGAAGGACATAGCCGAGAAAACCAACTACGACATATCCACCATATCGCGCGTGGCCAACAGCAAATACATACAAACCCACTTCGGAATATTTCCGCTGAAATTCTTCTTCAGCGAGGCCATGAAAACCGAAAACGGCGACGAGGTATCCACACGCGAGATAAAGAAGATACTTAAAGAATGCATAGACGGCGAGAGCAAAAACCGCCCCCTCACCGACGAGAAACTGGCGCAGATACTCCAGAAACGAGGCTACAAGATAGCACGACGCACCGTGGCCAAATACCGCGAGCAGATGAACATACTGGTGGCCCGACTCAGGAAAAAGCTTTAAGTCCATCATCATTAACATCTGAAACTCAAAATGATAAGACTGTTTCATCCGCTCCTGATACCGATATACGCATTCACATTCTACATAGAGCTGGAGCGCCAGTCGTATTCTATAGAGCTGATACAAGTACTGATGATAGCGGCACTGGCCGTATGCTCATCGTGGCTGATAACGCTGCTGTCCAACGACTTCTGCGGACGGCGCCAGGAACAGAGCGACCCGCTCATAAACATACAGGCCGGCATACTGCCACGCCTGATAGTAGCTGCAGGACACACCATCTCGTATGCCGTGCTATACATAATGACATCCAAAATGCAATCGGCATACAACTGGGGCGCGGGATGCGTATTCCCGATATTCATACTCCCGATGTGGCTGAATGTATTCTCGGGCAAAGGCCTGAGCGCAATGTTCCCCAAGATGGAAGGCAGGTTTCCAGCTAATATATGCCTTGCCCCGGGCGCATTCCTCGGCACACTCTCGGGATTCACTATAGCCCTGGGCCACAAGAACAGCGCCGACACATTCACACTGTTCACAATAAGCATGCTGATAACCGCCATAGTGGCGCACCACCACATAGCAAAGCACAACGGACAACTTTCACACATATTATACGGATATCTGGCAGGAATTATACCTTCAATTATAATAATGTTCATATTCGCTTAATATTGATAAGTTTTTTTTTTCAAATAAATACATTAATTTTGTGCCTTGCAAAACGATGTAGAAATGAAAAAATCGATCACATACAACTATTCAGCCTCCGAGATCATATCCCGGGGCGAAACCATAGCGGCACTCACCAAAGAAGACCTCAAAAACTTCGAGAAATTCGGTGTTACCCAGAAGGATATCGACCAGCTGGAAAAGAAACTGGCCGAATACCGCAAATTCCCGGACGACAGCATTTTTGCCGAGAAGGTAAGGGAAAAGACACATCTGAAATACGATGCAGAAAACAAGCTGATCACACAGATCAGAAACTTCTTTCTGCAGTTCAGCATCATTGTGCCCACCAAGAAGGAAACCAAGAAGCATTTTCCGTCGCAGAAACTCACAGGCCTCAAGAGCATAGAGCTTCTGGAGATGGGTGACAAGGTAGTATCCGTATACAAGAAATTCAAGGAGAAACTCGCCAAGCACGAGATCGACGAAAACTACATAGCCGAGCTCCGTCAGCAGATATCAGCTACCAAGAAAACCCTGAAAGTGCTCGAAAACGCACGCCAGGAGCGCATCAAGAACACCACAAAGCGCCGCGACCTCGGATCGATGCTCTACGAGAAGATAGCAAAACTCAGCCACTACGGCAAGACATACTGGAAAGAGCGCGACGTGGAAAAATACAAGGCATATCTGCTCTACGAAAAAAACAGCGAGAAAATTAAAGAGAGCAACGATGTGGATTCCAAATAATTAAAACACGACAGAAAAATATTTTAGCAAAAACACGCAAAAATATTTGGAAAAACCAAAAAAACTGCATAATTTTGCAACGTCAAAAAAAGGAGAAGACATGGTACCATAGCTCAGTTGGTAGAGCAAAGGACTGAAAATCCTTGTGTCACTGGTTCGATTCCCGTTGGTACCACATTTTTTTCTTTTTCGTCATAATTTTAAAAGTTATTAATAAATTATATTTTTCTGGATTGGTACCATAGCTCAGTTGGTAGAGCAAAGGACTGAAAATCCTTGTGTCACTGGTTCGATTCCCGTTGGTACCACAAGGGAGCTAAGCAAGAAATTGTTTCAGCTCCCTTATTTTTTTGCCATCAGCTGAAAAAAAATCAAAAAAAATATCCCAAAAACTTGAAAAAATCAATTCTTTTTTTATACATTTACAAGCTATTTTATTCAAAAAACGCTTGATTCCAATATTACCATTAGAAATGAAAAGACAATTACTATTGTACTATATATCACTGATATTCAGCATGGCCATACTCCCGGCCTGCGATGAGGACCCCGACCAGGGAAAGCCCCTGGTAGGATTCTCGCAGTGCGCCATGGATACCGACTGGCGAAAAGCCATGGACAAGAAATATCAGGCCAAGGCTCTGCAGCGAAACAACTTTGTGCTGAAGGTGACCGACGGATGCCAGAGCAACAACAACCAGATACAAGACATAAGAGACTCGCTGATACCAATGGGAATTAAGGTGCTGATGGTATCGCCCAACCAATCGGCGCCACTCACACAGGTGGTGTGCGATGTATACAACAGCGGAATTCCGGTAATAGTAATAGACAGAACCATAGAAGACTCAAGCCACTACACCTGCTACATAGGCGCCAACAACTATCAGATAGGATGCCTGGCCGGTGACTACGCCGGCACCCACGGCAAAGACGGCAGCACAGTATTCGAGATATTCGGCGAGCTGGGATCGTCGCCCACACGCGACCGCAGCAACGGATTCAATACAAGACTGAGAGAAACATACGCACAAAAGAAATTCAAGTACGTGGGCAGTTTCCACGGCAAATGGAACAAGGAGCTCACTCAGAGCCTGATGTGCGACTATCTGAACAACAATCCTCCGCCCGACATAATATACGCCCACAACGACGACATGGCCATAGGAGCCAGCCTGGCCATCAGCGAGTTTGGATACGACACCGACAACATTATAATAATAGGCACCGACGGCACTGTAAACGGCGGAATCAAGGCCGTAAAGGAAGGCATAATAGACGCAACATTCAGCTATCCCGACGGCGCCGACGAGGCCATAGACATTGCGGAGAGGATTCTGAGAGGCGAATCTGTGCCCAAAGAGATAATCCTGAACACATATCAGATAGACAAGAGCAACGCCGACGGACAATACGAGCTGATGAAAAGCCAGGACAAGGTAAACGAGGGATTCATTCAGCTGTCGAAGGCCAACAAGACCCAGTTCATGCAGCTGAACGGACAGAACAGAACCATAATCCTGGGATCGATACTCTGTTTTGTAATGTTTCTGCTGCTGATATACGTGGCCAAGCTCCACATGGACAACAAGAAGGCCAACCAGATGCTCAACGAGAAAAACGCCGAGGTAAACGCCCAGAAAGAAGAGCTCGAGGCACAGGCCCTGCACCTCAACGAGATAAACAAGCAGCTTGAGACCAGCCGCGAGATGATACTGGGATCCATACGATACGCACAGACCATACAGACGGCCGCGCTCCCCACCGAAAACGACCTCAACTGCGATTTCAAGTCATTTGTGCTGTATCACCCCAAAGACATAGTGAGCGGCGACTTCTACTGGAACTACTGCGAGAAACTCGACGACCGCGAGGTGCACATAATAGGCGTAATAGACTGCACCGGCCACGGAGTACCGGGCGCATTCATGAGCCTCATCGGAGTAAACCTCCTGGACCAGATAGTAAAACAGAAGAAAATATTCTCGCCGGCCAGCATACTCCTGGAGCTGAACAAGGCCGTGAGATCGGCTCTCCGCCAGCAGGAAAACCACAACAACGACGGCATGGAAGCCATAATCTGCAAGATAGAGGACTTTGGCAACAACAATTACTCGATGACATACGAGGGCGCCAAATTCCCGATATACCACTACATAAAGAGCGGAAACCACATAGCCACATACAAATCGTCGAGAAGGCAGATCGGCGGCCAGTTCCGCAACATAGAATCGATGCTCAATTTCGAGGACCACGTGGTGCAGGTAAGCCCCGGCGACAGAATCTACATGACATCCGACGGACTCAGCGACCAGAACAACCAGGCACGCAAGCGCTACACGGCAACCCGTCTGGTGGAAAAACTGATGGAATCAATACAGATGGATATGCCACAGCAGCGCGACTACATCTGGGAAGATGTATCATCCTTCATGACAGGATGCGGACAGCGCGACGATATCACAGTACTCGGCATAGAGCTTTAGCCGCATAGTTTATTTATAGCAGCTGATGGCGATACATACCAAAAATCCCCGGACACGCACTTCAGGCGCATCCGGGGATTTTTGTGTATTGTGTTGTTTTTGGAAAACTCACGTATTAGTGGAGAGGAACCACGGCTCCGGTACCCGGCACAATGTAAGCGGCCTCGGGAACTTCCTTGCCGTTCCAGTTCTTGGCCCGCTGAAGATTTACCTCATAGTTCCACTGAGCCTGCATTACCTGAAGATTCTGCGAGATTTTCTGGTTCTCGTATGCCTGAGCATCAGCTGCAAGTCTCTTGGCCTCTGCGGCACCCTTGGCCTTGGCTATCTCTGCCTCGGCATCAAGCTCGGCAGCCTGCTTGCGGGCCTCGGCCTCCTTCACCATCTTCTGGGCCTGGGCGGCGGCGATGTTGGCCTCCTGCTCAGCCTGCTTTACCTGCTGAGTGCGGTTGGCTGTCTCCTTAATCTGCTTGTCGAAATCGTCGCTCCAGTCAAGATTGGTGATTGTGGTGGAATTTATCACTACAGGATAATTGTCCTGCATACGGCGCAATACCACCTCCGAAACCTGCTGTGTAATAGCCTCCTGCTCTGCAACTATCTCATAAATAGAATACTTACCAGTAGTCTCCTTGAGAGAAGCTTTAATGCAGTCTTTCATGGCATTCTCTATGATGGAAGAGTTGCGGTATTTCTTCACGATCTCTATGATGCGTGTCTCGTCGTAATTGTAGCGCACGGCCACAGTGGCGCCCAGAGTCTGCATATCCTTGGTGAGGGCACCGTCCTCATCCACGCGGAATGTTACCTCGTATGTCTTGGGCACTATCGAGAAAGTCTCGATGGATGTAAGGAAAGGAACTTTCCAGTGGAAACCGGGCTGCATGGGCTCCTCGGATACTATCTGTCCGAGACGAACCTCCACTCCCCTCTCGTCGGGCTCTATCACAGTATATGAGCTGAAAACCACTACCAGGGCAAAAACTCCAGCTAATACACCCAGCACAGACTTTCCTGTGATATTGAAAGATGGTTTTGATGGTGTTGCCATATTTTTCGATATAGATATAATTGGTAATTGTGATTATTAATCTACAAACTTGTAGCCCACGCCCTTTACAGTCTTGATGTATTTCTCGCCGATTTTCTCGCGGAGTTTACGGATGTGAACATCAATTGTACGGTCGCCTACCACTATAGCATCGCCCCAGATGGCGGAATAGATCTCGTCGCGGGTAAAAACCTTCTCGGGCTTTGATATCAGCAGCAGAAGCAGAGAGAACTCCTTGCGTGGAAGGGCAAGCTCCACACCGCCGTTGATAACAGTGTATTTCTCCTTGTCGATTACGAGGTCGCCGAGCTTGATGATATTGCCCTCGGTAGACTCTCCGCCATTCTCGTCGGTCTTGCCGAAACGCTTAAGCAATGCGCACACACGCGATACCAGCACCTTAGGCTTGATAGGCTTGGCGATATAGTCGTCGGCGCCAGCGTCGAAACCTGCTATCTGAGAGTAATCCTCGCTGCGCGCTGTCAGGAACGCCACAACAGTATTGTTGAGCATAGGCAGCTTCCTTATTTCCTCGCAAGTCTCTATACCATCCATCTCCGGCATCATCACATCCAGGATAATGAGATGCGGCAGATACTGCTTGGCCATCTTGAGACCATCTTTTCCGTTGCTGGCGGTAAATACATTGAATCCCGCCTTCTTTAGATTGAAGGAAAGGAATTCGAGAATATCTGCATCATCATCCACCAGAAGAATTTTGAAGTTGTTTTCCATCATAGTTTTACTTTTCTGCTTTTTTTAGAGTGAACGAGAAGGTGGATCCCTCCCCCTTCTTGGATACTACTGTAACACGCTCTCCGTGAGCCTCGATGATATGTTTTACAATGGAGAGGCCCAGGCCTGTGCCGCCCGCCTTGGAGCTGCGGGCCTTGTCCTCCCGGAAGAAACGCTCAAACACGCGCTGAAGGTTGTCGTCGGCAATGCCTATTCCGTTGTCCTTCACGATAATGAGATACCTGTTTTCGATATCCACCACAGATACCTCGGTAAATCCGCCCTCGTTGCCGTACTTTATGGAATTGAGCACAAGGTTGGATACCACCTCGTAGATTCGGTTCTTGTCGGCAAGCACCATGGTAGGTTTCCGCTGAGTGCTCTTGCTGAACTCCACCTTGATGTTGCGCTCCCTGGCCTGGCGGCTGTAGAGCTCCATCACCTCCTCCACCACATTCATCACATCAAACTCCTCCACATTGATCTTCATCACGCCCGATTCGAGCTGGGATATTGTGTCGAGATCGGTAACAATGCCTATCAGGCGCTCGATATTGAATGCCGTGCGCTCCAGATACTTGTCCCTGATTTCGGGATCGTCGTAGCCGTCGTCTATCAGGGTCTCTATGTATCCCTGTATGTTGAACAGAGGAGTCTTGAGCTCGTGGGTAACATTGCCGAGAAACTCCTTTCGGAACTTCTCGTTGTTTTTCAGGATGGCAATCTCGTTGGCCCTGTCCTTGGCCCACTTGGCCACATCGTCGTTTACCTGTGTAACCACCTCCGACAGCTGGTCGCTCTTCTCAAGGTTTTCCACATTCAGAGTCTTCTCCTTGCTCTGGCGCTGGCCGTCGGCTATAAAGGAGTTCATAGAGTCCGAAATCGCCTTAAACTGTTCGTCCCGCCATTTCATGAGCGCATAGTGCACAAGTATGTACGTAAGCACGCCAATGGCCACGGTTATCAGGGTAAATACGCCCACGCTTATGGCCGCATTGTACGAAAGCCCCGCCATCAGCACCACCGCCAGCAATACGCCCATAGAGAAATACATCGAGAGCCTATTTAGGGATTCTTTTTCCATAATTATATTGATTTACGTGGCAAATTTAATATTATTAACGTAAAATACAAAACATCACGCAATTATAATTTAAATTTATTTTTTTTTCAATGTTTGGATAACATTTGGCCGCTCCAGCGTGCCACATATTCCTCCACATCGGTGCTGCGCCTGGGCACGGGCACACCCATTACACGGCATCCGCTGTCGGTGATGTGGAGATCGTCTTCCACGCGTATGCCGCCGAATCCCTTGTATTTTTCCACGCGGTCGTAGTTGATGAAGCCGGCAAATTTGCCTTCAGCTCGCCACATATCTATAAGCTGCGGAATAAAATAAATGCCCGGCTCGTCGGTAATTACCATGTCTTTTTGCAGCTGAAGGGCGTATCTCAGGCAGTTGGGGCCGAATATCCCGCTGCGCCTTACCTCATCGCTGTATCCCACATTGTCCTCGCCGAGGTTTTCCATGTCGTGCACATCCAAACCCACGAGGTGGCCGAGTCCGTGAGGGAAAAACAATGCGTATGCGCCGCATCTCACAATATCGTCGGTATCGCCCTTCATGAGGCCCAGGTCCTTGAGGCCCGATACTATGAGCCTGGCCGCCAGATCGTGCATATCGCGCCACATGATGCCGGGGCGGGCCGACTTGGCTACTCCGGTGTTGGCCTCCACCACTATATCGTAGATATCCTTCTGGCGCTGAGAGAATTTGCCTCCCACAGGGATGGTTCTCGTCATATCACCGGCGTAGTGGCTGAGGCCCTCGGCGCCCGAATCCACAAGCAGGAGCTGTCCCTTGCGGAGCTGCTCGCGGTAGCCGTGGTTGTGGAACACCTCGCCGTGCACTGTAACTATGGGCGGAAACGAGTGGTAATATCCTCTCGACACGGCGGTCTTGTAGAGCTGTCCCACCACGTCGCGCTCGGTGATGGCAGTGTTGCCGCCTATGGCCTCTCCCACCAGGCGCATGGCCCCGAGGTGCATCTCGGCGGTAATGTTTACGGCCTGCTCCATCTCGTCGAGCTCGGCGCGGCTCTTTACCTTGCGCATTGATACTATACTGCGTATCAGCTGCATAGACTGCCCGTCCTTAAGCATGGATACAGGACGGCCGAGGAGTGCGGACAGCTGAAGGCACACTTCCTTCTGGTAGGGCATTATGTAGTGTATCTGTCTGTTATCAGCTGATATGATATAATCTGCAAGGCCATCACCCGCACGCCCCTCGTCCATGCCCGAGAGCGCGGCCGTATCGGAAACCGAGGGCATGGGGCCGGTCCAGATAACATCGTCGATGGAATACTCGGGGCCGAAGAGAATCTCGCGCCCGCTGTCGCAATCGAGCACCGCAAACATTCCGGGCTCATCCACACCTATATAATATAGAAATGTGCTGTCCTGACGGAAAGGCAGTGTATTGCCCGGGTAATTGAATGGAAGCTCGCTGTTGCCCGGCAACAGTATCAGGCCGCCGCCCACCATCTGCATAAGCCTGGCGCGGCGCTCCTTATATAATTCTTTAGGAAACATATTTTTGTTGTTTTTTAGTTTTTAAGTATAAAAGTACAAAAATAATCAATATTTTCAGCTAAAATCAGATATTTTTTTTGCCATCAGCTGAAAAAATACTAAAAAAACTGAATTTCGGCACTTGTTTTGAAAATACAAGGATAAAACATTTATAAATTATACTCACTAAAACCTACAAGAAAATGCCATACAGAAGATTACCAAATACCGACGCCGCCCGGCTGCGCGCCCTGCACAGAGCAGTGGAGCTCGCCAAAAAATACGATCCCCAGATGCTCGCATTCAAGCAGAGTACACTTGTAAAAATCCAGGCTTTTCTGCCCAACTTCGAGCAGGCAAGGCTCATGCAGAAGGAGGCCCACGACCGTCAGGTGGCCAACAGCAAAGACTTCAACGAGGCCTACAAGAAGGCCAAGCTCTATATATCGCACTTTCTGCAGGTATTGAACCTCGCCATAATAAGAGGCGAGATAAAATCCTCTGCGCGAAAGTTTTACGGACTAAACGAAAAAGACGGCAAGCTCCCCGAGCTTACCACCGAGAAGGATGTGGCCGAATGGGGAAAGAAGGTGATAAAGGGCGAGAACGACCGCGTGATAAAGACCGGAAACCCTATACTGAGCCCCAAGATTGCTGTGGTGAAAGTGTATTTCGACGAGTTTATGGAGAAGCTGAATTTCCAGAAAATGCTCCAGAGCATCAGCCTGCGCACCAACGAGAAAATTTCGTCGCTGCGCCCCGAATGCGACGCCCTGGTAACACAGCTCTGGAACGAGGTGGAGGAATACTACTCGCGCGAGACCATGGACCGCAAGAGACAGCAGGCCGCCCGGTACGGAGTAACTTACGTATACCGCCCTCACGAGAAAGAAGCCCTGAGCGCTACCAACATGGCATCATAACAGCAATAATCCACGTATCCACTGATGAAACTACTTAGCACTAAAAACTCCTCCGTACTTTTCAGCCTGATAGGCGTAATGTGCATCATGCTGGGATTCAACGGTTTTATGGCGCACACTTTCTCCATGAGCACCGAGGAGATAGGAGGTGTAAAGCTGGTGAAGGCCAAAAATCTGAGCAAGGAGCTGGCCGAAAACCCCAAAGTATGCATAGTATCGCCCATATACAGCGACGATACCGTGGAGATGCCCGACAACCACCAGCCCGTAATAAAGGGCAAGCTGTATATAAGCGCGCTGTGGCCCGACGGCAGCAAAAACGTGATAGTAAACTGGAGCAAGCAGAGCAGCTACATCCGCCTGCCCGAGAGCGATTCGTCCAGGGGCGAGGTGATAATGCCCAAAAACATAGAGTGCGCGCCTGATACATCATTGGCATCAACTCACCTAAAGATTACACGCGGCGCCAACAGCGTAAGCGTGGAATATTTCCAATACAAGTGCACACTTAACGGATGCTACACCAAGGGCCAGCCTGAAATAGTTTTTCAGCGCGAATACCTGATGAACGGCGACAATGTGGCCATCACCATGTCGCAGAAGGCTCCCGGACAGAAACCCGAGATTTCCAACGTGATACACTACAAGACCGCCCTGGAGCGCGAGAAAGGCGTATCGAGATCCAAGACCATATATCTGATAATAGGCGTATTGGGCATACTGATGCTGTTTGTCCCCGAGGAAAAAGCCATCAACACCATCTCCAATATCAAGATGATAGGAAACAAGATACTGTCGAAGTAGTGTAAAGTTTAAAGTTTAAAGTTTAAAGTTTAAAGTTTAAAGATTAAAGATTAGAGTCCAGTTCTATTACGCTGCATTCCAGCTGTCCGGCCACGGCGGGGTATTTCTTGCAGATTTTCAGGTGTATGCAGCTGATGGCAGGAAATCCGTCGGTGAGCCTCCGGAGTATCCTGTGCGCGAGATTCTCTATGAGATTGCATTCCACACGCATCTCCTCTCCCACCGCATCGAATATCAGCGAATAATCCACGGCGTCGTCCAGCCTGTCGCTGAGACCGGGAGTCGCGGTATCGCAATCGTAGCTTACTGATATCACAAAATCGTTGCCCGCGGCGCGCTCTTCGGCCGTAGTGCCTATGTGTCCGCGGAATCTCATGCCTTCCAATGTAATTCGTCCCATATTAACAAAAAATTAATATTACAACCATCAAAAATATAGCGGCAAAAGTAAATAATTTGACTGATATTTTCTTACATTTGCATTGTAAAATAAATTTCCAACAAAATGGCAGAAATCAAAACAGAAAATACTGAAAACAGCGAGAAGAAATCGCTGAATTTCATAGAGCAGATTATCGAGAAAGATTTGAGCGAGGGCACAGTAAAGGAAGTGCACACACGTTTCCCTCCTGAGCCAAACGGATACCTGCACATAGGACACGCTAAGTCCATAATCCTGAACTACGGACTGTCGCAGAAGTATCACGGCAAGATGAACGTACGTTTCGACGACACCAACCCCACCGCCGAGAAGACCGAGTTTGTGGACGGCATCCGCAACGACCTCCACTGGCTGGGCGCCGAGTGGGACGACCGCGAATACTACGCCTCCAACTATTTTGACCAGCTGTATGAGTGGGCAGTAATGCTCATAAAGGCAGGCAAGGCTTACGTTTGCGACCTCACTCCAGAGCAGATGAGCGAATACCGCGGCACTCCCGACAAGCCCGGCATCTCTCCCAACCGCGACAAGCGCACTCCAGAGGAGAACCTCGCAATGTTTGAGAGAATGAAAAACGGCGAGTTCAACGACAACGAGTGGACTCTCCGCGCCAAGATAGACATGGCATCGCCTAATATGCAGCTGCGCGACCCTGTGATGTACCGCATCCTGAAGGGCGTGCCTCACCACCGCACAGGCAGCAAGTGGTGCATCTATCCGATGTACGACTACGCCCACGGACAGAGCGACTACATTGAGCAGATTTCGCACTCTATATGCACACTGGAGTTCAAGGTGCACAACCCACTGTATCAGTGGTTCCTGGAGCAGATAATAGCTCTCCAGGGCGACAAGGCTTTCCCAGTACGTCCACATCAGTACGAGTTTGCACGTCTGAACCTCGAATACACAGTAATGAGCAAGCGCAAGCTCAAGAGACTCGTGGAAGAGAACTACGTATCAGGCTGGGACGATCCACGTATGCCTACCGTATGCGGACTGCGCCGCCGTGGCTACACCAAGGAATCGCTCTGGAAATTTGCCGAGATGGTGGGAGTGGCCGAGAGAGACAACCTCATAGAGCTCAGCAAGCTGGAATACTGCATCCGCGAAGACCTAAACAAGAGAGCTAAACGTGTACTCGCCGTTACAAACCCTCTCAAGGTGACCATCACCAACTATCCCGACGACCAGACCGAGATGCTGGAGGCCATCAACAATCCCGAGAACCCCGACGACGGCAAGAGACTCGTGCCATTCAGCAAGGTACTCTACATAGAGCAGGACGACTTCATGGAGAATCCTTCCAAGAAATACAAGAGACTCTCTCCCGGCGTGGAGATACGCCTGAGATACGCCTACTTCATCACCTGCAACGAGGTAATAAAGGACGCTGAG
>JAZQPB010000200.1:0-6038 GCA_045628165.1 Bacteroidales bacterium | reverse complement strand
GTTAGGGCCATGGGGCAGGGCCGCAGTCGTGTGGAATTTCGTGTGGTAAGGTAGCGATGATATTTTAGAAATATTTGCGTATGAGCCGATTATTCATTACCTTTGTAGTTGAATAATTGGCTCATATCAATCATGGTACTCAATTACATTTGGATAGCATTTTTCGTGTTGGGATTTCTGGCTGCGCTATATCAGCTGATAGTAAATGGCAATGCCGATATTTTCCCGGAGATGGTTGCGCAGATTTTTGATTCCAGCAAGACCGGCTTCGAGATATCGCTCGGTCTCACTGGCGTGCTCACCCTGTGGTCGGGCCTGCTGAAAGTGGGGGAGAAGGGCGGCATGACCAATGCCATCGCCAAACTCTTCGGCCCGTTTTTCCGTCGTCTGTTTCCCGAGATTCCCAAGGATCATCCTGCAATGGGCAGCATAGTCATGAACTTCAGCGCCAACATGTTGGGGCTCGACAATGCCGCAACGCCTCTGGGTCTGAAGGCCATGAACCAGATGCAGGAGCTTAATCCCAACAAGGACACGGCCAGCAATGCTCAGATTATGTTCCTGACTCTCAATGCGTCGGGCCTCACCATCCTGCCTATCACCATAATGATGTACCGAATCCAGATGGGTGCGGCCGATCCTTCCGATATCTTTATCCCCATACTCCTGGCCACCAGCGCGAGCACTTTCTGCGGAC
Source organism: Bacteroidales bacterium (assembly GCA_045628165.1). Lineage (GTDB taxonomy): Bacteria > Bacteroidota > Bacteroidia > Bacteroidales > UBA3824 > UBA3824. Next base: position 5,341 of record JAZQPB010000200.1, on the reverse strand, counting down.
TTCTGGCCGTCTGCATCTGGCAGAAAATCAATCTTTTCGATAAGGTGATAATGGCCTATATCGGCGGATTCCTCTTGCTGGAGGGATTGCTGGTCTGGCAGTTCTCGCAGATGGATCAGGAGACGATATCGCGCATCAGCTCCGTATCAGCCAATCTGATAATCTTCACCATAATAGTGCTCTTCATAGTTATGGCGGCCGTGAAGAAAATAAACGTCTATGACGCCTTCATTGAGGGCGCCAAGGATGGATTCCAGACGGCTGTGAAGATTATTCCGTACCTTGTGGCCATGCTGATAGCCATCGGAGTTTTCCGTGCGTCGGGAGCCATGGATTTGATTATCAGCGGAATGTCGTGGATTCTTAGTAGTTTTGGAGCGGATACGGATTTTCTGCCAGCCCTGCCCACGGGTTTGATGAAGCCATTGAGCGGATCGGGCGCGCGTGGCATGATGATAGACTGCATGACCAGCTGCGGTGTGGATTCCTTTGCCGGACGTCTGAGCTGCACAATGCAGGGCGCCGCCGACACCACCTTTTATATAGTGGCCCTCTATTTTGGCAGCGCCGGCATCAAGAATACCCGCTATGCAGTATCAGCCGGACTGATAGCCGAGGTGGCTGGAATCATAGCCAGCATCGCTGTGGCGTATATGTTTTTCAGGTAGTCAGACGGCCTGACGTTGAAATTATCTTGTGCGGAGTGTCGGGTAAAATGCGTCCTCTACGTGTTCTATATCAAGCACTTCGCAGTTGTGGTGAACTACTGATATTATGTCCATGCGCACCTCCTCGTCGCGCTTGTTGAATTTCACGTAAGCATTGGCCGCCGATATCATGTTGCGCTGTTTGGTGGAGTCAACAGCGTCTTGTGGGGATAATTGCGCGTTGTAGTCACGGGTTTTCACCTCGCAGAAAACGATGAAATCTCTGTTGGCGGCAATGATGTCCACCTCCAGATGATTAAGTCTCCAATTCCGTTCAAGTATGGTGTAGCCCTTTTCTATCAGGTGGTTTACGGCGGCTTCCTCTCCGAAATCGCCAATGTTTTTTGTTGTCATGGGTTTAGTTTTGTTGTTGATTATTAATAACAAAGGTATTGAATTATCCGCAAATAACAAAATCTTTCTTTTTTTTGCTAATTCTCTATTTTCTCCATATCTTTGCGGTATAGAAACCATTAATAAAACAAACCTTAAACAATTTTTATATTATATTTGCGTCCATAATTAATCATTGAATATGAGCGGAAAGTTTCGGTTAAATAATTTTGGCCCGATAAAAAGTGCTGAGGTTGAATTTGGAGATTTGACCTTTGTAGTGGGGCCTCAGGCCAGTGGCAAGAGTTTCCTGCTCCAGGCGTGGAAACTTTATAATGATGTGTCGTATATCAAAAAGGCGTTCAAGTTTTTTTCTCAGAACTATGGAAGCGATCAGGATTTGGTGAAACTTTATTATGGAATGTTTCGTGGCGATCTGGGAGGTGTGAGCTTCCTGGAGAACTCGGCTATGAGCGAGAATGTGTATTACATTCCTGCTCAGAGGGCTCTGTGTATATATGATGGCAGACCCAAGACCTTTGCAGAATATGCCACTGAGACGCCTTTTGTGGTGAAGCAGTTTAGCGATAGGCTTAATGTGCTTTTTCAGAACGGGGACTCAATGCTCAGCAATATCAGCTATCCATCAAGCATTTACCATAATGGCAGGATTTATATTGACAAGAGCAGTCTTGGAAAATCCGAACTGCGAATGAAGATAGATGGTGTTGATATCCCTAATTCTTCATGGTCGGCAGGTCAGCGCGAATATACTCCTTTGAACATGGCACTATACGATTTGCAGACTTCTACTCAAAAGCCTGAATATGTGGTGATAGAGGAGCCTGAGATGGGATTGCATACCAAGGCTGTTGTTGATTTGCTTCATGAGGTGGCAAATCTTATGCAGATGGGATTCAAGGTGATAATATCTACTCATTCTCAGGTGATAATGGATTTTGCCTGGGGATTGTATAATCTAAGGACTTCGTCAGAGTCTGATTTTGTAAATTATATGTGCCAGACTATAAATTGCAACGATGAGGCTGTGGCTTTGTCGCTCCATAATAAGTTGCCGAATGTTAGGACGTATTATATCAACAACGGTATCAGCAAGGAAATCACCTCGTTAGACCCTTCTTGCGAAGACACTGACGTATCGGAGTGTGGTGGTCTTGGAAGTTTCAATTATAATATCTGCAACTCTGTGGCTGATAATATGTCGAAAAAACTTTAATTATGGAAAACGATTTCAAGACCGCAGTAGAGCAGACTTCTGATATAGCAAATGCTTATAAGTCTGGTATTCAGGCCATAAAAGGCAGTGAGAGAGCCAAGTTCTCATTTTCTGACAACCGTTTGATTAAGGGCAGTGTGGATATCGACAGTGTGCTGAAAATCTTTGTATTGGCTTGCCACTCAGGGCGTTGCTATCAAGGATTTGAAAAAGAAAAAAGAACTTTCCATAAAGGGCATCAAGGTGTGCTCTAAACTTGAACTATAAAGCAATTATGTCGATCGTCAGCACCATAGCATCTATCAGCCTGCGTGGGCACAGGGAGCGGGTGGATATGTATTCGCAATATCCGGATGAGTCTCAGTTTCAGCTGTTTGGCAATCTTCTCAAAAAGGCTGCCAAGACTGATGTTGGCCGCAGGTATGGGTTCGGGAATCAGTACAATATGGGTCCCATGGAGTTTGCCGACATGGTGCCTCTCTGCCGATATGATGATGTGAGCGATGTGCTTGCTGAGGCTCCCCATAACCGCAATGTGTTGGATAACAACGAGTTGTCGGTTAGGGACGTAATCGCATCCTATCTTAGACGTAATCCCGATAGCGCCATTTTTTCGGGCAAGATACTGCTGATGGGCGGCAAGGATTATTTCGACAAAATGCCTTTCTGGCTCTCTGGCAACTTCGTTTATGAGTCGGAAAACGCTTTTAAAGAGAATGTTACTTGTATCTGCGGATACCCTTCCAATATATTGGTATTCTTGCGCCGGATGCTCGGAAAGTCGGGCAGGCAGAATGTCCATGAGGTTTGGCCAAATCTTGAACTCATAGTTTGCGGAGGTATGGATGTTTCGCCGTATGTGGCTGCAATAGAGGATGTTGTCAGCTGCCCAAAACTAAAAATAATATCCACGCTTAGCGGACCCGAGGGCTTCTTGGCGTTTCAGGACAATGCCTCTGATGGCGGTCTGCTTCTGATGCTCGATAATGGTATTTATTACGAGTTGATACCTGAGCCCGAATTGCAAAACGCTGACAGCAAGGCCATTCCGCTGAGCGAGGCCAAACTGGGAATTCGTTATGCGCTGGTAATCAGCGGTAATGGATTGTGGAGATATGTGTGCGGATATATTGTGGAGTTTACCTCGCTGAGGCCGCATAGAATCCGTGTTGTCGATAATATCTATCTGTTTTCCAATGCGTTTGGCGAGAGGATTTCCAAAAATCAGGCTGCCAAGGCTATGAGGTCGGCCTGTATGACAACGGGCGCCGAGGTCAGGGATTTTTTGGCTGAGCCCGAATTTCCTGATGGAAAATCCTGCGGACGGCTTGTCTGGAATATTGATTTTGCCCTTCCTCCCAACGACAATGACAATTTCGTCAAGACTCTGGATTTTGAGCTCCGCCGTCTTAATGAGGTTTACAATGATTTGAGATTCAAGAATATAGTGGATGAGGTTTCTTTAAAATAAAATATACAATGCGAAAGATTTTGTTTCAGCTGATATTGCTGATGCTGTGCGGTGTGTCTATGGCTCAGAACGTTGTTGATGAATACGATTACCTGAAGCGCTCCTCCATTCTCGATACCGCCGATCGTCTGAGTGTCAGGATCTACGGCCACAGCTTCTTCAAGAACAACGAGTATTTCGGCGATTTTGTGAAAGGCTACACATTGCCTGGTTTCCATTTTCAGCCCGAGATCACATACAATCTCAATCGTCAGCTGTCGTTTCAGCTGATGTGGAATGTGCTGAAATATCACGGCTCTGAGAAGTATCAGGAGGCCAATCCATATTTCCGCATTGTGTTCCGCCCCAAGGATTGTTTCACAATAATAGGCGGATATCTGGAGGGCAACGTCAGGCACGACCTCGTGGAACCGATCTACAATCCAGAGCGTTATTACTTAGGAACTTATCCCGACAGATATTTTACACGCAACGTTGAGAACGGCATTCAGCTGAAACTCAGCAAGCCTCGCTATCAGGGCGAGCTATGGATGAACTGGGAAAACTTCATCCTCTGGGGCGACGACGACCAGGAGCGTTTCACCGTGGGACACGTGTCGAAGTTCAAGGTAGTGAACCAACCTTTTTGGAGGGCTGAACTTGTGGGAGAATTCCTCGTGGCTCACCGAGGCGGTCAGATAGACAGCTGTGATGCCCAGATGCAGAGTCTTGAGAACGGAGCGTTTGGCTTGGATTTCCACCGTTTGGGACGCAATGGTTCCAACGACGGAGTATTCCGTCAGCTATCGCTCCGTGCCATGCTGGTGCAGTATCACTCGATGTCAGGTACTGATGATCTTCCGTGGGACGATGGCTGGGGTACTTATATAAAGGCGCACCTCAGGATGTGGAATTTCGGACTTGCCGCCGGACACTGGTACGGACATAAGTTCCTGAGTTTTAGGGGCGACCCTCTATACACCTGCTGGGCTCTGGAGGATGCCGACAACAAGGAGAACCGGTCGGTGGCCTTTGGCGAGCTGTATTTCTCCAAGGATTATTTCGACGGGGTGTTCACCCTGCGTACGGGCATCAATGCGTATTACGACACCAAGGCCGGCAATCTGGAGTATGGATATATGTTAAGTATGATTGTCTGTCCGAGATTCACAATTCTGCCTCGAAAAAAAATCTGAAAATTTTTAATAATTTTTGTGACTAAAAATTGATTTATTCAGAAATAATACTTTATATTTGCCAATAAAATAAAACAATATTTTAACCCTTTTAATTGTACACTAAATTATGATCAATCAACCAGTAGTGAAGCTCGCTATCGTAGGTGTAAGCCGCGACTGCTTCCCAATCGAGCTCACCAAGGCACGTTTGGCTGCTGTAATGGCAGAGGTAAAGAAGGCAGGCCTTCCTGAGGTATATGACTGTCCAGTAGTAATCGAGAACGATGTTGACACATACAAGGCTCTCGACTGGGCCAAGGCTAATGGCATCAACGCAGTATGTATGTTCCTCGGCAACTTCGGTCCTGAGGGTCCTACAACTCTCTTCGTTCAGAAGTTCGGCGGTCCAGCCATGGTAATCGCTGCCAAGGAGGAG
>JAZQPB010000199.1:0-22338 GCA_045628165.1 Bacteroidales bacterium | reverse complement strand
GAACGATTAAAAAATGGAATAGAAACTACAATACACTCTCCTACTCGGTAATCTCAACCATCTTGAAAGGAATCTTCAAGATAGACTGATAATCCTCACCGGCCTCAAGCATATCCTCGTCGTCTTCCTCGTAATACCAGTTGATAACAACCTCTGCTTTTGCCTTACTGTGTATATTCTCCAACTTCTTGAATACGTCGAGAATACACTTAGATGAGCTGGTGTTGAAATACTCCAGCTGTATATTTACATTTACTACACCCTGTGCCACCTCCGAATACTTGTCGAGCCAGTCTACAAGAGGCTTATAAAACTCAATAGAGTTTTCAGGGATCGAACGACCCTTAATTTCAATATTGCCAGTCTTGGCGTCAAACGAAATAGTAGGAGTTTTTGGTGTACCTTCTATAATTATCGAATCCATTTTTTAGTAATTTTTTATAATTGTTTAGCTTACGAGAACTTCGAAAACGAAGAAATCAAATTTACTGTCAATGTCAATAAAATCGTAACCGAATTTATTGCCGGACTTGCGGGCCATCTCAATGAAACCGAGACCGCCACCGCCTTTCTCGGAAAACTCGTTGTTGTTCAGGATAATCTTGTAGAGATTCTTCAGCTCATCCTGATTCATAGAGTTGAGTTGTTCCATTCTGTCGCGGAGCTTTTTGGTATTGGTCTTGAGAACAAAATTGCCTGAAGTAATCCTGTAATTTCCGCCATCCTCCTTTGTCAACACGCAAAAGACATAAGAGCCGACACCCGTTACCGGAATACTTTTAAGCAAATCCGTGGAAGGCACCTCCTGATGGTGGTAAAGGTTTTGCAGAGCCTCTACGAGAACATTGTAAACCTTTCGGATCTTCTTGGGATTCTCTCCAGCCTGCAAAAGCGAATCTTCAACCATGGCCAACATATCACTGATGCGGTCGGATGTAATCTCCCCCTCATGCGATACCACCAGGTTTCCCTTACTTACCTTTTGATAGAGGCTATGAATATTCGCTTCCATATAATTGACTTAAAATTTAATTAAGTGTTCTTTCGCTTGCAAATATAATAACAATTATCAAAAAAACACAATTTTTTGAGATTTTTTTTAATAAAGTGCTAATTTATTTTCTTCAGCACCATTTTTCAGCTCCACAACCTTGGATGGCTGAATGCCGATAGCCTTTGGCATATCCTCATACGATGAGTGAATCCAGATGTTGGCATTCTCCTTGAATGTGCGCTTGGCTATGTTGCTGATGCCGGCCAGAGTATCCTTGGAAGCCTCCTGATTGAATGTATCGATCTTGGGAGCCACGATGAGCACTGTAGACTTGCTGGCAGGAGCCACAATCTCGTCGGCAGGCAGTTTCACGATGTCGATGTACTTATCGAGCACGGCCTTCTTAACATTCTGATTGGCTGCACGGCAGGCAGTATCGTCGGCCACGTATCCTACAATCTTGTGAACGAAATCGCCGTTGTGCTTTACGCCCAGACGGCCCGAATCCTTAACATCCTTCCAGAGCACCTCGTCGAAATCTCTCCAAGAGAAGAAACCGAATGTCTCGCGGCAGATCTGCGATGGAATGTTGTAAGCGTACATAGCGGCCTCTATTACGAGAGTAGCTATTCCGCAGTTTGGATCAATGAAATTGGTGTTGGATTTCCAGCCTGAGAGCTGAACAAGACCGGCGCAGTAAACCTCATCGTATCCGATGCCCGAACCTGCAATCTTGTAGCCTCTGTGAGCGAGCGATGCACCCGACGAATCGAGAAGGAACTGGCAGTTGTTGCCGTTGATCTCGAGCACAATCACCACGGCAGGATTTGGAGTGTCGTGAGGAGGCTGCTTGCGCGACTTTGCGTAGAAATAGTCGGTGATAATCTGGGTGATGGTACCCTTGATGTCATCATCGGCGCCAAAGAGATCCGACTTGCAGATCACCTCGATGCGGAAACTCTTGTAGATATTCAGGATCTTGCTCCAGCGGTACTCCCTGAACTGATTGAAGAAGTTTTCCTTGTCGGTGAAATCAAACGATGTAATCTCCTTGTAAATCTTGAGCGCGGTGCGGAGCTCATAGTTGGCCTGATAGAGCAGGAACTTGTCACCGGTAAAAGTAACGGTGCCGGGTTCTGCCTCGGTCTCCACATCGTCGGCGCCAAGGCGCATCAACTCTCTTCCAAGTACATCCTCCAAGCCCTCGTAGGTCTTGGCCTTCATTTTAATTGCTTCTTCCACTTTAATGTAGTTTTATAAGTTCGATATAATAATTTTGTTTCTATTAGCTAATTCGATTTCGATACCAGCTCCTGGGCGTTTTCGCTCGCCTCGGTCTTTCTCTTAATCACCTTCGAGAACTCCTCCAGCAGACACAGAATGGCCACTCCCGCCACAATTAGGGCAATAGCGATAAACGTATCAGCTGTCCACTCCGGAAGATGCCAGTTGTAGCCCTCCACAATCTCACGGCCCTTGCCGTCCAGGAGAGGCAGATGAGTCTCCTCGTTCATCATCAGGATCTTGTCTTTCCAGGGCCAGATAAAAGTGAGCGAACCTGCCACAAAACCCGAAAGTATCGCCATCGTCTGATTCCAGTAATTCTTGAGGAGCCACGACAGCAGACGCGCAAAAGCGAGGAAACCCACCGCGCAGCCCAAAGCCACAGGCAGAATAATCTCGAGCCTGAAATGCGCAATGGCGTCTATCATAATAAGTTTGTAATTGCCGAGGAGAATAAGAGTGTAGCTTCCCGAGATACCGGGCAGAAGCATATCGCAGATTGCGATGGCGCCGCAGAGAACAAGATAAAAAGGATTGTCGTTTTCGCTGGCGGGCGACATCAGGGAGAATCCAACCGCCACCGACGCGCCTATTAATACAAGAACTACAGTTGCAAAATTAAAATTCTTTATCGTCTTGCCGATATAATACACCGACGCTAATATGAGACCAAAGAAAAAGGCCCATACATAAATACCATTATTGATACTGAAAAGATACTCAAAAAGATGAGATGCAGAAACAATAGCAATTATCTCGCCCAAAAACATTACCAAAAGGAAAAACAAATCGGTATGTTTGGCAAATTCTTTAAACTTAAACCTTAGCAGAAGCCTCAGGGCCTCCATGTCAAAAGACTTCAGAGCATTGATAAATCGTTCAAAAATACCCGTAAGCAATGCAATTGTACCTCCCGAAACACCGGGAACCACATTAGCAAGGCCCATTCCAAAGCCTTTAAAAAACAATATTACGTTTTTCAACATATAAATAGTTATTAGCAGGCGGATGTCAAATCCACCTATTTCAACACTGCAAAAATATAATAAAAATTTATTACAGAAAACATTTTTCATTGTTTTTACGGATTTTGATTACGTTTTTTTTCAGCTGATATAAAATATATTGCATAACCATCTAATAGTCAGGCAGTAAAACACATATCAGCTGATATGATACAATAAAAAAATTTTAATAAAAGCCGATTTTTATATATCTTTGCAAAAATAACGAAAACTAAGGGTCCAAGAGGCTCAATACACTAATACACAATATGATAACATATCTGCAAGTAGAAAACCTGAGCAAGTCGTTCGGCGACCACGTGCTGTTCGAGAATATAAGTTTCTCGGTGATGAAAGACCAGAAAACCGCTCTGATAGCCAAAAACGGCGCCGGCAAAAGCACACTGCTCAATATAATCGGCAAGAAAGACACTCCCGACACGGGCAACGTGGTATTCCGAAACGGCATATCGATAGGATACCTCACCCAGGATCCCGAGCTCAACAACGATTTCACGGTAAGAGAGCAGATATTCTCGGTAAGCAACCGCCTGGCGCAGATAGTCAACCAATACGAGACCGCGCTGCTGAGCGGAGACCACGAGAAGATAGCTAATGCACAGGCACTTATGGACTCGTCCAACGCCTGGGACTACGAGAGCGACATGAAACAGATACTCGGAAAACTGCGTATAAACGACCTCGACCAGAAAATAGGAACTCTCTCGGGAGGCCAGAAAAAACGCATCGCCCTGGCCGACGTGCTGATAGAGCATCCCGATTTCCTGATACTCGACGAGCCCACCAACCACCTGGACACCGACATGACCGAGTGGCTCGAGAAATACCTGCACGACACCCGCACCACCCTGCTGATGGTAACCCACGACAGATACTTCCTAGATAATGTATGCGACTTCATAATCGAGATCGACGACAACACAGTATACAATTACACAGGCAATTACACATATTACCTGCGCAAGAGGGACGAGAGGCTGCAAAACCTGTCGGCAGCGCTCACCAAGGCCAACAACCTGCTGAGGAAAGAGGCCGACTGGATTTCGAGAATGCCCAAGGCCCGCGGCGGAAAAGCAAAATACCGCATCGACAATTTCTACAAGCTCAAGGAGTTTGCATCGCAGCGCATCGAAAACAAGAAAGTGGAGATAGCCACCGGATCGGCCCACCGGCTCGGCAACAAGGTATTGGAAATCAAGAACCTGTGCAAATCGTTCGGCGATAGAAAACTGATAGACGATTTCACATACTCATTCCAGAAAACCGACAAAATAGGAATCTGCGGACACAACGGCTGCGGAAAATCCACGCTCCTGAATATCATAATGGGCAAGCTGAATCCGGATTCGGGCACTGCCGAGTTTGGCGAAACCGTATTTCCCGGATATTACGAGCAGACCGGCATCACCTACAAGGAAGACCAGCGTGTAATCGACATAATAAAGGATATAGCTGAAGTGGTGATACTCGGCGACGGACGCAAGCTCTCGGCGTCGCAGTTTTTGGAATACTTCCTGTTTCCGCCCAAGATGCACTACGCGCCACTCGCCAAGCTGAGCGGCGGCGAGCGCAGACGCCTCTACCTGATGACCGTACTGATGAAGAATCCAAACTTCCTGATACTCGACGAGCCCACCAACGATTTGGATATCATCACATTAAACGTGCTGGAGGATTACCTGAACGCCTACGCCGGCTGTCTGATAGTGGTAAGCCACGACAGGTATTTTCTCGACAAGGTAGCCGAGAGCCTTTTTGTATTTGAGGAGAACGGCAAGATCCGCAATTTCCCCGGCAACTACACCGTATACCTCACTCAGAAGGAAGATGAGCGCCAGGCCGGCAGACAGTTATCAGCTGATAAGGCCATATCAGCTGATAGCCCTAAAACCGACACCCGAGGCGAGAAGCGCAAGAAAAATTTCACCTACAAGCTCAACATGGAATATCAGCAGCTCGAAAAAGAGATAGCCGCGCTTGAGGCCGAGAAATCCGAAATCGAGAGCAAACTCTCCGGCGGCACTACCGACATGGACGAGATTACAAAACTCTCCAACCGCATCAACGAGATAATCAACACCCTCGACGAGAAGGAAATGCGCTGGCTGGAGCTTGAGGAAATAAAGGAATCGGACGAGAAATAATTATAATTACGAATTACGAATTACGAATTATGAATTATGAATTATGAAATCCGAATTGCGGATTCCGAATGGAAGACATTCGTAATTCGTAATTCGGATTTCGTAATTAATATGGTTTAGCTACTTATCAATTCTGACGCTGAGAATATAGAAATAATTGTCGTCATCTATCTTGCGGAAAGTATACGACGGCGGATAACCGCTGAGAATTGTAGACTGAATGATGCCGATATTGCCACCATCAGTTTCCGATTCCCTGGGCATTGCTCTCTGCTGACGCTTAAACTCCCTGAGCTCATCCTTGTTTTTCGAGATAATTTGATCGCACTTGTCGGTAAGCTTCAAGTAATCCTTGTGGCCCACCAGGTTTCCGGTAATAAACTGGAAATGGTCCTCAAACTCCTTGATGAGCATGAGACCTACACCAGCGGATTTATCAAGACCCGCAGCCTTCTCCTTGGAATACAGATAGATATTCTGACTAAGCTCGATGAAAATCTTGAAGAATTTCTTGCCGCGCTTAGGGTCGTCCCACAGAGAATCCTCGATATTAGCTGCCAACAACGACAATAACTGACCGTCGAAAGGTCCGATATACGAGATTACAACCTTGTTGTCGAACATCGACTCAAAAATCTCTTTACCGTTTTGTTCTAAAGCCATAGCAATTGTTATCTGATAAAATAGTTACTAAATAAGCTGCACCGCAAAAACAGTAACGTCATCGTTTTGCTCGGCGGCGCCTCGGTGATTGGCATATTCCTGTTCCAGAACAATCTTCTGGTCGGGCAATGCCATTGGAGCGATGGACTTGAGAAGTGTTACAAGTCGCTCGCTTCCATACTTCTTGTTGTTTATATCAAATTGATTTACAAAACCATCAGAGGTCATGTAAATTTTGTCATTCTTTCTGAGAACCACCACCTCGGATGTAAACTCGGTGGCATTGCGCTTCGACATCAATCCGCCGATAGTCTTGCGGTCGCCCTTCAGGATATCGAACTGCTGAGTGGCGTCGTGATAGATGTAGAGCGGACGCTTGGCGCCTGAGAACGACATCTCGTAATTCTCGTCGTCGATGTGGGTGAACTTGCAGAGACAGATCTCAAGACTGTCGTTGTTGTCGGTCTCGTCCTGCTTGAGCGCGGCCACAAGACCGGCGTTCAGGCTGTTGAGAATCTCCTTGGTATCATAAATGTGGTGCTCCACAATAATCTCCGAAAGGATACGCGTGGTAATCATGCACATGAACGCACCGGGAACTCCGTGACCTGTACAGTCCACTGCGGCGGTGAAGGCTATGCGCTCATCGTCGGGCACACGGGTAAACCAGTAGAAATCGCCGCTTACAATCTGCAGCGGAATAAATATTCCGAAATACTTGAAATACTTTGTGATATTCACCTCAAGAGGCATCACGGTCTCCTGGATGGTTTTGGCGTAGGTGAGCGATGTGCTGATGTGCGCGTTCTGCTCCTTGATGAACTCATTCTGCTGCGCAAGCTCGTCACGCTGAGAGGCCAGTGTAACTCCCTGACGCATAATGGCGAGCTCCTGCTCCTTAATCTGAGTGATATCGGTGTCGATAGTTACCAGACGGCCTATCTGATTGTTCTCGTCGATGATAGGCGTAAGAGTGGACTGAATCCAAACCGACTTGCCCTGCTTGGTGATAATCTCGCACTCGAACACACGTGGCTGAGAGTTCATCAGGCAGTCTTCCTTGATGGTCTGGATGTCGGGATTCTTGGAATAGAAACCTGTGAGACAGTCCTGAGCCTGAGCTGTAAGATCCTTGGCAGTATAACCATACATATTGGTGAAACCGCGGTTTACCCACTCGATATTGCCGAGATTGTCCATTATCACAACTCCATTATCGGTCTGAGACGCCACGATGGATAGTTTCTCGAGCTCCTTGTTGATCTGGAGCAGCTGCTCGCTCTGGGCCTGGATAAGATCCTTCTGACGGTCTACCTCGTCGTTCTTGGCCTCAAGCTGACGGTTTTTCTTCTTACGCGAGATATTACTGATGGTAATAATTATGATGAGCACAAGAACCAAAACAGCGGCGCTGATACCGATAATTGTGATCGTGCGCTGAAAATCCTTGGTCTTGTCCTGGTCCTTAAGCTTCTCTTCCTGCAGCTTGATGGCTTCCTCACGGCCGGCGATTATAGCTTTCTGGTCCTCAATATCAGCTAATATAGATTCGGTGGCCTTGCGTCGCTCGGCTATCTCCAATTTCTGCTTCTCGATAAGAGCGCGGTTTTTCTCGGACACACGGCGGAGATTCTCGGCCCTTGTAGCCAACGTGTCAGCTTTCTTTCTCTCGTTCTCGATATCCTCCTCGTGAGCCAGAAGAAGTTCCTTTCGGTTGTTGATCTGATTGGACTGGATATCGTTGTTGAGCATCTGAGTCTGCAAATCGGCAAGACGGCGGTTGAGGTCGGCCTCAAGCACCAGGAGCTCATTCTCTTTCTCCTGATTGTTCTTGGAATACGAGTCGTTCATATCCAAGAGGTCAGACTTGCTTCCACCCTGACGCTTAAACTCGTCGGTACAATCGAGCTTGGACTTCAGCATACGTGGCGACTGCAATTTGAGAGGCTGCTTGCCCTGAAAGAGAAGATTCACCATGCAGTATTTCTCCAACGACTGCGAACAGCTGTCCACAATAATTACCGTAGGATAATCGCCGATGCGGTCGCTGATATCGGGAAGCTGATTGTAATAATCGTGGCTTACGTAAATTACATCTGTGGGAACCACATCCCTCAAACGGCGGAAATGAACAGCCTTTACAGGTTTATCCTTGATATTGAAGTCATTCTTCTGAACCAGATTATTAAGATAACCGAATTCGGGAGCATTATTACCGAACACACCAACTGTAAAAGTATGAATAGTATCCTCGTTGGGCCAGAAGAAACTATTGGCCACAATGCGGATCCAGCTTACGCGCTGAGCCTCCTTTCCAAGCTGCGCATAAGAATCCTGGCTTACTGTAATGAGCAACAGAAAACCTACAAGGACCGTAATTATACGGGGAAATATGTTCAATTTTTTTTGCATCGGTCTATCTAAATTTTATTCCTATTACAGAAATATCATCACGCTGTTCCTCCTCGCCGCGATAGTCGTCGAGAGCCTGGCTCAAAAGATTGCACTGGCGGTCCATTGTCTCGTTGCGGTTCTGAAGAATAATATTGCGGAGTCTTTCTGAAGAGAATTTCTTTCTTTCCTTGTCGCACTGATCGGAGATTCCATCGCTGCAGAGTATCATGATATCGCCCGAATGCATGATAATCTCCTGATCGGTAAACTGAATGTTTCCACGCTTTTTCTGTGTACCGCCTATGGACTTGCGGTCGCCCTTGAGCTCCTGAACCTCCTGACTATCGGTAGTAAGATAATAGAGAGGACGCTTGGCGCCGCAGAAAGTAACCTTATAGTCGGTTAAGGAGAGCTTCTCCACACGGCAGAGGCAGGTATCCATACCGTCGTTGTTGGTGGTCTGCTCCTGCTTGAGAGCCTTGATAACATTCTTGTTGAGCTCATCCATAATGTCGCGCGGAGAATATGTCTTGCGCACATTGATTACCTCGTTGAGGATACGGTTTCCGATAAGGCTCATGAACGCGCCAGGCACACCGTGGCCCGTGCAGTCGAAATCGCCCACAAACTGATAGTTTCTGTCGTCGTCCTGCGCCTCCGAGAACCAGTAGAAATCGCCCGAAACGATGTCCTTGGGACGGAAAAGCACAAAACAGTCGAAATGTTTCTGAATCTGCTCGGTGGGCGGAAGAATGGTCTGCTGAATGGTCTGAGCATAATAGATACCGGATTTGATGCTCTTGGTCTGCTCCTCGATCTGAGTTTTCTGAATCTCGAGGGTATTCTTCTGCTGGATGAGCTCCTCGTTCTGGCTGCGGATGGCGGCCTCCTGCTCCTTGAGCTTCGAAATATCCGAATATATGGCCACAAGCTGGGTAACATCGCCTTTCTGATTGAGAATCGGCGAGAGAGTGGTCTGAGCCGCAATCTTCTGACCGGCGCGCGTAACGGCGTCGCTCTCAAAAACGATGGTCTGCTTGTTGCTTACACATTTAAATAATATATTGCGTATGCTCTTGTTGGAGCTTACATTCACAATATTCTCGTCGCGCTCGTTTCTCAGCAGCTGAAGTGTATAACCAAAGAAACGTGTAAAACCGGCGTTCACCCACTCGAAATAGCCGTTCCGGTCCATGATTACGATGGCGTTCTGAGTCTTGCCGGCCACGATGGAGAGTTTCTCAAGCTCCTTGTTCACATTCTCGAGCTGAGACGCCTGCTCGTTGATTTCCTGAGTCTGCTGAAGAAGCTCCTGATTTTTCTGCAAAAGCTTGATATTAGCTCGCTTGCGGTCACGGAGAGACTTCACAATCAAGATTACGAGAAACGAAACCACCACAAGGAAAATCACAATGGCCGTGATAATCCTGTGACCGCGGTTGATATCATCGTCACCGGTCTTAATCTGGTCCATATTGAACTGAATAACCTGCTCACGCTGATTGAGAGAGTCGTTTAGGAACTTGATATCGGCGCGGGCCTGTGCAATAAACTCGTCGGCCTTGGAGAGCGAATCGTTCTGCTGGTCCATTTCCAGCTGATCGAGACGCAGTTTCTCCTGATTGCGCTGAACCTGAGCCATTACGAGAGCGGCATTGGCCTGCTCCTGCTCTACCGCCTTCTGCAATCTGTCGAGATCGCGGGCAAGCTCGTTGTTCTCTTCCATAAGGCGCTGGTTGTCAGCTATCTGCTGACGCATCTGCTCCTCAATGGAATTCAAGCTGTCCTTACGCTTATTAAGACGCTCCTGCTTGGCCTGAAGAGCCTGCTCCTGCTTGAAAATCAAAGTCTTGAGCTCGATGGTGCTGCCTCCCTGGTTGGTGAGCTTCTCGGTGACCATCGCATTAGACTGCTTGCAGGCATCAAAATTAACCTCGAAATCCTTTCCGTTGGGCTGAAAAAGAAGATTGATCATGAAATTCTTGTCGGAAGGCGCATGATCGGTAATTACGAGAGATTTATTAGCAACACCCTGAGAATAAAGCTGTTCGAGGTCCTCATTGTATTTGCTGTTGATGAAAAGCACATCGGTAGGAACAACGTCCCTCTTGCGGCGGAACTGAACTATGCGGATGGGACGGTCGCAGATTACACGGTTTTTGGAGAGCTCCTTCAGCGGATTAATCTCCTCGGCAAACTGGCCGTATACGCCGATTGTAAATTCGTCGGGACTTGTAAAAGACTTCCAGTCAACCATTTCCACACAGGTAATGATCTTGGACGCCCTGAGTATTTCTGATGCAACCTGACCATAGGCCCGCACGCCTGTCATATACACAAGCGCAAGCACCAAGGCCACTCTCAACAGACTGGAGAATGGATATTTTTTACTATTGTATTTATATTCAGTATATTGCATCACAAGTATGTAAAATATTGGTGTTCGTAATCAGTAATGCCTGTCGCACAAGGCCACTCACATTAGTAAAAAACAATATTAATGCCAAATTGATATTGCAACGACAAACATACAATTATCAAAATTTTGCTAAAATTAACTATATATTTCCAATTATGAAAATATTTTGAAAGATTTTTTTCGAATTATTATTCAATATTCAAAACAGCAATATATATATCATTAATTATCAACGTAATAAGCATTACAAATAAAATAATGGAAAATAGATTTTTTTTATTGGAGCCAATCAGCTAAATTTGCACCGTAATCCAATAAAAGAAAACAATGACACCATATATCATTACCGCCGCAATTATTGCTACAGCCTTTATAATAGTAATAATTCTTCAGAACCGGAAATATCGGGCCAAGTGCATGGAGGCTGAGGCGCTTGCAGCTGATGGGGAAAACATAAAAAACGTATTAGCTGAAACCCAAAACAAGCAGCAGGAGGCCAGCGAGCTCGCCAAGAGCCTGATGCTGAGGATAGAGACCATGGAATCGGAAACCGACTGCCTGAAGGCCGAGAGACAGCAGAAGGCAGCTGAAATGATGACCCTGGCCGCCGAACTGGCCGAAAACAAGCAGAAACTCGACCTCCAGAAGATGAAAATGGTGGACACGCTCAAGCATCTGATTCCGCTGCAGAGAACCATAATGACCGACACGGGACAGATAAAATCGATGTTCGCCGACTTTTTTGTGCTCTACAAGCCATGGGAGGCCGTGGGAGGCGATTTTTACAAATTTATAAGAAAAGGCGACTACACACTGGTGGCCTGCGGAAACTGCGGACACTCCGGAATCAACGGTTTCGTGAAGGGAATACTGAACATCGTATTCCTGCAGGAGATAGTGGAAAAAGGCGACATCACAAAGATGGAGGCCGGCCAAGTGCTTGACGCTCTGAGGAGTAAGTACGCACACATAGCCGAGAAAAACGCCCAATACCGCACCGACGACGATATCCCGGTAAATTTTTCGGTGTGCATAATCTGCGAGAAACAGCGGATGCTGTCATACGCCGGAGCCTACGGAAGCGTGTGCCTGCTCAGGAAATCGTATCCCGGAACATCGCGCAAGGAAAACGACCTCCACGAGTTCCGCGGCGACAGGATGAATTTTGCAGTCTCGTTTGGACGGCGGAAAAACTACACCACCGAAACCATTGAGCTTGAGAAAGATGACAAAATATATCTGAAGACCGACGGATTTGTAAATCAGCGCGGAGGCGGCAACAACGCCCGTTTCGGCAATCCATATCTCCGCCAGCTGATGATGAAGCACGCCAACGAGCCCATGCTCGACCAAAAACGCGCATTCGAGGACGAATTCAACAGCTGGAAGGGCGAAAACACCAAAGGAAACGACATACTTATAATAGGTCTTGGACTAAAAATAGCCGGAAAATAAAATGAATATGAAACCCAAACAGCCTGAGACACTTACAGATGTGCTTCAGCAGTTTTTGCGTGCCGTGGGCGCCGAAAAACGCATCCAGGAAATGAGACTGATGCAGAAATGGGACGAGATAGTGGGCCGTTTTATAGCCAACGACACGCGCACCATAAACTTCAAGGACGGAGTGCTCACAGTGAGATTCCGCTCCGCCATAGTACGCAACGAAATCTCAATGCGCCGCAGCGCCATCATCACACGCCTCAACGAGGTGATGGGAACTCAGATAGTCAAGAAGATAGACGTAAAATAACACGCCATCAGCTACCTGCGGAATACAGTAATATTTCCATTGTACTTGACATCGCCGCGGTAGAAAACATAGAAATAAACGCCGTCGGACAGGCCATCGGCATTCCACTCGTTCCGGTAGTCGTCGGAATGGTACACGTGCCTGCCCTCGCGGTTGTAAATATCTATATGCCAGCCTGATGTAAACTCGTCGAGACCCTTAATCCTGAAAAAATCGTTGATATCGTCGCCGTTGGGAGTAATGATGTTTGGGAAAACGAACTCGCCGCAATATCTGTAGCGGATATTCACCTCGTCGGAAGTATCTCCGCAGAAATTCTCCACAGTAACCTTATACGTACCCGGCTGAGACACAATGTACTGATAATCAGACGAAGAATCCTGCCAGCGGTAAAAAATCGCATCGTCCCAGCGGGCATCGAGAGTCAAGCTTGCGCCGTCGCAGAGCGTGGTATCGTTAGGCAGATTAACGAGCGGCAGAGTCTTGGCACGTAGAATAATTGTATCAGCTGATACACAATTATTTGCATCCGTCACGGTCACGAAAAATTTACCGGCATCAGCTGGAAAAATCTCACGCGAAGTCTCGCCGGTATTCCAAATGTACTTGGCATCGGGCACACCACAGTCAAGTTTCCTTTTGATATTGTCGCACAAAATATCATCCACGCCAAAATCTATTGCAGGCAGAGGATTTTCGGTAACCGAAACAGTATCAGAGACTTCGCAAAAATTGAAATCGAGCGCGCGGGCCGCGTATCTTCCGGGCAGATCAAAAATTCTCTCGGGATTATGGCTGTTGTTGTCGCTCCACTCCCACTCCAGGTAGTTCTGTGTAGGGATATCAGCTGAAATGCTTACACTGCCGCCGCTGCAGAAACTCAGGTCCGGACCCAGCGAAAACGTTTCAGGCTCAGCCACTTCCACTCTTACAGTATCGCAGCTGAAACAAGAAGTATGAGGATCAGCCAACATTCCCACGGCCTGCGCAGGCGAATCGAGCTCCCAGACCAATCCATCGTGATTCAGCCAGCTGAAGGCAAAATTTTCGTCTTGCGACACATCGAGGGTAATGGAAGTGCCACGGCAAATTACGGTGTCGCGCTGAAGGCGCAGAACCGGCGGATCGTAAACCTCGAAAATCCTGTAGTCGCTGTGCTCCACGCCCATGCTCCTGATTGTCATGGTGATACGGTACTGGCCGGGCAGCGGAAGGGAATAATCGAACTCGCGCTCAAAAGACTTATGAATTAGCTCGCCATCCACCGTGGAGAGTTTCCACTCGTAATAATCGACGGGCCTGGTATCGGTGCAGGTAAACTTTACAAGCGAATTGCTGCAGCTGTTCTCGATAACGAAATGCGGCGGCAGAAAATACGTCGGGATAAAGTTTGGCAAACCCATGAGCGAGATTCTTCCTCCAAGATACTGGCCATCAACAATATAATTGCAGGCAGAGCCTTTCTCGCGCGGATTCTCGATAACGCCGAGATAGCCGTAATCGCGCTGCGCCACGTAAATCTTTCCGTTGAGAGCCAGCTGAAGCGCGCCGGCGTAACTGGTATCGATATCGGTGAGCTGCGGAAACTCGCCTACCTGAACCACCGAAGCCGCCGCCTCCTGCGGATTCGGAAGCGCGAGATCCATCTGGAAAATCTTGCGCCGCGATGTAAAATAAAGCTTGCTGACATCGTTGCTGAACTCAACGCCATAGAGGAAAGCCTCGCGGTCGAGATACGAAAGATACGGCTTGATGATGCCCGTAGCAGGGTCGAAATCAAGCACATCGAGGAAATTGACGTAATAATCGCCATCAGGATCCTCCACCATGATAGACGCGCTGGCATTGGCAACGGCAATCTTGCGGCCGTTGGGCGCAATACGCATATAGCCGATGGCCATGGTGGGATCGTACTGATTTTCGAGCTGACCAGTCTGAGGATTATAGACACCGTTGTTTTTCTCGATGGAGAAACCGCAGACATCGAATTTCCGGCGCGAACCGGCAACTATTCCGCTCTCATCTACAAGATATTCAAGGATATAACTTCCCGGCACGGGGCGCGTGATAAGCCAGAAATCGCGGTTGTTCTCGTGACGGATGGCGGTAACCTTCTCGCAGACCACATCCTCGAGCACGACGTTTTTCTGCGATGTGATGCCGCCAAGGCCGTCATCGAGCCTCATATCCACAACGGAATAGCTGAGGCCGTGACCGCCGAACTCCGCATCCACCACAAAGAGAAAATAGCGGTAAGGATTGCCGGGCCACGGCATTATAATGGCTGATTCTGTGGAAGATACGTGTCCCACAAGATTGTCGCCGTTCAGCATCACCTTGTGCTCACGGTTCCACGCTGTGCGGCCGTCGGTATAGAAAAGCAGATTGCCGAGCGAATCGCTGAAAGCGGCCACACCCTCAAGATTGCTCAAGGCCCCGTCGAGCAGGATTCTGGGCTCGGGAGTATTGAAATCGAGACCTGCATTGCGGCCAAAATACCAGATTGCGGTCTCCAACTGGGCGTTGGAAACGCTGCAACAGCTTAATATTATTGAAATTATAACAAATATACGGTTCATGTTTTCAGTAATTTGAGACTGCAAAGTAAAAAAAAATGAAAAAAAGTTCCAAAAAAATTTGGTAAAATAAAAAAATGCCCTTACCTTTGCATCGTCAAAATAAAACAAACGACACGGTCTCTAGCTCAGTTGGTAGAGCAACTGACTCTTAATCAGTGGGTCCAGAGTTCGATCCTCTGGAGACCGACACAAGACTGAAAAATGTTGCTAAAAGATTTGGAAAATTGAGAAATTGATTTTATCTTTGCAACAGTTAAATGATTCAGGACAGAACATCTCTGGAGAGATGGGTGAGTGGCTGAAACCAACGGTTTGCTAAACCGTCGTACTGGTTATCTCTGGTACCGGGGGTTCGAATCCCCCTCTCTCCGCTTACATTATTGTAAGTCTCTCTAAAAAAGCGAGTTAGTTTAACTCGCTTTTTTTATTCGGGTACATATCGGAACTTTCATTTTTTTGGACCGCTAAGCCGTAAAATGTCAGTTTATGAATGTATTAGACTATCGCCCGGCTCATCTTGTGAAGGGCAAAAACAATTGGTATGTGGCTTATAGCGTCGTGAATCCTGAAAACGGGAAGATGACTGTAAGACGCGTGAAGCTTAATTACATAAAATCGGCTAAGATCCGTAAGGAATACGCCGAGGAACTGATTAAGCAAATAAACAGTAACCTTGCCAGGGGCTTCAATCCGTTTCTGGCAGAATCCGAGGACAAGCTTGTTTTATGGTCTGAAGCATACAGCGCCTTTATGAACGAGAAGCGCCGCCAGCTGGAGGACGGCGTTATAAAAGAAGCTTGCTATGAAGACTATGCCCAACAGCTGAAGACGTTTGCCGACTGGATAGGCAAGGATCTTTTTCTCTACAAGATCAAGAAAATACAGGTTAGCGACTTCTTGGATTACCTGTATATCGATAAGAAAAGAACTTCCTATACTCGAAACCATTACCTTCAATCTATCCGTACGTTCTTTAACTATTGCGTAAAGAAGGAATGGATATTGGAGAATCCGGCGGCTGGCATTGAGAATGCACGAAACGGCAAGAAGCGACGCGCGGCAATTCCTGATGAACTGCTAACAGAAATTTTCGCACATATCGGCGAGGATCCAAACAGGAAGTTTTATCTACTGGCGTGTTGGCTGCTATATGGTTGCTTTATCAGGCCATCGGAAATTTGCGGACTGGTGATAAGCAACATATCTTTCAAGAATCAGACAATCTTTATTCCTGGATCCATATCCAAAAACGGGAAGGGGCAAACAGTAACAATGCCTAACAATGTGGCCACAATGTTGCTTGATCTGAAAATTTATGAATTTCCAAATCAATATCACATTATCGGCAAAGGACTCAAGCCTTCACCAGTAGCCATCACGGCACATATTCTGAGGGACGAATGGAACAAGATCCGTAAGGAAATGAAGTTTCCTGATTGTTACCAGTTCTACAGTCTGAAGGACACTGGCATCACCGCGATGCTCAAAGTTCTGGACGTTGCCCAGGTGAGAGATCAGGCTCGACACAGCTCTATTGCCATTACTGATGTGTACACTGACCGAAGCCAAACTCAGGGAAATGAGGCTATCAAGAAGCTGAACTTTAGGCCGGACTCTGGGAAACATTAAGCAATATTTTATGGAGTTTGTATTGTCGGACTATTGATGAACCAAGAACCGAGACTTGCCCCACTCCCCTACTGAAAACACAAAAAAACGCCGTTGAAACGTGCTGCAATTCGTTTCAACGGCGTGTCCTGTTAGTTTAAAACTTGTAGTTAATAAGTAAGAAAAACTTTTCTACTAATTCCTTCAGATCTAAATGTAAGAAATCGGAATAATAATTTACTTTGTCTTCTTTATCGTCTGAAGTAACAAATTTTTTGGTATTGTCTACGTGAAAACCTTTCCAAATATTTTCCACGTAGTTAAAAATAAAACCTTCGTATAATCCTTTTGTTTTAGCCTTGTTTATACGTTCAAAGGCTCTTTTTTCGTCGGCTTCTGAGTTTGTTATTTCTATTATAATAACATTGTCGCCATAGCTTTTAGGATTATCATAATTAAAACGTTTTACGCAAATATCGTATATTTGCGCGTGGGCTCCTTCTGTTTCTCTTGCTTCTACAACTGCTTCATAGTAGCAATTAAAATTTTTTTTATCTGGGAACCAATCTATTTTTTTTGCTAAATATGTAGCAATACGCGAATGTAATATAAAAGTTCCAGCCATTCCCAGCCCGGCACCGTTCAAGCCTTCAAATGTTGGTTTCGGTGGTGCTTGTTTTTGTAAATATTCTGATATACTCATAATGAAAAGATTTTTGATTATCTGTTGCAAATATAAACACTAAAAAATTACAAACCAAATTCTATCTCCAATTGATAACCTGGTTCTCTGTAATTTTTATGATTATTCAGGAAAAAGGATCTAAGCGCTTCCTTTATCCGCTGTCGTTCTGCTTTGGAAACGTTGTATTTATCCGCTTCAAAATTTATTTGCAAAGCCTTGTTCAAACTTCCTCTTACTTCCTTTGAATCCAGGAAGATATTATATACCGTGTAGATTCTGCTAATGTGTTCTATATCCAGTTGCTCTTCCTCGGTTTGGTAGCGCTCATAACAAACATTTATGTATCTTGTTACTCCGTCTTTGCCGTCTTTGTTTATCCTTGGCGGTGTTGAACTATTCAGAAATATCACACAAAGCGACTCTCTTTTTTGGGCCTTCCCTACTTTGGCCCAGCCGTAATATACTTTATATTTCTCCATATCAAAAAAGATTAAAAACGGACCTACAGCTTGCTGTAAGTCCGTTTTTGTTGTTGATTTGGTCTCATGTTAGTCGTTGGCCTTCTTGCTGGCTTCCTTGGCTTGTTTAAGTTCTGGATCTATCTCGAACTTGGTGCAAGCTGGATCTTTTACGCTAATCTGGCGAAGTCCTGTTTCTGTACGGTTGCTCTTGATCACAGCGCAATACTGGACCTTCTTCTTGTCGCCTATCGCCTGGCGATGCTTGCAGTGTCTGCAAGTGAAGTTTATTACTGGGTGGCTCATAATGTTGTGTATTAGATGGTTAGTATTATCGTTTTGCGTTTGCCTTCTTAATGGTGTCCAAGTCTAAGCCTTGTTGCTGCCAATAGGCGTCCTTGTGGGCCTTGCAGCAATAGCGCTGATTCCATGCACGGGGCATAAATTCACAGCCACAAACGGGGCAAATACGGGTGATTTTTTCAGCCGTATTTTCAGGCGTCACTACGGGCCCGTAGGAGCCGCCGTAAGGCTGTTCGGGTTTTTCCGTTTCGGGGGGTGTTTCCAGGGCTTGTTCAGGTGCCGAGACGGGGACTTCAAAACCTCGAATTTTGAAGATTTGCGGCGGCTTGTTTTCTATTGCCGGGGCTTCTGTCGGCCCTTCTGAAGGTGTTTCCGTGGTTGCTTCTGGCGTCTCTGTTGGTGCGTCGGAAACCGTGTTTTTGACGTTGGCCGCTATCTGGTAGGCTTCCTGTTGCTGCTGTTTCCAGCGTTCGGCCTGTGCCAGCTGTCGGCGGTGGAGCTCGTTGTCGAGGGTTGCAAAGGCGGTGGTAATGGTGTTGAACTCTGTGGTAATGCAAGTATCGACACCGCTTCTTATCAGGCTTGCGGCCTTGTCGTAGATGCTTTTTACACCATCCTTGGCGTCGATGTCCGGGGCATCCTCGCCGCTGATCTTACACCAAAAAAACCATAAAGCGCCACTGCATACTACCTGTATTATCATTATCACTGCCACGATATTGTAGTATTTATCGGCTTCGTTGGTGGTGTGTGTGGCGTTGTCGGCAAGCTCTGCCTTCTGCTGTTCCTGAAGGTCTTTTACGTCGCTATTGAGGGAAATTTTTGCGGCGTTCAGCTTGTCGTAACACTTAGATAATTCTTCGTTTTGCGCATGGCTCAATACGCATCTTTGGCCGTTTTTCCATTCTTCAGGGTTGTTCTTGATGGCGCTTATCTGGTCCTTCACGTTGTCGCAATCGGCGGCGTAGTCCTGACGACGTGCTTCTATAAGGCTGTTGTACTTGGCGTTTATCTCGTTGCTGAGATCCACGCCTTGTGCTGTGTAGATCGCTATGCCGTTGGTACTGGTAATGAAGGATACTGCAAATACCAGGATAGCGAAAAACAACGGCATTACGGCTGTAAGCCACTGCATACGCAAAGCGAATTTGAAAAACTTAGCCAAGAACAGCGCGGCCAGTCCCTCGATAAGGGCCAGTGCTATAATGGAAAACCAGCTTGCGACGGCCTCAGAATTTACGAGCCCAAAGAAAAAACTCTGAAGGTACTGGTAGCCGGAAAAGATAGATACGGCCGAAGTGGCCAACTTGGTGAGTAGTAACAGTAGGATTACTGCAAGCCATTCTTTCTTGATGGCGTAGATCTCCCAGTTCTTAACTGCGAAATCTTTTACATGGTTGGATAACCAACTTTGTATTTTATTCATGATCAGTAATTTAAAAAAGTTGTGTGATAAAAATGTTGTGTGTTGTGTGTATTACAAATATATAATATTTAATTCATATAAACTAATATTTTATGTTTAAAATCAATGCTTTATGCAAAAAAAGAACAGCCTGAAGCCGTACGGCTTCAGGCTGTTCTTTTACTTGTTTGGCGTATTCGCCTTGAGTTCTTTATGTACCAGGATCAACAGCGAAACTACTTTCTTGTTGGTTTCCGTGTTTTCCTTGATTATCGCGTTTTGTTCCGCGTTGGCGGTCCGCATATAATCAAAGATCTTCTTGCGCTCCTCGTCGTGCTTGTTCATCATAGACTCGACAAGCGACAAAAGCTTCTTTGTGAAAATGCCAATCGCTACCAGGAGTACAACACACATGGCCACGGGGAAGGCAAGATTCTGAAATATTCCTAAATATTCTTCCATAGCTACAAAATATTTAGGTCCTGGCAATCCTTGTCAATAATCGCCTTCAGATTCTTGCGGTCTATCAGGAAGTTTCGGAAGGCTTCAGTTTTGGCTTCGGCTTCGTCTGGGCCATATACTCCAAGCTTTGCGCCCTCGTACTCGTTGGCCAGTTTCTGCTCGTAGTTGGATGGCCATTTGTCGGTTATTACCGCCTCGGTGATCTTGTTGGCCGTGAGTGACGCGTAAACAGTCACTTCCTCGCATTGCCACTGGGTATGGGCTTCCTCTGTTTCTGTCTCCACTTCCTCTATGTTGTAGCGGTACAAAAAGGATCCATTTCCAACAGGTTCGAGTACGGAAGGCTTAGTGTCGTAAAATGCTTTCATGGTAATCTGGTTTTAAGATTTTGCGTAATAGATTTCGTGAATTACTATGTTTGCACCAGCCAAGCCACGGTGCTATCTCTTTTTTCATTTCTTGCGCCGTGGGCGGCCTTTTGCGCTTGCCCAGCCGTGAAACTTTCTTACATAAGTTTTTCTTTATCCGCTTACGTAATAATTTCTGTTTCTTATAGAATCTGTAACCTACATAATCCAGCGCACGGCCTTTCTTGTCGGCCCTGTTCTGGGCTATCAGGAAGATCTGCCAATTTCCCTTGATCCTGAGATTGAGATGGCCCTCAATGTAGAGCCTTATCTCGGTGAATACCTGATGAAGTGTTTCCTTGTCGGTGGCGAAGAAAACTATATCGTCGGCGTATTCAGTGGCTTGCAGATATGGCTTGCAATCGAGATCCATTTTCGACTGCACGATATACGGCAAGTCCTCATTTACCCAGTGCATGAAGTAAGCCAGATACAAGTTGGCCAAATACTGGCTTATATAGTTGCCTATCGGCAGGCCCTCGGCACTGTCTATGATCTCATCGAGCAACCAAAGCAAATCAGGATCTTTTATCTTACGGCGTATTATCGTCTTCATTACCGAATGGTCGATAGACGGGTAATACTTCTTAATGTCGATCTTCAGGCAATAAAGATCTTCCTTCTGATGCCGGGCGATAATACGATCTACTTGCCGGGCGCATCCCTCGAGACCTCTATCCTTGATACAGGAATAGGTATTGCTGGTAAATACATTGCGCCAGATAGGCTCCAATACATTCATTACCGCATGATGCACTATCCTGTCTGGGAAATAAGGCAAACGGTAAATAATCCGCTCCTTGGGTTCATACACGGTAAAAATGGTGTATGGAGAAGTCCTGAAGGTTTTATTCTTCAGCGCTTCGTGCAATGCCTGAATATTGCTTTCGCGGTTCTTGTCGTGGTGCCTTACGCCGTAAGATCTTTGCTTGCCGCGTCGAGCCTTCTCGTCCGCCTGCTGTAGGTTTTCGATACTTATTACAGATTCGTATAAATTATTAAAGCGTTTCATCAGCTTTGCTTATTGATGCTTAGAGTCTTCGATATTGCTATCTACCAACACTTTTAGCGCAATTATGTTTTTTACCATGAGGTAAGGCTACTGAACTATTCTATTAGCATAGGTGAGAGCCGACGTTCGTCCACGTATTCGAGGGGACGTTATTCGAGTTCGAGTTCACGAAACCGCAATTCGTCCCGTTATTCGCATTACCGCCGAGAAGAAGGCCCTGAGCTCAGCCCGCCCTGTATTACTCAATGAAATATCGATTACCGTTTGACCGCAATGTTACACGTCTGGGGAATGCCTTCAGTTCCCTTATCTTTTGCAAGATGTAAAGAATCTCGGAGGATCCAGTGAAAAACTTCTTGGCCTCTGACTCCGGGGCGTCCTTGGTAAACTTTATCTTTACCAATGTCTGCCCCTTGGTGCCCTTCGATTTTGAAAAACGCGTGGGAACGTCTTCCAGAAAATCAACGATCCAGAATGTAGTGTTCACCAGTTTCGACTGTGTGGTTTCGTCACAGCAAAAACTTCTATTGTTCTCATCGCGCGGTATCCTGAGGAAGGCAAGGCTTCCGTCATCATTTACAAAATTACCCATAAAAACTTACGTGTTTTCGTGTTATTGTTCTTTCGTTATAAAGCAAAGGCGAGAGCCGACGTGCGCCCACGTAGTCGAGGGGACGTGATACGAGTCCGAGCGCACGAAACCGCAACTCGTCCCGTGATTCGCAGAACCGCCGAGAAGAAGG
>JAZQPB010000198.1:0-1730 GCA_045628165.1 Bacteroidales bacterium | reverse complement strand
CGTTTACGTAGCGGACGCTGATACCCACCGACCTGCACATTGAAATCATAATGTGGGCGAGGTCCTGACAAACTCCTTTCCTCTGTCGGAAACTCTCTGATGCCGTGGTCTTGAAAGTGGTGCTTCCGCTCGAAAACTCAATATAGTGATGCACAAAGTCGCAGATTCTCAGAGCCTTGTCGAGCGGTGTGCCGTTAGATCCCGAATAATCTGAGGCTAAAATCCTCATATCGAGAGTTGGGATTGTAAGCCCTGTATCAGCTAAAAAAATATAACTATTGCCCTTGAAAGGCATTTCGTAATATTGGGCGACCATCTGCACTATTCCCTTGCTCTCCGATACAAAACTGTCGTGATACTCAGGCACATATCCGTAGCAAATGTTGGCTCCCCAGCCGTCGATGCCACGTGAAAATCTCACCTGATCGCCAAGACCGAAAAGCGAGTGGCGGATGCTTACCTGCGTTTCCTGAAGGCGCTGACTGCCCCCGCTCCACGGCTGACACCTGAGTAGGAAATTGTATCTCGATACAGGCTGTCCGTAAGTGTACTCTGTGCGGTAACTATATTGGTATTCACGCATTTAGATAAGCACTATCTTTGCAATATTGCTGAGCACAAGACTGCGGTACTCAGGGTTTTCGGGCTGATACTTGCTCTCCACGAGTAGGCAACTGAGGTCCTCGAGAGCGTCGTGGTCGAAGATGCCTGGCTCTGCCTCGGCAAAGTCGAAAAGTGTGTCGAAAGCCTCCTTGATTTTGTAGTATGGGTAGTTGAAGCGGAACTTCATATCGATATGCTCGATAGTCTTTCCGATTTTGAGAAGGCTCTTGGCGCGAACGTCCCATACGCGCTCCTCGATAGATCCCCAGAATGCCAGCAACCAGTCGGTGATAGACTGAAGGTTGGTGATATTGGAGTTCTGACGCGATGCTTCGTTGTTGATTTTAACAAGGCTCATCTGTACGTAAGCCAGTGACTCAGAGGTGATTTCCTCGCGGAGTACGATAGCGTTGTCGTTGGCGCGCTCTATACCTGAAAGGATAGAGTTTGGATTGTTCTTGTCGTACATATATCCGAGAATAGCGAACTTCTTGTCGGGATACTGAACCGAACTTCCGATATTCTCGAAATACTCCTCGTAGTCCTCTGCCTCACCGTCAATCATCTTGTCGTAATAGCGACGCAGGAGGTGCAGGTTGAAATAAACTCTTTCTGTGTAACGTCCCAGCCAAAAAAGCCTGTCGGCCTTGGTAGGAGATATAATTGGTTCTCTTGTCATTTTTTTATACGTAAATTATATTATTGATTTGCCACCTTGCGGTGGCGTTTTTTTTATCCGAAAATTAAAAGAATTTGAAAGAATTAAAAGAATTTTCTCAAACACGAATTTCCATAAATTATCACGAATTCATCATAAATTTTTCACCAATTAATTTTTGGATAATTCGTGTTAATTCGTGAAAATTTATGTCTAAACCCCATTCTTTTAATTCTTTTTTATTCTTTTAATTTTTGGATATAAAATCACTGCGCCTTCGGCACAGTGCCGGCTATTCCAGCACCCAGGTATCCTTGAAGCCACCGCCTTGCGATGAGTTCACTATCATTGAGTTGGGGTTGCGGGAGAAGCGGGTGAGGCCTGATTTCCAGACTTTTGTGTCCTTGCCTGTGATTACGAAGGCGCGGAGGTCGGCCTTGCGCTCCACACGGGTGTTGCCTTCCAGGAT
>JAZQPB010000197.1:0-4636 GCA_045628165.1 Bacteroidales bacterium | reverse complement strand
AAAAGGTTCCGCCATGTAGGGGAAAAACTGTGCCATATGGACTTCGGTATATTCGCCATAGCCTTCAATCTGCTGAAACTCAGCAGGCTCAAAGGCTTCAAATGGGACGACTTCCTAAGGAGAATGCAGTTTATCGCATCTTTATGCCGCTATTTAGTCAAAGGAAACCAAAAGAAAACTAAAGTTATTAAATTTGAAAGAATGGAACGTCGTTGGGATGTTGAAAATGCTGCATAAAATAAAAGAGGCTGTCTCGCTTTTGGGACAGCCTCTTCGGCGTACCCGGTTAAGCAAAATAGCGCCCACCAGGCGCCACGCTGCGTCTGGAAGACGCTATCTTGACTAACCGGGTACGCCGAAGACCGTAGGTCTGGCGTGCTCGGATGTATGCCGAGGCTATGCGCTGGCGTACTCGGATGTACACCAAACAAACACTAATCTTATGTTAATCATCATTACCGAACCCGTGTTTTTTGATGGTGAGGCGGGGCTGATAAATTTGCTTTTTGATCACGGACTGCAACGTCTTCATCTGCGGAAGCCAGACAGCAACGAGGCTGATTTCGAGGGGCTTATCCAGCAGATTGATTCCCGTTTTTATGACCGTATCGTTATCCACGATCACCATCATCTGGCCGTTAAGTACAATTTTTTCGGCATTCACCTCAACCGCAGGAATTCTGTTGTTCCTGACGGTTTCAGGGGCTCTGTGTCGAGGTCGTTGCACACAGTGGAGGAGTTGACGTCAGAGAAAGAGAAATACAATTACGTGACTCTCAGCCCGATTTTCGACAGCGTGAGCAAGGTGGGCTACAACTCGCAGTTTCCGCCGTCGGTATTGCTTGATTTGCGCAATCGAAATCTAATCGACAGCCACGTAATTGCCCTCGGCGGTGTCACGGCCTCCAATATCGCCACGCTTCCTCAATACGGATTCGGTGGCGCAATGGTCCTCGGCGCGCTTTGGAATCTGAAGGACGATAGGGAGAGGTTTTTGGAGTATTTTGAGGGGTTAAAGGAAAATGTTTGATTATTAATTGGTTAAAATTGTTTTTGTAATAAACAGACGGTTAAATTTTGCATTTCTTGTAATAAAAAGACGGTATAATTTCGGAAAATTTGTAATAAAAAGACGGTAAAACGGGGATTTTAGGCAAAAATCCGAGGCTATTTTTGTCCAAATGTGGTGTAAAAAGTATAGATTTGGACAAAAACAAGCCTATTTTTGTCCAAATGTGGGGTAAAAAATATAGATTTGGACAAAAATAGGTTCGCTTTTTTGGGATATTTCGGATTTAACGTTTTCGTATCCCCGTTTTCGTAGGGTTGAAACCCTACGCTGTGCCAATAACGCCCCGTTGGGGCTAGGCGTGGCGCGGAATCGGGAACCCCAACGGGGTGACATTGGAATAGCACAGGGTTTCAACCCTGTGAAAATGGGTATGAAACCCTGTGCGAAAATCCCGGTGAATTAGTCCCAGAAATATCTATCGTCGTATTCCAATTGGTATTTATTCAGAAATCCAACTACCTCTTCCTTGAATGTTTGTTCTTTGTGGTGGGCTTCTTGGTTCTTTATGTAGTTGACAACGGTGGTGAGTTGTGATTGACTTACGGAAAATGCGGCGTAACCGTCTTGCCAGTCAAAATCGTTGTATCCCATAGCGTGGTTAAGCCAGCGCGATGTGTTGCCTTTCATTAATCGTAGAATGTCTTTCAGACTGTAATTCTTTGAAAGATTTATGAGGGCGTGGATATGGTTTTGCGTGCCTCCTATGCATATTGTGTCGCATTCGTAGTTGTTTACGATGCCTGCCATATATTTGAAAACGCTTTCCAGATCACATTTTTTTATTTTATCCTCACGGTTCTTGGTGGAGAATACTATATGAAGGTAATTTTTTACAAGAGATTGTGGCATTGGTTTATGAATTGTTGTTGGTTATTAATAGGGTTGATTGTATTGTTTTTTTGGGGATAAATCCGTTTCGTATCCATTTTTCGTAGGGTTAAAACCTACGCTGTGCCAATTGCGCCCTCGTTTTCGTAGGGTTGAAACCCTACGCTGTGCCAATAACGCCCCCTTGGGGCTGGTTGTGGCGCGGAATCGGGAACCCCAACGGGGTGACATTGGAATAGCACAGGGTTTCAACCCTGTGCTATATACGCCCTGTGCATAAACAAAACTCTTACCCCTCCTTCTCCAGCACGCATCCCTTGAAGTGGAATTCCTCCTCGGCCTTTTCCTTTGTCATACAGTAATATACGGCGGTGCCTTTGGAGCAGACAACGCCGGAGTTGTTGATGATCTCGCCCTCTATATAGACGAAGTTGCGGACTTGCTTGGCGATGCGTCCGCGGATGGTGAGTTGTCCGTCGATGGTGGTAACGGGCTTCAGGAATTGCATCTCCAGTTTGGATGTTACGCCTGTGGTCTGTAGTTTGCGACTTACCACCCAGCCAGCCACCTCGTCGATAAGGAGGCTCTGGATACCGCCGTGCAATGTGTTTACCCAACCCTGATGATTCTGAGTTGGATTCCAGTAAGTTACGATGTCGTCGCCGTCCTCATAAAAATCCAGGTGAAGACCTATAGGATTGTTGGGACTGCACGCAATGCAGTTGTATTTGTCCTTGTCGAGCCAAGGGTTCTTGATCTTATCCATTTTTTGATTTTTAATTTTTAATTTTTAATTTCACTCCACTCTAATCACTCCACTCTAATCTCTAAACTCTAAACTCTAAACTTTCCTCTTTACACTTTAAGCTTTCATCTTTAAGCTTTTATCTTTACTCTAAAAATTTTTTTGCAAATATACAAAATTCGTTTTATCTTTGGCGCTTGTCTGACGAAAATTCGCACAGAAATAGCAACCATTATTATTAATTAAAAATTGGAGGGAAATATGGCAAGAGAAAAATTCGACATTATTAACGCTATTGAGTTTGTTGGGGATTATTACGACGAGGATGTGCTCGATTCTACCCAAAAGGCAAAACTTACCAAGAGTATCAGGCTTATTACCAAGGAGTTACAGATTAATGACTGGCAGGCTCTGTTCCTTGTGTCCACAATCCACGAGGCCTGGGACGGCTATACCTCGGCTTCAAGCATTGCGGAGTTCATGCACTGTTCGCCTCTCAGAATGGCTCAGCACAAGGCTGATACTGAGGATCTTCTGAAAAGGAGGATGATACGCTACAGCAAACAGCGCGAGTCTTTCAGCGTGAACCACGATTTCATGGACGCCGTGGCTCAGGGCAAGAAGTATGAGCCAAGCGAGCTGAAGGCAAACCTCAGTTTCGAGGATTTCTGGAAATCGGTTCTCGGACTCATTAAGGCCTATCTCGTAAACATGGACGACAAGGATCTCTTCATCGACAGCATGGTGAAACTCAGCGAGATGAACACACAGATTACCTTCGCCAAGGAGTTCATGAATTTGGTGAACGCCGTATCGCTGGTGCTCGAGGGCGAGCAGGTTGTGGTTTTTGTGCTGATATGCAATAAGTTGGTGAACCGCAATTCGTATCTTGATGTGGAGGCCTTGGAGGAACTCCTGGACGAGGGCGATTACAACTTTTTCTGCAAACGCCTCAAAGACCGCCAGATGACGCTTTTCACCTACGATCTCATCCAGTTCGCATTCTCCGACGGCGAGGCCGACACTTCCCAGCTGATGCTCAGCGACAGTGCCGTAAAACGCTTTCTGCCAGGATATTCCAACTACATAAGCGGAGATGTGCGCAAGAGTTACAGCAAGCTTACAGCTGATGAGATTTCAGCTAAAGAACTTTTCTACAACGAGAAAGAAGCCAAGGACATAACCCAGCTCACCGACCTCCTGAAACAGGAAAACTACAAGGACATTCATCAGCGAATGGTGGATAACAATTTCCGCTCGGGATTCACGGCGCTTTTTTACGGTACGCCAGGAACGGGAAAAACCGAGACTGTGCTTCAGCTGGCCAAACAGACCGGACGAAATATCTATCAGGTAAACTTTGCCGAACTGCGCTCCATGTGGGTAGGCGAGAGCGAGAAAAACGTCAAGAACCTTTTCGCTACATACCGCAGTGATGTGAAATCCAATGAGTTGTGTCCGATTCTTCTTTTCAACGAGGCAGATGGAATCATTGGCTCGCGCATGAAGGGAGGCAGTATGCGCGCCGTCGATAAGATGGAAAACACCATCCAGAACATCATCCTTCAGGAGATGGAAACCCTCGACGGCATCATGATAGCCACCACAAACCTTACCGAGAATATCGACAAGGCTTTCGACAGGAGATTCCTCTACCGTGTCAAGTTCGAGAAACCCACCGTGGAGTCACGCATAAAAATCTGGAAATCAATGGTGAAGGACCTGGCCGACGAGACAGCCGAAAAACTCGCCAAGGAGTTCGAAGTGTCTGGTGGTCAGATAGAAAACGTTACACGACGCAACTTCATCAACCATCTGCTCTACGGCACCGCGCTCAACGACTACACAGCCCTCGCCGAGCTCTGCAAAAACGAGATTACCGACTCAAGGGCTGACAAGAAACTTGGTTTTAATTAAGAATTAAGAGCCTTTCAGATGGAGGCTCAGCCCCTTGTGGGCTGCACGTGGGTAACCGCTGGCATCGCCTGCGG
>JAZQPB010000196.1:0-19948 GCA_045628165.1 Bacteroidales bacterium | reverse complement strand
GGCCAATATACTAAGCTGCGCCGGCAAGGACAATTTCGCTTTCCTCGGCGGCATATCGCGCAACATCGACAGCAATCTCATGATGCCGGCCTCTCAGGACCATTTCACCGACAATGGCACACTCCTTGTGGCCGAGGCCGATGAGTTCGACAGATCGTTCCTCTGGCTGCATCCGCAGATTACAATAGTTACATATCTGGATGCCGACCATCTGGATATATACAAGGACCGCAATGATATCATAGATACATTCAATAAGTTTGTCAGTCAGACCAGACCCGATGGCGTGGTGATAGTAAACAAGCTGATAGACAGCCTGATAGTATCAGCTGGTATCCGCAAGCTTACATACTCGGAGTCCGACAGCTCCGCCGACTATTATGCCCGTAATATCCGCCTCGCCAATGGCGTATACACCATCGACGCCGTTACTCCGGCGGGAGTTATCAGCGACATCACCATAGGCGCCAAGGGGCGTGTGAATGTGGAAAACACCATGGCATGCGTGGCGGCGGCTCAGCAGGCCGGTATCAGCTCCGATGATATAAGAAAAGGCGTGGCCACATTCCAGGGCGTGAGGAGAAGGCTCGAATTCCATGTGCAGACTCCGTCCATCACATACATCGACGATTACGCGCATCATCCGCGCGAGCTGATGGCCACCATAAAATCCGTGAGGGAGCTCTTCCTGGGCAAGAAGATTACCGGAATATTCCAGCCGCACCTCTACACACGCACCAGGGACTTCGCCGATGGATTTGCCGAGAGCCTTGATATGCTCGATGAGTTGATACTCATGGACATATATCCGGCCCGGGAGAAACCAATACCCGGAGTGGATTCTCAGCTGATAGCATCCAAGATGCACAGCTCCAATGTAGAGCTCATAAGCGATCCGGCCAGAATTGTGGAGAGGGTAACCGACGGCAGTGTCGAAATACTATTAACTCTGGGCGCCGGCAGCGTCGACAAGCTGATAGCGCCTATTACAAAAGCGATAGATGACAAAATCTAAATTCAATATAATCAGCAAGATTGTATTCGCCGGCATTCTGCTGTTGGTGATTTTCCTGTCGCTCAAGAAATTCCACAACACCAGATGCCACTCGGTGGATATTACTATCAAGGATTCGGCTGAGGTTAAGTTTATAGACCAGAATGATGTAACGGATATCATATCCAGGGCGATACCTTATATTAAAGGCTATCTGCTCGACAGCGTTGATATCGCCTGCCTTCACGACAGTCTGAAAGCCAACCCCTATATCAGGAAATCCTCGATATACAAGACCGTGCAGGGCGTGCTGAAGATCGACATTCAGCAGCGCAAGCCCATACTCATGGTATTGGGCAACAATCAGAACTATTACATCGACGAGGATGGCTGTGTATTCTCCACCACGAAGAAATATCACAGCAAGACTATAGTAGCCAACGGCAGCATAAGGGACACTTTCGATTTCAGGAAGTCGCCCATATACAAGTTGGATACCAAAAACAAGACAGCTAAAACCAGCACCTCCGTAGACCTCTTTAAGCTCACTCAGCTGATACAGGCCGACGATTTCTGGTGCGACCAGATAGAACAGATCTACGTAACACCGCAGGGCGAATACGAGCTTGTGCCGATGGTGGGATCCCATATCATAGCATTGGGCACCATCGACAATTACGACTACAAGATGTATGTGCTCAAGCAGTTTTACTTCAAGGCACTCAGCAAGTTAGGCTGGAATACCTACAAGCTGATATCTGTCAAATACAATGGTCAGATAGTTTGCAAGAAAAAATAAAGAAAAAATTACATAATTTAGAGTTTCCATTATCATGTCCAAAAGTCAAATTGTGGCAGCGATTGATATCGGTACCAACAAAATTGTTGCAATCGCTGGAAATAAGGATGAGTTAGGCAGAATTAAAGTTCTCGGATACGGAGAGGCACCTTCCAAGGGTGTTATCCGTGGATCAGTACAGAACATAGGAGAGGTGGCCTCAGCTATCAGCGAGGCTGTCAGAAAGTGCCGTACAATGTCGGGACTGCAGTTCCGCAATGTGTTTGTGGGTATGTCGGGGCAGAATATACGCTCCGCCGTATTCTCTCACAGCAAGTACATAGCCAACAGCGAGATTACCAAGGCTGATGTAGACCAGCTCACCAACGAGGTATACAACCTCAACAAGGAGCCGGGAGAAGAGATCATACACGTGATTCCCCAGTCGTACTCGGTAGATAATATGAATATCGGCCTTACTCCCGAGGGTTTCTCAGGCAAGAAACTCGACGGCGAGTTCCTCGTGATATTGGGCAATGCCAATGCGAGCAAGGCTATCCGTCAGGCTGTTGTTACCACCGGGCTCAATATCATCAAGCTGATATACAAGCCGGTAGCATCGGCAGAGGCTGTATTGTCGTCGGAGGACAAGGAGATGGGTACTCTGGTAGCCGATATAGGCGCCGGCACCACCGAGGTGGCTATCTACCACAACAAGGTGCTCAGGTCTACATCCTCTATTCCTTTTGGAGGCAACTCTATTACCAACGATATCAAGATGGCATGCCAGATAATACACCGTCAGGCTGAGCTCCTTAAGGTGAAGCATGCCTCGGCATTGTCGCAGGCCGGCGATGCCAAGAAGGTGATTGTGATAAAGGGTACCAACGGCCGCGCCAACAAGGAGGTGTCGCTTATGGACCTCACCAACATCACCAGTGCCCGTATCGACGAGATTGTGGCCGGCATAGCCCATGTTATGGAGCAGTCGGGCTGCACGAACGATATTGCCGAGATTGTATTGACAGGAGGATCTGCCAAGCTCGCCAATATATGTCAGCTCGTAAAATTCCGTCTGGGCCGCGATGTAAGGATAGGCAAGCCACGCGATTTTTCGGACGAGGGCGTAAGACTCAACGAGGTGGAATACTCTACAATTATGGGACTCCTTATCAAGGGATTCGAATACCTTCCACAGGCCGAGGCCTCCAAGAAGGAGGTACAGCAGGAGTCTAAGAACAATGGCGGCGACAAGACTTCCGACAAGCCAGCTGATGGCAAGGGAAGTGAGGAAAAGCCGGCTCAGAAGAAATCTTTCTGGCAGAGGATTACATCTCTGGCTGGAAAATTCTTTGAGGAGGATGTCGACAACAGCCAGAAAATGTAGTTTTTTCTTTATTCAACTTTAGCTAACTATTTATTTATAAAAAAGATATGATCGACAACCAGATTGATACACATAATATAGCGGATGATGATATTTTGATAATACCATCTGAGCATACCAACATCATCAAGGTGATTGGCGTAGGCGGTGGCGGCGGCAATGCCGTAAACCACATGTTTAAGTATGGCATCAAGGATGTTGACTTCATAATAGCCAATACCGATAATCAGGCACTGGAAAAAAGTCCCATACCCGTAAAGATTCAGCTCGGCGCCTCCCTCACACAGGGCCTCGGAGCCGGCAACAATCCTGAGCGCGGATGCAATGCGGCCCGCGAGAGCCACGACTTGATATGCGAGGCGCTTGATATTCCGCTCGACGGCGACACTTCTACTCCATCCCAGACCAAGATGCTTTTTGTGACAGCTGGTATGGGCGGCGGCACCGGCACAGGAGCCGCTCCTGAGATAGCCAAGATAGCCAAGGACGCAGGCATACTTACTGTGGCCATCGTTACCCTGCCCTTCCGCTGGGAAGGCCCCAAGCGTGTCACTCAGGCCATAGAGGGTCTTCAGAGGTTGTCAGCTAATGTGGATTCTCTTCTCGTGGTGGACAACGAGAAGGTGATGGCCCAGTACAAGACTCTGAGACTCAACGACGCTTTCGGCTGTGCCGACGATGTGCTCACCAAGGCCGCAAAGGGTATCGCCGAGATCATCACCAATCCGGGAGGCGTAAACGTGGACTTCGCCGATGTGAACACCGTGCTCAAGGATTCCGGAATCGCTCTCATGGGTACCGGCGTGGGCGAGGGCGAAAACCGTGACACCAAGGCCATAGAGGCAGCCCTCAGCTCGCCTCTGCTCAGCAACAACGATATCAACGGAGCCAAGAACGTGCTTCTCAACATCGTAACAAGCGAGGAGCATCAGCTTACCATGGAGGAGCTCTCCAATATCAACGAGACCGTTCAGGTGGCATCCGGATGTCAGGCCGACCTTATCTGGGGTCAGTCTACCGACGATTCGCTTGGCGACCGTCTGGGGGTTACCATCGTTGTGTCGGGCTTCAGCTCTTCCAAGATCAACAACCCGTTCGAGAATGGCGGCAAGTACATGGATATGGCTTCATACAAAAAGATCATCGAATCTACCACAAGCTTCATCAACATCTCTCACGAGGTGGCTCCCGAGCAGGAGGAGCAGAAGCCCGAGCCAGCTGATACCGAGACACCTGCCGAACCCGAGGCCAAGGCCGCAGAGACAGCAGAGCCCGAACCCGAGCACAAGGCCGGCGACGAGGTGGATCTTGGCGGCATAGAGTACGACGAGGATTTCGACGAGGAGGAAGACGATGAGAAGATTGTGGAGCCAAGCCGCAATTTCCACTCAATCGACTATTCGTCGTTTGCCGATATCGACAATTACGACAGAATCCCGGCATTCCAGCGCAAGGGTGTAACACTCAATATCAATAATTATAATGCCAACTTCAAGAGAACTCCTCTCAATGAGGCATAGTTTTTTGTACTTTTGGCATTTTTATTGCATTGTCAATAGCTGATTAACACCATCTAAATATATTCTATTTATGGCACAAGAACTCACCGGAAACCTTTTCGATACCGCTTACAACCTCTTCAACAGAGTGGGAGTCAGCGATTTCGAATATGTGTACAAAGGATACTTCAATCACGACATCACCAAGAAGATTCTATATCTTGCTGATTCGAGCATAGGACGTCTTACAGGCTTTTCGCAGGCTACTCTGCAGAAGCGAATCTACTTTATCATGGTGGAGGGTCTTCAGAATATCACCCATCACCAGGACGAGGTAGCCAACGAGCCCAGTTTCGACAAGTACCCTCCTGTATTCGCTATACAGAAGTATGGTGAGAAATATTACATCTCTACGGGTAATATCATTGCCAATGTGAATATAGAGCCACTCAAGGAGAAACTCGTGAGAATCAACTCGTTCACTCAGGACGAGCTCAAGAAGTTTCACCGCGAGATGCTCCGCAACGGAAGCATTTCCGAGAAGGGCGGTGCGGGTCTCGGCCTTATAGAGATGTCGAGAAAATCGGGCAACAAGCTGCTCTACAGTTTCGTGCAGCTCGACGAGGAATTCTCTTACTTCTATATGCAGACTCTGATTCCTACCGACGATAATTTCGGCGTGGCTGATATGGACAACGGACAGGCCTTCAGCTCACTGGAAAATGTGAAGAGCCTCCACAAGACTATGAACAAGGAGAATCTTTCGCTCCTGTTCAACGGTTTCTTCAATCAGGAGAATCTGCTTAGCCTTCTCGCCATTATCAAGAGCCGTGTTAATCTTCCGCTCACCACTATCAAGATCAGCAATGTGATGGTGGAGATGATACAGAATATCATCAAGCACGGATCCAAACTTCAGGATACTCAGGTAGGTGTTCCGGGTGTTTTCTTCCTGGGACAGACCGGCAACGAGACTCTGCTTACTGCCGGCAACCTCGTTACCGACGAGGCTTCCGACATGATAAGGACCAGCATCGATTACGTAAACGGACTTTCAGCCGAAGAGGTTTCGGATCTCTACGACGAGATTCTCCTCGATTTCGATACTTCCGTAAGCGCCAAGAAGACCGGCCTCGGATTCTCTGACCTGAGAATCAAGAGCGACCGTCAGCTCAAATATGATTTTATGCCATTGAACGATGGCCGTAAATTCTATATTCTGCAAACTGCTGTTAAATCTAAAAAATAGGAGAATTTGAGACATGGAAAGATTTTTTTTGGAGGAGACCGATGATACTCCAGAGGTAACACTCGATCCCGCCGAGGGAAAGTTCGAGATTTCTAAGATTTCCGTTCCCGAAAACGCGCTTGGTTTCTACAAGCCTATTCTGGACTGGATTAAGGAATACGCCGAGGAGCCCAATGTGCATACAGTATTCAATTTCAACCTCGAATACGTAAACACTGCTTCCAGCAAGCAGGTTATTCAGGTGATACTGCTGCTGCAGAAGGTGGCCGAGAAGAGCGATGTTAAGGTCAACTGGTACTATGAGTCTATTGACGAGGATATGAAGAACCTCGGCGCAAGATACAAGAAACTGGTAAATGTGCCTTTCGAGCTTATCGAAGTTGAATAATATTTTTTATAAAAATATAAAACCCGCACCTCAGCGATTGAGATGCGGGTTTTGTTGTATCTATATTATAAGTGTGTGTTGCTACATTCCGAATGCGTAATAGCTTACCTTGCCGTTGGGATATACGCCGTCTATGTATACTCCGCCTTGTATGCCCTTGATGGCCTGGGCGGCGTCGCTTGCCGACTTGATGCTCTTGCCGTTTATCTTGGTGATTATGAAGCCTTTCCTGAGGCCTGCGCTCAGAAACTTGCCGGGCTCTATCTCGGCCACCTGCGCGCCTCCATTTATCGAGAGCGATTTCATCACATCCTTTTCGGGATTGCGGAGCGTGGCTCCCAGCAGATTGATCTCGGCCTCCTGGGCATTTAGCGATGTGTTGTTCATGCGGTCCTTGAAAGTAATCTGGCATTTCATGCGCTCGCCGTTGCGGATGTATTCTATAGTGGCCTTGTCGCCGGGGCGGAATGCCGATACGGCTTCCAGAAGCTCGGGACTTGTATTGGTTGGCTTGCCGTTGATGGCTGTTATCACATCGCCCTCGGCCATGCCTGCGTCGTAAGCGGCTGAGTTGTCCACCACGCCGGCCACATATACGCCGTTCAGGTTTCTTAGGCCGTGCTCGCGGGCTATCTCCTCGGTTACATCGCCGATGTTGATTCCTATTACCGCGCGCTGAACCTTGCCGTATTCCTTGATATCAGCTATCACCTTCTTTACAATGGATGTGGGCACCGCGAATGCGTATCCGGCAAAACTTCCAGTCTGCGATGCTATGGCGGTGTTGATGCCCACAAGCTCGCCGTTGGTGTTTACGAGCGCGCCGCCCGAGTTGCCGGGATTCACTGCCGCGTCGGTCTGTATGAAAGATTCTATGGCTCCCTTTCTGGTATCGAGGATGTTGATGTTGCGCGCCTTGGCGCTTACTATGCCGGAAGTTACAGTGGAAGTCAGGTTAAAGGGGTTTCCGATGGCCAGCACCCATTCGCCCACCTTTAGGTTCTCGCTGCTGCCGAATGGAATGGCCTTCAGCGAGTCGGCGTCTATCTTCAGCAGGGCGAGGTCGGTGGATGGGTCGCGGCCTATCAGAGTGGCCTCGTATGACCTCCTGTCGTTGAGCACCACCTCTATCTCTGTGGAGTTTTCTATTACGTGGTTGTTGGTCACGATGTATCCGTCGCTGCTGATTATCACGCCCGATCCGCTGGCCTGCGCGCCGTTGTGCGATCCGCGGGGCAGTCCGAAGAAATATTGCAGAAACGGGTCGTCGTATCCCTCCTGATAGTATTTGGTCTTTACGTGCACCACGCCGTCTATGCAGTTTTCGGCCGCAGTGGTAAACTCTGTGGGAGTAGCTGATGTGAAATATGTGGGCATGGATACAAGCTGGGCATCAGCTGGCTCCTCTGCCGCGATTTTTGGGCTATCAGCTGAAAACATACTGCTGATGGCATATCCGGCTATGCCGCCGGTTAGTCCCAATGCGAAAATTATCGCGCCTGTCTTTGCATTGATTGTCTCGCTCATTTTGTTATAATTTTTTTTGTTGTTAGTATTCTGTAAAACTGATGCGCAAATATAGACACAGTTTTTTTACAAAAAAAATTACTTAACACGGCTTAACATACTTTGTACGTAGTTAAGAATGTGGCGCTTTTTTGATAAAATTAATAAAAAAATCTATCACGGCATCAGCTCAGTCCTTGTACTGGTATGGCCTCGAGTCCTTTTTCTGTGCCTGCTCCAGCGATGCGTTTTTCTGCGCGGCTATGTCCTCCAGATAGTTGTATACCTGTTGCTCGCCTGTCTCGGCAGGCTTCTCGCGGCTCTCCCCGGCATTGCCGCACGATGATGTTATGGCAGCTGATAGCGCAAACATTATCAATGCCGCTGTTTTAAGTAATAGCTTCATAATGGTATCTGTAATAAAAATGGTTTTAAACTAAGTGTGTATTTGTAATCTTTTCCCTGATATAGAGTCAAGTTGTTTTTCTTTCCGCTGTAAATGTAAAAAATTAAATTTTGGATTACAAATTTTCATCAGCTTTTTTTTTATTTTTTTTAGCTGATATGCTAATAATCATTGCCGTTGCCGTGGTTTTGGGCGCAGATGTGTATTATTATCCATTTTTTCAGCTGATGGGAATATGAAATTTTGCCAAATTTTTGATAACAATTTGGTAGTTACTAATAAAATACCTACTTTTGTGGCATAAATCTAAAATTGGATAATAACGAATATTCTAATACTTAAATGAAAGGATTCAAGATTATTGTTTTGGCAAAGCAGGTGCCCGACACACGCAACGTGGGCAAGGACGCCATGACTGCCGAGGGTACAGTAAACCGTGCTGCATTACCCGCCGTCTTCAATCCAGAAGACCTTAACGCCCTGGAGCAGGCTCTCAGACTCAAGGAGCAGTTCCCAGGATCAACAATCTCGGTTGTAACAATGGGTTTGCCCAAGTCTGCCGAGGTTATCCGCGAGGCTCTCTACAGAGGCGCCGACGAGGGTTATGTAGTAACAGACCGCACTCTTGGTGGTGCTGATACTTTGGCTACATCATACACACTTTCTCAGGCTGTAAAGAAGATCGGTGATTTCGATATCATCCTCGGTGGCCGTCAGGCTATCGATGGCGATACCGCTCAGGTAGGTCCTCAGATTGCCGAGAAACTCGGTCTCACTCAGGTAACCTACGCCGAGGAGATCCTCTCTGTAGATCCAGAGAAGAGAAAGATCGTTATCAAGCGTCACATCGATGGCGGCGTGGAGACCGTTGAGGGTCCATTGCCATTGGTTGTTACAGTAAACGGAAGCGCCGCTCCTTGCCGTCCACGCAACTGCAAGCGTGTATGCAAGTACAAGAAGGCCACCATCCCTGCCGAGCGCGCTGGCGAAAACGCCGAGGCTCTCAACGCTTTGGTTGCCGAGCGTCCTTACCTCAACATCACTCAGTGGGGTGCCGCTGATATCGAGTGCGATCCAAAGCAGATCGGTAAGGCCGGCTCACCTACCAACGTGAAGGCTGTCAAGAATATCGTCTTCATGGCCAAGGAGAGCAAGACTCTCACAAGCTCTGACGAGGATATCAACAATTTGGTTGTAGAACTTATTAACGATAAGATTATTGGATAATGAATAACGTATTTGTATATTGCGAAATTGAGGGCACCCAGGTAAAGGACGTTGCCCTTGAGCTCCTCACAAAAGGACGTAAACTTGCCAATACTCTTGGCGTAAAGTTGGAGGCTATCATAGCCGGTTCTGGTCTCGACGGCGTTGAGAACCAGGTAATGAAGTTCGGTGTCGACAAGGTACACATTTTTGATGCTGAGGGTTTGTTCCCTTACACATCTAATCCTCATACCGCTCTGGTTGTAAACCTCTTCAAGGAGGAGCAGCCTCAGATCTGTCTCATGGGCGCTACCGTAATAGGCCGCGACCTCGGTCCTCGCGTATCTTCTGCTCTCTTCAGCGGTCTTACCGCCGACTGTACCGAGCTCGAGATCGACGACTTCGAGATGAACGTGAAGAACGCCGACGGCACAATGGAGAAGAAGCTCTTCAAGGATCAGCTCATGCAGATCCGTCCTGCATTTGGCGGCAACATCGTTGCCACCATCGTAAACCCTGAGCACAGACCTCAGATGGCTACTGTTCGCGAGGGCGTTATGAGCAAGGAGGTTCTCGACGAGAACTACAAGAGCGAGGTTGTACGTCACGACGTTGCTAAGTATGTACCAGCTGCTGAGTACGTTGTAAAGGTTCTCGACCGTCACGTAGAGGCTGCTAAGCACAACCTGAAGGGCGCTCCTATCGTTGTAGCCGGTGGTTACGGTGTAGGCAGCAAGGAAGGCTTCGACAAGCTCTTTGAGCTCGCCAAGGTTCTCCATGCAGAGGTTGGCGCTTCACGTGCCGCAGTTGACGCCGGTTGGGTAGACCACGACCGTCAGATTGGTCAGACTGGTGTTACAGTTCGTCCTAAGGTATATATCGCCTGCGGTATCTCTGGCCAGATCCAGCACATCGCCGGTATGCAGGATAGCGGTATCATCATCTCTGTAAACAGCGACCCAGAGGCTCCTATCAACAAGATTGCCGACTACGTTATCAACGGCACTGTTGAGGAGGTTGTTCCAAAACTCATTAAGTATTACAAGCAAAACAGCAAATAATCATGGCAAACTACTATAGCG
The DNA here is from genome assembly GCA_045628165.1 of Bacteroidales bacterium. Classification (GTDB taxonomy): domain Bacteria; phylum Bacteroidota; class Bacteroidia; order Bacteroidales; family UBA3824; genus UBA3824. Next base: position 9,453 of record JAZQPB010000196.1, on the reverse strand, counting down.
ATCATCCAGAATTGGAATTCCACCTTCATCACCCATTGATGAAGCGCATTGTGGATCTTAAGGAACGTAACTACGAAGATAAGGACAAGTTTGAGGATGCACCTGTTGACTATGAGGATGCCATCGAGAACTACAAGCAGATTCTTGAGATTACCGGCGACGTTGCCGCCAATGTAATCGCTCCCAACTCTGAGGCTGTTGACCTCGAGGGTCCACACTTGGAGAATGGCCGTATGATCTACGCTTCAAAGACATACGAGAATCTCGACGTTACACGCAAGGCTGGTCTCTACGGCGCTTCAATGCCTCGCCGTTTCGGTGGCTTGAATCTGCCTAACACCACATTCTCTATGCTCAGCGAGGTAATCTCTGCCGCTGATGCTGGTTTCCAGAATGTATGGAGCCTCCAGAGCTGTATCGACACTCTCTACGAGTTCGGCAGCGAGGAGCAGCGCGCAAAGTACATCCCACGCGTATCAGCAGGCGAGACTATGTCTATGGACCTCACCGAGCCTGATGCAGGTTCTGACCTCCAGCGCGTAATGCTGAAGGCTACTCAGGATCCTGACGGCACTTGGAGATTGAACGGCGTTAAGCGTTTCATCACCAACGGTGACTCAGATATTCACCTCGTACTTGCACGTTCTGAGGAAGGCACACACGACGGCCGCGGTCTCTCTATGTTCATCTACGACAAGCGCGACGGCGGTGTTGACGTTCGCCACATCGAGCACAAGCTCGGTATCCACGGCTCTCCTACATGCGAGCTCACTTACAAGAACGCCAAGGCAGAGCTCTGCGGCGACCGCAAGCTTGGTCTTATCAAGTACGTGATGGCTCTTATGAACGGCGCCCGTCTCGGTATCGCAGCTCAGTCTGTTGGTGTTGAGCAGGAGGCTTACAACGAGGCTCTCGCTTACGCTAAGGACCGTGCACAGTTCAACAGCAAGATCATCAACTTCCCTGCTGTTTACGATATGCTTTCAAGAATGAAGGCCAAGCTCGATGCCGGCCGTTCACTTCTCTATATGACAGCACGTTACGTAGATATCTACAAGTGCCTTGAGGACATCCAGCGCGACCGCAAGCTTACTCCAGAGGAGCGCGCCGAGCTCAAGAAATACTCTAAGCTCGCCGATGCCTTCACACCACTCGCCAAGGGTATGAACTCTGAGTACGCCAACCAGAACGCCTACGATGCAATCTCTGTACACGGCGGTTCGGGCTTCATCATGGAGTACAAGTGTCAGCGTCTCTACCGCGATGCACGTATCTTCTCTATCTACGAGGGTACCACACAGCTTCAGGTAGTTGCAGCCATCCGCTACATCATCAACGGCACCTACAACCAGGTACTCGCTGATATGCTCGCACAGCCAGTTGCCGAGAATCTCCAGCCACTCCAGGCACGTGCCAAGGCTATGGCCGAGAAGCTCGCTGCTTGCATCGAGAAGGTAAAGGCTCTCGAGAACCAGGAGGCTCAGGACTTCCTCGCTCGCAGTCTCTACGACATCACCGGCAACACCGTAATGTCACTCCTCATCCTCGACGACGCTACACGAGCTCCAGAGCTCTTCGAGAAGAGCGCACGTGTTTACGTACCATACGCTGAGGCCGAGGTTGCACGCGCTGCCGCTTTCATCGAGAACTTCGATATCAACAACATCGAGAACTACCGCATGGCTTAATAACCTTTCGGGTAATTCCCTGCATTAAATAATTAAAGAGGCGACCTCAGATTTTTTTTGAAGCCGCCTCTTTTTTTGTTTTTTTTCAGCTGATAGCATTATTTCCAGAACACAAGTCCTACAGCGGCTATCAGAAGAATAAAAGCCAGAATGTGGTTCCAATGGAGATTGAGCGCGCCGAAAAGCATTCCGCTCACTACTGTGAAAACTATCAGCGAGAGCGCCTCCTGTATGATTTTCAGCTGAATAAGTGAAAACGGACCTCCATTGTCCTCGAAGCCGATTCTGTTGGCCGGCACCTGGCAGCAGTACTCAAAGAGCGCTATCAGCCAGCTGATGAGGATTACCGCATAGAGCGGAAGATTCGAGTATTTAGGTATCTGCGCCATTTTCAGGTGTCCATACCATGCCAATGTCATGAATGTGTTGCTCACCACGAGCAATACGATCGAAATAATGCCTTTTTGTAACATTTTTTTTCTAAAACAAATTAGGGTTTTATGCGTTAAACGTGTTTTATTTTTGGAAGTCTAAATTACATACAATTGACCAAAATGATTTTAAAAATACATAAAATACTTTTTATATTTCTGTTAATTGCTCTGCAGGTATCTTGCGCGGCAGATGATTTCGAAGACGACCCAGGCTATGTTTTTGATAATCAAATGGGTATGGGTAGTTCGCATGCCTATAGCAATGGTTTCGTAATCAATCAGCCGTGGTGGAAGTTCAGTGGTTTGGTATCAGCTGATACCATTACTCAGAATGCCGATACATTGCGGGCGTTTCCTTCGCAGAAGGCTTTTACTGAAAAAACATTGTCTTATGTGTTTGGCCTTCAAGATCTTGCCTCCGAAGTCCTGTCTATGCTGAGGGGGATAGTAATTGAGCAGGACAATGCGGGCTGGATGAATTTCTATTCTCCGTATCTCGGCGCATTTGTGTCTGTATCGGATTCGCGAGTTAAGCAGTGGCAGCTGGAGACCGATGTTGCATACGATGGCGTCAAGTGGCCGTATCATCTTTTGATTTCGGACTTGCCTGATGGCGCTATGACCGGCAAGGTTACCAAGGCGCTCGATATTTATTACGACTTCGAGTTCAAGAACGGAATCATGATATTCTCGCCCAGCAGATTCAATTCGGTGCGTTTCCCTGAAAAGCTGATGGGGCACAATATGATGTGCAGGCTGAATTTCTCCACCATCGACAATGTTGTGGAAAACACTCTGTATGTGTCTGAGTTCGGCAACGGCGCATCGCCGGACAGATACGGCAATCTTTTCCTGAATACCAAGCTTTCAGCTAATAGCGTTTCGTTTGCGTGCATAGTCGATATGCCTTATCTGTGGTTTGATGTGGCTGAAAATTCGGGATATTCGGTGATGATGGCCGGCGGCATAGACTGCGCCTCGCGTAATGTTGCGCTATTAGCTGGATTTGCACCTAATACCATTTCCTCCACAGCGCTCTATTCGCTGATGAGCCGTGAGAGCGTGGCCAGCAAGATGCAGGACTACAATGCCATGTGGAACAAGATGAAGGGCCTGGAGGATTCGGATTCCACACTGGCTGTTTATCAGACTCCGGCGTTCCTCACCGATGGCGCGTTTGTGGGCGCAGGGCGCGAGGTGGCCGAGCGTGCCATGTTTGCCAGGGCTCTGGCCAAGGCTGAGGAGATAGAGAACGGCGTTTTTGATGTTTCTCCTCTCAAAGTGGCTATTTTGCAGATAGAATGGTAGCGTATTAGTTCGCCATTAGCTGCCAAAAAATATATGAGGATTAATTTTTTTTCATGTTTTTGTTTCCAAGGCATGAATATTTGTATTATATTTGCAACAATTAGCGCTATTATGCGTTATAATGGTGTGAATTTTAATCTCTAACAATATTAATTTCAGCATGATGAATAGACTAACAATTCTAATTGCAGCGTTGTTCTGTATTTCACTCTCTGTGACAGCACAGACAAAGCCGGAAATGGTACTGGTGGACGGCGGCTCATTCAAGATGGGAAATCCCGGTACTGGAACCCCAAAGGGCGACGTAGATGAAAAGCCGGTTCATGACGTATCGTTGAAATCCTTTTACATTGCCAAATACGAACTTAGTGTAAAGGAATACAAGCAGTTTATAAACGACAAATCGGTGTCGGACTTCTCGTCGAAGCGCGAGCACAAGATGCCGGCTTCTCCGGATTCATCATGGTATGCCGAGCATCCCGATACCAAGAAATTCTATCCGCTGCCTACCCAGCCGTGGTGGGGATGGCAGGACCAGCTTCCTATGCAGCACGTTACATGGTTTGACGCTGTGGCTTACTGCAACTGGCTCTCGGAGAAGGAAGGCCTTCAGAAGTGCTACTCTGAGGACGAGGACGGCGCGATAATTCTCGACAGATCGAAGAACGGATACCGCCTGCCTACCGAGGCCGAGTGGGAGTATGCCGCAAGGGGCGGCAGCAAGTCGAAGAATACCATCTACTCCGGCAGCAACGATCCTGCGTCTGTATGCTGGTATGATGATTCGTCGAAGCTGAAGGGCCCTCAGGCTGTTGGCTCCAAGCAGGCCAACGAGCTCGGCATCTACGATATGAGCGGAAATGTCTGGGAGTGGTGCTCCGATTATTATCAGAAAGATTTTTATGCATCGAGCCCCAAGGTGGATCCTTTTAATGCAGAGCTCTCGTCTTACAGAGTTTTGAGAGGCGGTTCGTGGCACTATCAGGTAGACCACGCTACTGTAACTTCGCGCGATGGCCCAGAACCTCAGTTTACAAATTATAATTATGGCATAAGACTTGCACGTAATGCACAGTAGTATAATCATAATTTAGTTTTGTACCATGAGATTTACTGAATCGATATTCAAAATATTATCGGCTTTGGTAGTTCTTTCGTTTTCTGTGGCTGATGGCTCGGCCCAGATTTCGAATCCACCAGCCATGGTTTTTGTGAAAGGCGGATCTTTCATGATGGGCAGCAACGACGGCTATGCCGACGAGAAGCCAGCCCACAAGGTTACTCTCAGCGATTTCTATATCGGCAAATACGAGGTGACAGTGGCGCAGTACCGACAGTTCTGCAACGAGACGGGCCATTCGATGCCGTCGTCTCCATCGGAGGATTGGTACGAGGAGCATACCAATGCCGTAAAATGGCAGTGGAACGATACTTATCCTATAGTGAACGTGAAGTATCCGGATGCTCTGGCGTTCTGCCGCTGGCTCTCCGAGAAGACCGGCGAGAATTATTCTCTGCCTACCGAGGCTCAGTGGGAATATGCCGCAAAGGGCGGTTCGCAGTCTAAGGGCTACAAGTATTCGGGATCCAACAATATCGACGAGGTGGCATGGTACGACGAGACTACCCATGAGAAGGGCGTTCGCTCTGTGGGCAGGCTCAAGGCTAATGAGCTGGGTATCTACGATATGAGCGGAAATGCCTGGGAATGGTGTCTTGACTTCTGGGGAGATTATCCCAGCAAGGCTCAGACTGACCCAACCGGCGCCAAATCGAGCCAGTGGCGCGTGATTCGCGGCGGTGCCTGGTACAATGTGGACGAGATGGCCCGCAATACCACACGCGACGGTCCTCTTCCAAATGCCAGCAGTTTTTACTACGGATTTCGCGTTGCCAAGTCCGCCAAGAAATAGAAGTGTTTTTATATTATGACCAAAAAGTTTTATGGAAGGATTCTTGCCATAGTATTGGCTTTGATGATTTCGGGGTTTGCAGGTACGGCTGATGCGCAGCTGCATACTCGTGTGTATCTGTCGCCCAGGATCAAGATTGGATGGACTTTCTACTCAGGCTTCAATTACGGCGTGGAGGTTAATGTTGGTCTCTTCAATATCAAGGCCGAGAAACCGGAGATTAATGTGGCGCTTTCCCCGCAGTATATGTTTGTAAACTACAAGGGGACTGTGCACAGTATTCTTACGCTGAACGCTGTTGTAGAGTCTGATTATTACAGATTGATGCTCGGTATGGGAGAGGCACTTACCAAGTGGGGTTTCAACAACAGAAATTCCAACAAGGCTTTTGGTTATAATATCTCGCTTGGATTGTCTACTTCCAGCAATTACACTCCTTGGATAGAGGGCAATGTGTTTGCCATCAAAAACGGTTACTGGGAATTTTACGGAAGGCCTTATTATTTGTCGTCTTCGCTGTTTTACCGTACCGAACCTTACATGATTTATCAGACCAACTGATATACAACAAAAGCGGACTTGCCGAAATGACAGGTCCGCTTTTGTGTTTCTATCCGGTTGTTAGAATCTCTTGGTCTTGTTTATTTCCATCACCTCGCGCAGATGGTCCACTATGAATCTCTGGGCCTCCATGCCGTATACCACCTTGGTCATGATGTTGCCGTTGGATGTGAAATCCTTGATCTGCACTCCGATGCTGATGCCGTCTTCGGTGGGGATTACCTTGCGGCGCTCGCGCTGTATGTATCCGTAGCTCGTAAGCACTTCTATGGCGCTTATTCCCTTGAGCTTGCGCATGTGCGATGATGTGCGCAGCGCGTTCAGCCTGTTGCAGATTTCTGCCATGGTGATGGGCTCTTCGGAGTATTGGAATCTCTGCGAGTCCTTGGTCGAAATATCATACTCATCAAGTGCATCGTCGGCCTTGCCGCGCAGTTTCAGCATGTCGCCGGTCTCGCTTTTGCGTATCTCGTCCTGTAGGTAGTCAGATAGAAACTCGAACTGACGTGCCACTTTGTACTCATAGATTACTTCCTTGGGACTTATCGATTTGCCGTTTACGGGATTGATGCCCTCTATCAGCTTGTCGATGTATTCCTTGGAGGTTTTCAGCTCTTTGAGAAGTTCTTCTGGGTCGATATTTTTCATGTTTGGTATATGGTTCAAATTTTAAACTTTTACAAAAGTAGATATTTATTTTTAATATACCAAACTATCTTTATTTTTTATCAAATATATTGTATTTTTTTTTATCTGAGTTTACTTCATTTTTATTTTTATAAGTTTTTCTGCTGGTATGCTTACCTGATTCATTATGCTCTTGATGCTGTCAGCTGACAGCTCCTCATAGTTTCGGGTGAGCACGCATGGAATAAGGCCGGCCATGTCGGCGAATCCGGGCGATATTAGTATTCTGCGGTCGTCTTCGTAGCTGTATTCCGTGGGGCGGTGTTTCTCTCTCGGGAATATCATTATGCGGTATTTGCCTTTGTGGATGGTGGCTCCTATGTTGGCTTCAGGCTCGGGGCTTCTGTATATCAGGCTTATCTGCTCCAGTACTTCCCTCAGCCGGCTTTCGGCAGCTGATATGTTGGAGTTTTCTATCAATATTATGCCTCTTGTGGGCTCCTGTATGATGTATGTGTCGCCGTATTGGGCTGTGGTATATTTTGCCATCAGCTGCTCTGCCTCGCAGAACGACGGGAGGTCTTCCGTGAGCCCGGCCTGAAAATGGCAGTGGAATGGCGCCGATGCTCCGGATCTGGGGCTGTTGTAGAATACGGTGTATCCTTCCTCCATGTATTCGGCCAGCCTCAGCAGGCGCATTGTGTGGCCGTGGATGGTCTGCGGGCGGTGGGTGTGGCTTATTATCGTGAGGTGCCGCCGGAGTATCGGGAATGGGTTTACGCTTATGAAGAATTCGCCGTCCCAGTCCTGTTTTATCTGCTCGGCCGGCATGTTGGGCTTGCAGAGAAAACAGTTTTCCTCGCTCAGCGGTCGGCTGATGTTGGCTGTGGAGGATTTTATCCGGGATGGATTAAGCTGTAGTGTGTAGCTGAATCCGTTGTATTGTATCTTTCTGGTCTGGCTCTGCGCGAGGCTTGCGAATGCGTTGCTGAATCTCTCGCTCTGCTCTATTTGCAGCTGATATAGTTTATCTATCTGGCTCCTCATTTTTGGATGTTGGGTTTTAGTAGTCGAGCTCCACTACGGTGATGCCTGCGCCGCCAAGCTCCACTTTCTCGTCGTAGCTCCGTTTTACTATCGGCTGGGTGCGCAGATAATCCCTTATCATGGATTTGAGCGCGCCGGTGCCTGTGCCGTGCAGGATTTTGATTTCGCGGTGGCCGGTGGTGAGCGCCTCGTCGATGTATTTGGCTACTCGTGATAGCGCCTCGTCGCCTCTCAGACCGCGCACATCGAGTCCGTAGAGGAATCCTCCGCTCTTTTTCTCGGTCTGGAAGTTTACGCTTACTACCTGCTTGGGCTGGTTTCCGTTGCTCTCGCCATTAGCTGCCTGACCCGCTCTCTTCAGCCTCTTGATATCCACGAATGTCTGCATGAGGCCCATCTGAAGGAGTGCCTTGCCGTCCTTGATGTCGATGATGGCCACCTGTGTGGTGCTGTCGTCTATGGTTACCTTGTCGCCGGGTTTCAGCGGTTTCTCCTTGGGCGGTATTATTCTGGCTTTGGCCTCTTCCTTCTCCTCGCGTTTCTTGGCGCGGCGCTCGGCTTTTTCCTGCTGCTTGCGGCGCAGGCGCTCCATTATCTCGTCTATTCTCTTGTCCTCTTCGGTGAACTGCTCCATGGCTTCTTCCTTGAATTCCTCGAGCTTGCGGCGGATGTCGCGGGTCTGGGTTTTCTCGGCCTGTGCGTTTTTTATCTCGAGCACGGTGCGCTCTATCATCCTGTTGGATTCCTTGAGTATCTCCTCGAATTTGGTTTTGTATGCCTTTAGGATGTTTTTGCGCTCGGCTATTGTGTATTCGGTTTCGGTGCGGTATTTCTCTTCCTGGGTGGATAGTGTTTTCTCGCGGTTGGTGGCGTTGGCCAGGGCTATGGTTAGCTTCCGCTTGTCTTCCTCGAGTTCCTGCATCCGGCGCTCGTAGTCTATGTGCTCGCGTCCGGCTATCTCTTCGGCCATCTTGAGCAGCTGAGGGCTGATGCCTATCTTGCTTGCCATCTCGAATGCGAACGAGTTGCCTATCTTGCCTGTCTCGAGCATGAAGAGCGGCTTCATGTTGGTATTGTCGTACATCATGGCGCCGTTGATGAGTCCGTCGGTTACTGTGGCGTAGTTTTTCAGATTGGTGTAGTGGGTGGTTATTACTCCCTTCACCTTTCTGCGGTTGAGCGTGTCGAGTATTGCCTCGGCTATGGCTCCGCCAAGTATGGGCTCGGTGCCGGTGCCGAACTCGTCAATGAGTATCAGCGACCTTTCGCCGGCATTGTCGAGAAACTGCTTCATGTTGCTCAGATGGCTTGAGTATGTCGAGAGGTCGTTTTCGATGCTCTGCTCGTCGCCTATGTCGATAAAAATGCTTTGGAAGATGCCCGTCTTGGAATTCTCTCCAAGGGGTACAGGCAGTCCACATTGTAGCATGTATTGCAGCAACCCCACCGTTTTTAGACACACACTCTTGCCACCGGCATTAGGACCGCTGATGATGAGGATGCGCTGCTGGCGGTTCAGTGTGATGTCGAGTGGCACTACCTTCCGTCCGCTGGCTTTGAGGTTGAGTGCCAACAAGGGATGGACGGCATTAGCCCAATCGATGAGGGGCTTGCTGCCCACCTGTGGCGTGATGCCGTTGATCTGGGTGGCCAGTAAGGCCTTGGCACGTACAAATTCGATGTCGGCCAGGAAGACAAAGGCGCGAAGAAGCTCGGGTGTGTTCTGTCTGATCTTGTCAGTGAACTCTTGCAGGATGCGTATGATCTCCCTGCGTTCCTCTGCCTCCAACTCGCGAATACGGTTGTTGGCCTCCACCACTTCGGCGGGTTCGATGTAGACGGTCTTGCCGGTGGCGGACTCGTCGTGCACGATAC
>JAZQPB010000195.1:0-13711 GCA_045628165.1 Bacteroidales bacterium | reverse complement strand
ACTTGCCCACGTTAGGCAGTCCTACTATACCACATTGAAGTCCCATATTTGTTTAATTACGAATTATGAATTACGAATTACGAATTTATACAACGAAATCCGAATTCGTAATTCGTAATTCGGATTTCGTAATTATTAATTTTTCTTCTTGTCGAGACAGTGCACCTTGTAGAGGTATGCTATCAGTCCCAGTATCAGGAGTATAGAAGCTAATGCCGCAATAATCTTGCCTACGCGAACCGATGTAGGATCAAATTTGAACTCAATCTTGTGCTGACCTGCAGGAACCACGAGGGCGCGGAGTATGTAGTTGGCGCAGATGTGATCCACAGCCTTGCCGTCGATGTATGCCTGCCATCCCTTAGGATAGTAGATCTCGGAGAATACAGCCAGACGGTCGCGCTTGGCATCGGCGCTGTAGCTCAGGTAGTTTGGCTTGTATTCGTTGAGCACGATAGCGCTGGAGTCCTCGGCCACTATCTGGTCTTTAGGCAGCTGATTCATATAGCCGCTGTAGATATTCTTGTTGATGACGGCGGTCTGTCGTGGATCCTGACGTCTGAGCGATACAAGCTCCTGGTCGGCGGTCTCTACTGCGTCGTACTTGTTTACGAACCATGCATTGCCGTATGTGTTCATATTGATGATTGGGAACTGCTCTCTATTAGCTATTATGTACTTGCAGTTCAGCATATTCAGCATTGGGATGTTGGTCATTATCTCGCTGAGTTTCTCTGGAGACTTCTTGGCAGCATCCATGGCTATTTCTATCGATGGGTTCAGCAGAGCGCTTATGAACTCCTGATAGCGGCGCATCTTGGCTCCGTGGTATCCGCCGATGCTCTTGTGATAGTATGAGGTCTGTGCCTCGTTGAATGCATCTGTGGTGAGGTTAAACACGCGGAAGTCGGGGTCGGTGTCCTTGATGATGAACTGATCGGCTGCCGATGGGCGGAATACCGATGCCGAGTTGTTCTCTGGACGGAAATCGTCGGTGCCGAGGTATCTCACGTCAACGGCCCAGAGGTCGATGGTGATGAGCGCGCCAAGTGCCAATACGAGACCTCTGGTCTTGAATGTCTTGTTGCTGTAGAGGAATAATACCAGACCGGCCAGCAGGATGAAGATGGCCGAGCGCAACGCGTCGCTGCAGAACAGAGCCTTGCGTGCGTATACGATGTTATCGCTGAAAGCCTGATACTGTCCGGCCACGTTGGGCTGTTCCTTAATGATCTCGGCAAATGTTGCAGATTCCTCGCTTGATAGGAACGATCCTGCCAGCGATGGTATCAGCCAGAATATCAGACAGAGACCCGCTGTAATGCCGAGTGATATGTAAAGCTCTTTTTTCTTGGTCTTCAGGAGGTCGGCATTGTCTGTTATCTCCTTCAGTGCCATCATGGCGAGGAATGGCACACATACCTGTGCTATTACCAGGGCCATGGATACCGATCTGAACTTGTTGTAGAGTGGGAAATAGTCGAACAGCAGGTCGGTGATGAGGTTGCAGTTGTTGCCCCACGACATTATTATGGATACTGCCGTGCCTGCCAGAAGCCACCATTTGGCATTGCTCTTTACTATGAACAATCCCAATACAAAGAGGAATACCACGATGGCGCCCAGGTATACAGGACCCGAAGTGCCGGGCTGATCGCCCCAGTACTGGCTGGTTCTGGCCACGCTCTGTGCGTATGTGTTGTCCTTTACGGCCTTCATGGCGTCGGCGTCGTTGCCTATGTACTGGCTGGCGCCGCCTCTGAAGTTTGGTATCAGCAGGTTGAGGCTCTCCATCTTGCCGTAGCTCCAGGCCATGGCGTAATTCTTGTCGAGTCCCGATGACTCCTGTCTGCTGGACAGCTCGCTCTGGCTGCGGGTAGAATACTTGCCGTATTCCCATGTGGTCCAGAGGTTTGTGATATTAGGCAGGATAGCGAATACGCCTGCTATGGCCACTACCGCGGTAGCCTTGCCGAATGATTTCCAGGCTGTATCGCCATCAGCTGGCTCCTTCTCCTTCTTGGATTCCAGATAGGCGCACACTGCCTTCCATACAAAGAACACTCCGCAGAGGATGCCCAGATAGTATACAATCTGAGGGTGGTTGCACGCGATCTCGATGCCGAGCGCAAATGCGGTCAGGAAGAATCCCTTGATGTACTCCTTGTTGTAGCAGTGGATGATACCGGCCAGTACGGGAGCCATGTAGGCTATGGCGTAGCACTTGGTGATGTGGCCGGCGGCTATGATTATGATATTGTAGCTGCTGAAGGCGAATGCCAGCGCGCCCACTATCGATATGCCCTGCCTGAACTTGAGGCTGGTGAGCAGCAGATAGAATCCCAGCAGATACACAAAGAAGATGGCCATGGTGCTGTATGGCAAAAACAGATGAAGGAATCTCTGGAGCATCAGATGGATGTTGAACGACTCTGGAGCCTTGATCTGGTAAGACGGCATACCGCCAAACATCGAGTTGGTCCATGCCGAATACTCGCCAGTCTGCTGCTCAAACTGGGTAATCTCGTGGCTCATGCCGGCGGCCTGGATGTTGTCGTACTGTCTAAGTTCCTCACCCTGCAATACCGGGTGAAAATAGATTACACTTATTAGTATAAAAGCAATTACTGCAATTATGTGGGGAATCAGTCCCTTAAGTTTCTCTTTCATATTAATATTTAGCAAATTAGCGTTTTGTTGTATTGTATAACAGAATGCAAAGTTAATAAATAATTGGGATATTTAACAAAAAATTAAAAAAATCTACGTTAAAAGTTTTGGTTGTATGATTTATTTATTTGTATCTTTGCACTGGAAAAAAGTAAAGGTTATGACACATAATAAGGCAATATTTTTGGATTTTGACGGAGTGATATGCGAGAGCTGCCAGATAAAGAACGTCGCGTATTACAATTCATATATAGAGTTTGGCGCCGATATAGCACAGCAGGCGCTTGATTATCACCTGCTTCACGGCGGCGTGTCGAGGGTAAAGCTGTTCCCGATACTGCACCGCATGCTGCTGCACCGCGAGATTACTCCCGATGAGCACAGGATGATGAGCGAGAGGTTTACGGCCTGGGTGGAGCAGGAGGTGGTGAAGGCGCCCCTCACCATTGGAGTGGAGCAGTTTCTGAGGCAGTGGCAGGGCAGGGCGCTGATATTTGTATCGTCGGGCACGCCACAGGACGAGATGCGCCGCATTGTATCCGCCAAGGGCCTCGATGGATATTTCACCGCCGTATTCGGATCGCCCGATACCAAGGACCAGCATATCAGCTCCATGCTCCAGAAATACTCCATCAGCAGAGCCGATGCCCTCTTCGTGGGCGATGCCACCACCGACCGCGACGCCGCCAGGGCCACTGGAATCCACTTTGTAGCAAGGCTTTCGGAGGATTCTATCCTTCAGGACGAGAGATACACCATCAGCAACTTCACCCAAATCGGGGCAATAATTGAAGAAATATGGCAATAATGTCGCATTAATCGAAATTTTTACCACGATAATATAATTCTTAGCAATTTTGCTTGAATTTTGGTACAGATATTGTTATTGTAAAAATCAGAAATAAAATTTATATAAAAAACTAACTAATTCATCAAATAATATGGAAAACACTATTAGAGTAGAGCGTGCCAAGAAGAAAATCACTCAGGCCGAGTTGGCCGAGAGAGTCGATGTCTCAAGACAGACTATCCACGCCATAGAGACTGGCAAGTTTATCCCAAACACCGTTCTCGCTCTCAAGATTGCAAGATTCTTCAAGGTAAGGCTCGAGGACATCTTCACCCTCGAGGAAAACGACTAATACCTCAATCGCAGGGCAGCCGTGAAAACCGCGTGCCGCCGGGCAATTATGGAGTCTCCATGCTTGCCCAGCGGTGCGCGTTTTTTTTATCTCTAAACTCTAATCTTTCTACTTTCCACTTTCCACTTTCCACTTTATTCTCCAATCTCATTATAGAAAGTGTCCCTTTCCACAGGCGTAAGTCCGGCGCTCTCTATCACCTCGCGTATCTGCTCCACTGTCATGGCGGCCTTGCCTGATACACCGGCCATGGAGTAGATTTTGGTGGAATCGTTCACGGTGCCGTCTATATCGTCGGCGCCGTATTGGAGGGCCAGCTTTGTGGTCTCCAGTCCCGACATCACCCAGTAAGCCTTCACATGAGGGAAGTTGTCGAGGTAAATCCTGGCCATGGCGTAGTTTCTGAGGTCCTCGCTCAGCGGCACCTCGCCCAGGGCGCTCATCTGATTGTTCTCGTTGCGGTACTTCAGTGGGATAAAGGCCGAGAATCCGTTGGTCTCGTCCTGAAGCGCGCGCAGACGGCTCATGTGGTCTATGCGCTGTGCGTAGTTTTCCTTGTGACCGTAAAGCATTGTGGCATTGGTCTCTATGCCGAGCCTGTGGGCGGTGCGGTGGATATCGAGCCATGTTTGCGACTTGGTTTTCTCGGGACAGATCTCAGCCCTCAGCCGCTCGTCAAAAATCTCCGCGCCGCCGCCGGGAATGGCCTCCAGACCGTTTGCCTTCAGCTGCATGAGGCCTTCCTCCAGAGATAGCCCGGCCTTGTTTATCATGTATTCTATCTCCACGGCCGTAAAGGCTTTCACCACTATTCCGGGCATTATTTTCTTTACCCCGCGCATCAGGCTGCAGTAATACTCTATGTCCCTGTCGGGATGCACTCCGCCCACTATGTGCACCTCTGTGGCGCGGCTGCCTCGGTATGCGGCCACCTTGTGCAGAATCTCGTCCATGCTCAGCTCCCACGCCTGAGGGTCGCCCTGGGGCTTCTTGTAGCTGCAGAACCGGCAGTTGTTTACGCATACGTTGGTGGGCTCTATGTGGAAGTTCCTGTTGTAGAAAACCTTGAGGCCCGTTTTCTCTTTCTTGATACCGAAGGCTATCATGCCGAGCAGTCCAAGGTCGGCGTTGTTGTACAGATGCAGGGCCTCCTCGTCGCTTATGCGCTGTCCGCTCACAGCCTTGGCCGCTATCTCCTTGGTGCGTGGGTCGGCGCCGCCCTGCATTATCATGGATATTTTGTTTGTCATTTTATCAGCTGATAACATTTTTTATAAAAAATTTCTGCAAATATAATAAAAATAACGGTCTTAAATGTTTAACTTTGTCGCTAATTTACAAAACCATATCCATTATGAGAATACGGACTATATTATCACTGCTGTTTGTGTGTATGTGTGGCATGCAGCTGATGGCGCAAATTCCTTATAGCAAGGATTTTAACAAGGGACTTACTCTGGGCACACGCTCCAATACCGGATATCCCGGCGGCAAATACCGCAACAATTTTGCCGAGTATAAGATACAGGCGTCGTTTGAGCCCGATACGCAGATGCTGGACGGCGAGGAGGAGATAACATTCCATTTCAACACTCCCGAATCGCGTACAAGCTTTATAGTACTGAATCTCTACCGCAATATATATAAAAAAGGTGTGTCCCGCACCCGCGAGTGCGCCCCCGACGACATTACCGACGAGGGAGTGGTGATAGAGAGCGTATCTATGGTGGATGGCGGCACCGAGATTCCTCTCAAGGTGGAGGAAAACCTCACCAAGGCCAAGGTGATGCTAAATTCGCGTATCAGCTCCGGCGATGTGGTTACCATCAGGGTGAAGTGGCACAACAAGATAGCAGCCGTTACTCATCACCGCGGCGGAAAATACGCCGACTATTCGTGGTTTGTGCCGTACTGGTATCCGCAGATAGCAGTATACGACGACATCTACGGCTGGGACATGGTGGACCACACCGGCAACGAGGAATTCGCCTTTGAGTTTGCCAACTACGACGTGCGGCTAACCCTGGGCCACGGCATGATGTGCTGGGCCACCGGCAACCTCCAGAATATGAAGGACATATATACGGCACCCGTGGTCAGCAACTACAACAAGGCCATCGCATCAGATGCTATTACCCCGGTGGTATACGGCAATTATATAGGCAAGGCGCTCAAGAGCCAGACAAACACATGGCATTTCAAGGCCGACAGCGTTCCCGATTTTGTGTTTGCCTGCAGCAACAGCATGAGCTGGGCCGCATCCGGCATTGCCCTCTGTCCCGGCAAGCCACGCACCGTAACCGCCGCCGTATACAGCAGCGATGGTTTCGAAAAATGCATCGACATGACCCGCAAGACACTCCGTTTTCTCAGCACCGAGCGTCCGGGATATATCTATCCGTATTCACACATGACTATTTTTGAGGGCAGCGGCGGCATGGAGTTCCCCATGATGATAAACGAGGACTACGACCGCAACTACGATTCCGACTTTTTCACCACTTCCCACGAGGTCACACACTCGTATTTCCCATTTATCACGGGCATGTATCAGAACAGGTTCGGTTTTATGGACGAGGGACTTACAGAGTATGTTCCGCAGTATTTCCAGAACCGCAACTTCAAGAGCAAGAATGTGATAACATCTGCCAGGAGATACGTGGGCTACACCGCCGGCACCGACGAGAATGTGCCCATCATGACTCCGTCGTTCTCCATGACCGACCTCTGGGTTTTCACCGTAAACTCATATTACAAGCCTCAGCTGGCATACACCGTTATAGAGGATATTGTGGGAGCTGATATGATGACCAGGATACTCCACGAGTTTACCTCGGCATGGGCCGGCAAGCATCCGCATCCATACGATTTCTTCAATATGTGCAATCACATATCCGGCATCGACCTTAGCGAGGTGATACACTCATGGTTCTTTATACAGGGCATACCCGATCTCGGCATCAGCTCCATGGAACCGCGCAGGATTGTGGTGCGCAACGAGGGCAACATGATGCTGCCCATAGAGCTGCGCGTGATGTATGCCGACGGACAGGAGGAAATCATTAAGCGCAACGCCCTTGTATGGAGCGGCGGTGTCAGGGAGGTTGTAATAGAGCTCGGCAAAGACGCACGTGGCGCTCGCCTCAATTCCGAATGGATACCTGATATCAACGATACCAACAATCGAATGTCTATTGATTAATATAAAACAAAAATGAAGTTCAAAAGTTTTATCGCAACGCTGCTTGTGATAGCAATGTCGCTATCAGCAGCCAGAGCCGACGAGGGCATGTGGCTCCTCAATCTTATCGGCAAAAACTACAAGCAGATGAAGGCCCAGGGATTCCGCCTGAAGGCCCAGGATGTCTACAATGTAAAGAAGGCCTCGCTCAAGGACGCCATCGTGGTATTCGGTGGATACTGCACCGGCGAGATAGTTTCCAACCAGGGCCTTATCTTCACCAACCACCACTGCGGATACACCGCCATCCAGCAGCACAGCTCTACCGACCACGACTATATTAAGGACGGATTCTGGGCTTACAGACTCGAGGACGAGATTCCTACCCCGGGACTCTACATCAGCATTCTCCAGGATATCAAGGATGTAACAGCTGATGTAAACAAGGGTATCACCAGCAACATGGCCGAGCAGAAGCGCCAGGAGCTGATAGAGGCCAACATCAACGACCTTGAGGCCAAGTTCCAGAAGCTGTATCCCGAAGACAAGTTCTACACCATCGAGATCAAGCCTTTCTTCGAGGGCAACGCTTATTATATGATGGCTTACCTCAAGTACAACGACGTGCGCATGGTAGGCACTCCTCAGGATGCTATCGGCAAGTTTGGCGGCGATACCGACAACTGGATGTGGCCGCGCCACACCTGCGACTTCTCGGTATTCCGCGTATACACCGATAAGAACGGCAATCCTGCCGAATATTCCAGCGACAATGTTCCTATGACTCCCAAGCGTTTCCTCAAGATAAACGCCAACGGCTACAAGGAAGGCGATTTCGCAATGGTGATGGGTTTCCCCGGTACCACACAGCGCTACTCCACAAGCTATGAGATAGAGAACGACATCCTCACCAACGGCTACCGCGCCAAGATCCGCGGAATACGTCAGGATGTGCTCCACGCCGACATGGAGGCCTCGCAGGAGATCCACATCAAGTACGCCAGCAAGTATGCACACTCAAGCAACTACTGGAAAAACGCCATCGAATCCAACAAGTCGCTCAGAGCCCTCAATATCGTGGGCGTAAAGCAGGGCATCGAGGACGATTTTGCCAAGTGGTACAAGGCCAAGGGACGCTCTTCCGAATTCGAGGACGCTCTTCCATCCATAGCCAAGGCCTGCGCCGACAGCCGCGAAAACGACAAGAATTATCTCTACCTCTCGGAGTGCATGCTTCAGGGCATGGAGCTGATAATGCACGCCTACAATATCTTCGCATATATCCTTCAGCCTGATGACAAGACCAAGGAGGATTTCGTGAAGGAGATGCACACTTTCTACAAGGACTACAGCAAGAGCACCGACTACAAGGCATCGCTCGCCATGGTGAAACTCTACATGGAGGATGTGGACCAGGAGTATTATCCCGAGTTCATGAAAGGCAAGGAGCCTCAGGAGATTGTAGACAATCTCTTTGAGACTATGTTTGCCACCCAGGAAGGTTTCGACAGCTTTATCGAGAATCCAAGCAAAGCCGCTCTCGTATCGGATCCCGCGGTGGATGCCATGAGAGGCGTGCTTACAATATATTTCCAGCTCCGCGAGCAGAACAAGGCCAACAGCAATACGTTATCAGCTGCACGCCGTGTATACTGCAAGGGCATCAACGAGATGAATGCCGGCAAGAATCTCTATCCTGATGCCAACTTCACCGAGCGCCTCACATACGGCAATGTATGCTCTTACGAGGATCCTGCCTGGGACTCTAACAATCCTGCTCCTGCTGTAGACGGCCGCGACGGCAAGACCTTCAAGTTCTTCACCACTTCCGAGGGCGTGCTCCAGAAGGAGAAGCCGGGCGACTATGAGTTTGATGTGCCAGCCAAGCTCCACGACCTGCTCCAGAAGAAGGACTTTGGCCGCTATGCCGACAAGGACGGCACTCTCCACACTTGTTTCCTCACCAACAACGACATCACCGGCGGCAATTCCGGCTCGCCAGTGCTCGATGCCTACGGCAACCTGATAGGTCTCGCATTCGACGGCAACTCTGAGGCTATGTGCGGCGACTGGATTTTCCGCGACGATGTACAGCGCTGCATCAATGTCGATATCCGCTACGTGCTCTTCATCATAGATAAGTTTGCCGGATGCCAGAGAATTATCGACGAGCTCACTTTCGCAAAGTAATCTTTGATAATTACGAATTACGAAATCCGAATTGCTCCACTAATAGAAAAACCGAACTGTCAATATTGAAATTGGCAGTTCGGTTTTATTATTTTGCATCAATTGCGAATTCGTAATTCGTAATTCGGATTTCGTAATTCGTAATTACTTTTACTTCAGCTCCAGTGTCACCACGCTGGCCTTTGGCAGGTTGATGGTCAGGATGCCCTTCTTTACTGTTGCGCCGCTGAAGGCTGTGGTCTTCACTACGTCGGGATTATCAAACGAGTTGTAGTCGTTGAAGTTCTTGGAAGTGAGGATCTCTGCCTTGGCTACGGCCTTGGCGCCCAGCTTGTTGAGGTCGATGGTTACGGTGTTGGCCTTGTTGGCGTCCACGTTGGATACCGAGAGGTGATATGCACCGTCCTTCTTGCTCATGGTGGCGCTTATGGCGTTGATGCTCTCGCCGTTGAAGGTGTATTTAGGCGAATCGAGCTCCACTGGCACGTACTGCGCGTTCTGGTGAACGGCGTACATCTTGAATACGTGGTAGGTAGGAGTCAGAATCATCTTGTCGTCCTTGGTGAGTATCATCGACTGCAATACGTTTACTACCTGGGCTATGTTGCACATTCCGAGCTTGTCGGCATACTTGTGGAATATATCGAAAGTGGTGGAAGCTAATAACGCATCTCTCATGGTGTTCTGCTGATAGAGGTGGCCTGGTATCGAGCCCGGCTCCTGGTCGGTCCAGATTCCCCACTCGTCCACATCGAGCTTCACGTTCTTGTTGATGCTCTCTATTACCTTCACGTGGCCCTTTATCAGCTCGTCCATCTTGTATCCGTCGCGGATTACCGAGAAATACTGGTCTTCCTGGAAACCGCGGTCAGGTCCCTTGGAGTTGTTCCAGTCGCGTATTGGGAGTACGTAGTAGTGGAGCGAGATATGCTCCATGTTGAAGTGGCAGCGCTCCATCAGCACCTTGGTCCAGTTGTAGTCGAAATCGTTGGAGCCTGATGCCACGCGTACAGGCTTTGTGTTGTTGCTGTACAGGTGGGCGTATCCAGAGTACTGTCGGTAGAGGTCGGCGTAGAATTCGGGACGCATATTTCCGCCGCATCCCCAGCTCTCGTTGCCTATACCCATGTAGTCGATCTTGTAAGGCTTCTCGCGGCCGTTCTGCTTGCGGAGGTTCACATTAGGACAGTCCTCGGTGCCGGTTATGTATTCCAGCCAGTCGTTCATGTCCTTCACTGTGCCGGAGCCCACGTTTACCGAGAGGTAGGTCTTGCATCCCAGGCGCTCGCAGAGAGTGAAAAACTCGTCGGTGCCGAAAGAGTTGTCCTCCATGGTGCCGCCCCAGAATACGTTCTTTATCCTCGGGCGCTGTGCTGCGGGACCCACTCCGTCGCGCCAGTGGTATGTGTCGGCAAAACATCCGCCCGGCCATCTCAGCACGGGAATCTGGAGGTCCTTAAGGGCGTTGAAAACGTCGGTGCGGTATCCGTCGGTGTTCGGGATCTTGCTGTCCTTGCCCACCCAGATGCCGTCGTAAATGCATCGTCCCAGATGCTCGGCAAATTGTCCGTAGATCTCGGCAGGGATTGTGTATCCGGCCTGTCCGTCGGTCTTGATTTCGGTCTGCGCCATGGCAGACATCGAGAGCGCGAGTGCGGCTCCCAATAGGAATGTTCTTTTCATCTTCTTGTTTTTAATGATTGGATATAAGTGTTTATTGTGATTAGGATACAAAAATAATATAAAAAATGAGAAAACCACCTTTAGTTTTGTTTTTTATTTTCTTTTTGTCCCATTTGCCGTGCCGCCACACCTTATATATAGTGTGTTTTTCAGCTGATGGCAAACCATATATCTTGCCATCAGCTGATAGCATAATATATGTTTTGCCATCAGCTGATATGCATAACATATATCTTGCCATCAGCTGATATGCAAAAAAATGCAGGCCCCTTCGGCTGATAATCAGGAGTATATGTGCGGACCGGGATTTTTTTGCTGAAAAAATTTGATTTTTGTTTGGCGTTTTCAAAAATATTTGCGTATATTAGATAACAGCAAAAAAGAGATTGCGGCATTTGGCTAAATGGCTGATTCTCTTGATGATGGATTTTGTAACTGATTGACGAAATGGAAAACGAGACCGAGAAGTTCGAGGAGTATCTGAGGTACGAGCGGCGCTACAGCCCTCATACGGTGAAGGCTTATCTTACCGACCTTGGCGAGTTTGCCAGATATCTGGAGGCCGAGACCGGCTGCGCTGAGCTCAGCCTGGCGGGGCAGAAGGATGTGAGGCAGTGGACCATGGCGCTCAAGATGCAGGGCCAGAGCCCGGTGAGCATCAACAGGAAGATTTCGTCACTGAGGGGTTTCTACAAGTGGCTGCTGAGGATGGGGGCGATAGAATCGAGCCCGGTGCAGACTATGCGCAACCTCAAGAAGCCGAGGCATCTTCCCGAGTTTGTGCCGCAGGAGCAGATGGTGGAGATGCTGGACGACGACGAGCTTTTTGCCAAGGACAAGGACGGCGAGCGCAACCGGCTGATCATCGAGCTTTTCTATGATACCGGAATCCGTGAGACCGAGCTCATAAATCTCCGCTGCATGGATGTGGATGAGAGCCTGATGCAGATTACGGTGCACGGCAAGGGCGGCAAGACACGCGTGGTGCCCATTGGCGGTGACCTATGCAGGCGTCTGGCGGCTTTGAAGACGGGCGGAAGGGAAAATTTTATTTTTCTTACCAAAAAAGGAAACAAAATGTATCCCAAACTCGTATATAGGATTGTACACCGGTATCTGGAGGGCACGCGCGGGATCACCCGGACGGGGCCTCACACTCTGAGGCACAGTTTCGCCACCACGATGCTCAACAACGATGCGCCGCTGAATGCGATAAAGGAGCTGCTTGGCCACGCCAACCTCTCCGCCACGCAGATATACACTCATACATCGTATGAGAAGCTGAACGGAATATACAAGAAGGCCCATCCGCGGGCCTGAAACAACAAACATAACAAACATATTATTAACACTAAATTTAGGAGGAACAATTATGAATGTAAAGATTGAGGCAATACACTTTAATGCCAGCACAGCACTTGAGGAATTCATTCAGGACAAGGTAAGCAAGCTTGCACAGGTGGCCGATGATATACTTGATGTGCAGGTATTCCTGTCATTGGAGCGTTCTCAGAGCGTAAATTACGATAGCAAGGTGGCCAAGGTGAAGATTGAGGTTCCCGGAGGCTCCATTTTTGCAGAGAAAAAGTCAAAAACATTCGAGGAGTCAACTGACACAGCCATAGAGGCTTTGCGAGTTCAGTTGCTCAAGAGAAAGGAGAAACAGAAATAATTTTTGAAAAAAAGTTTCATAAAAATTTGGAGAATTGAAATATTGTCCATAATTTTGTGTCGTTGAAAAAAACAAAGGGTGTTTGTTCAACGACACTTTTTTTCAGCAATGTTCTTTAGTTGATACATAAAGGCAAGCACTGCCGGCGTAGCTCAGTTGGCCAGAGCAGCTGATTTGTAATCAGCGGGTCGGGGGTTCGAATCCCTCCGCCGGCTCTTAATCTTCTGAAACATACGCAGAGGACTTGCAAAATAATCGGGGAGTTTCCAGAGCGGTCAAATGGGACAGACTGTAAATCTGCTGGCTAAGCCTTCGGTGGTTCGAATCCATCACTCCCCACACAAACTCTTGCGGGAGTAGCTCAATTGGTAGAGCGTCAGCCTTCCAAGCTGAAGGTCGCGGGTTCGAGACTCGTCTCCCGCTCAAAGCAAGATTTTAACTAATAGTTGCCGACGTAGCTCAGTGGTAGAGCACTTCCTTGGTAAGGAAGGGGTCATGAGTTCAACTCTCATCGTTGGCTCTATTTTTTTTGTGTATACGGAAAATTTCTGTGTGCACAAATTGTTTGACTTGTAAACAGAATAATAATTAATAAATTAATAAACTTTTTTTACTATGGCTAAAGAGAATTTCGATAGATCCAAACCACACGTAAACATTGGTACTATTGGTCACGTAGACCACGGTAAGACTACTTTGACTGCTGCTATCACAACAGTACTCGCAAAGAAGGGTCTTTCAGAGGTAAGAAGCTTCGATTCTATTGATAACGCACCTGAGGAGAAGGAGCGTGGTATCACAATCAATACTGCACACGTAGAGTATCAGACTGCTAACCGTCACTACGCTCACGTTGACTGTCCAGGTCCCGCCGACTACGTAAAGAACATGGTTACTGGTGCTGCTCAGATGGACGGTGCTATCCTCGTATGTGCTGCTACTGATGGTCCTATGCCTCAGACTCGTGAGCACATCCTTTTGGCTCGTCAGGTAAACGTTCCTAAGATCGTTGTTTTCATGAACAAGTGTGATATGGTTGACGACGAAGAAATGCTTGAGCTCGTTGAGATGGAAATGCGTGACCTCCTCGCTCAGTATGAGTTTGAAGATGACACTCCATTCATCCGCGGTTCTGCCCTCGGCGCACTCAACGGTGTTCCAGAGTGGGAGCAG
>JAZQPB010000194.1:0-5070 GCA_045628165.1 Bacteroidales bacterium | reverse complement strand
GAACTTGTAAGGGCCGTAAGCCTCGGTGATAGTCTCCTTGCTCTGCTCGGCGGCCTCTATGGCGCTCTTCAGGCTGCCTCCGGCCATGCTTGTCTCCACGTTCTGGGCCGTTGCCAGCCCAAACTGCATCAGCAGAAACGCTGATATAATTATCTTTTTCATATTCAGTAATTGATTAAGTAATTTTTTCAGGTCTGAAAAATAAAGATAATTTTCGAGAAAACAAAAAAATTATTTCATCACTTTCTGAGCCCTCACCTTCATATTCTCCCTTATCGCGTCGCCCCAGATATCCAGCTCATAGAGATGCAGGCATCCCTCCGGAAACAGCATTCCGAGTTTCTCGCTGTAATAGTTGCGTGCGTCCATGCCGCTTATTATCAGCACATTGCTCGCGGTGTCCAGCCTTGCGTACAGGGAGTCGTTCAGCTGATGGCGCACAGTGTCCCTGCTCCACGATGCGGGATTTATCGCCATCTGGTTGCCTGCGGTCACTATATCGCAGATGGCCGAAGGGTCTGTGGCCGAGTTTATCACAATCACCACGCCCGTGTCGCTGTCTGATTGCGCTGGCCTGAATTTTCCGGGATGATTTTCCAGGTCGCGGGCGGTAATCTTGTATCCGCAGATGTAGGCGGCAATTAGTTTGCCATCAGCTGCACTGCCCATCTCCCTGAGCAGGCCGGCCACGCACATTCCTCCCTGGCTGAAACCCGCGAGGAAAAACCTTCTGCCGTGGTTCAGATGCTCCATGTAATAGCCGAAAGCCTCGCGTATGTCGCTCATGGCCAGCTGAAAGCGTGCATTTATCGTGTCGCTGCCCGTGGTCCAGGTATCCATGGACACCTGCCTGTAGTAAGGCGCGAAAAAATTGGCGTCCTGCCCGAAAATCCCCTCCGCCAGCCTGTACTGCACATCCATCCTCCTCCGCTGCTTGGGGTCGCGCACATCGGCATGGTGGTGCACAATGCCCAGGCTGTCGGTCCAGTCGCGGATGCTTGTGGGCAGTACATAGAAAACATCGGGCCGGCTGGTGTCTATATCGCTCAGGCCCCCATACCATAGCGTGGTATCTTGGTATGTATCAGCTAATGGCGTGGTATCATGCCTGCCGCACGATGCCAAGGCGCATACTATTGCAACAATCCAAAAATTTTTCATCATCTATTTTATAATCCAAAAACGGCGCAAAGGTAACAATTTTTCCATTTACTGACATTATTTACCCTCATTTTTTGCGCATTGTGTATTTTTTGTCAGTAGCTGATGGCGAGATATTCTCTGTGGCTGTCAGTTTGTCATATATTCCCCTTTGGCAAGCACTTTGCAATCCCATTAGCTGAAAACACAAACATAAAACTTTAAGAGACTATGAATTTCGACAAGTTTACCATCAAATGCCAGAAGGCTGTGCAGGAAGCCATTTCCATCAGCCAGCGCGCGGGATGTCAGGCCATAGAGACCGGCCATATCCTGCAAGCCATCATGAAGGAGGACGAGAATATCGCCAACTTCATTTTCCGCAAGTTCAACATCAATCAGCAGACCTTCCAGAAGGCTCTGGACGCCATCTGCTCACGATACACCAAGGTTCAGGGCGGCGAGCCTTTCCTGAGCAACACATCTCAGAAGGTGCTGCTGGAGGCGCAGACCATGGCCGAGAAAAACGGCGATGCCTACGTTACCATCGAGCATATCTATCAGGCTATGCTGAACGCCGGCGACGACGTTTCGGCCATGATGAAGGATTCGGGTTTCAACGAGGCCGACCTCGCAAAGGCTATCAGCGAGCTCCGCGGCGGCGACAAGGTGAAGAGCCAGAGCGCCGAGGACAGTTACCAGAGCCTCGCCAAATATGCCATCAACCTGAATGCTCAGGCCCTGAAAGGCAAGCTCGACCCGGTAATCGGCCGTGACGACGAGATCCGCCGTGTGCTCCAGATCCTGAGTCGCCGCAGCAAGAACAATCCTATTCTTGTGGGCGAGCCGGGCGTGGGTAAGACAGCCATCGCCGAGGGAATCGCGCACCGTATTATAAATGGTCAGGTGCCAGAGAACCTGAAAACCAAGACAATATACTCACTCGACATGGGTGCGCTGATTGCCGGTGCCAAATACAAGGGCGAGTTCGAGGAGAGATTGAAGGCCGTGGTAAAGGAGGTTGTGGATTCCGACGGCGAGATAATCCTCTTCATTGATGAGATCCATACACTCGTGGGCGCAGGAAAATCCGACGGCGCAATGGATGCCGCCAACATCCTGAAACCAGCCCTTGCCCGTGGCGAGCTCAAGGCCGTGGGCGCAACCACATTGGACGAGTATCAGAAATATTTCGAGAAAGACAAGGCTTTGGTGCGCCGTTTCCAGCCCGTAGTTATCGACGAGCCTTCGGTTGAGGAGGCGATCTCGATTCTGCGTGGATTGAAGGAGCGCTACGAGAACCACCACAAAATCCGTATCAAGGACGAGGCTATCATAGCCGCCGTGGAGCTCTCAAACAGATATATCTCTGACCGTTTCCTCCCGGACAAGGCTATCGACCTGATCGACGAGAGCGCGGCCAAGCTGAAGATAGAGATGAACTCCGTGCCAGAGCCTCTCGACGAGGTGAACAGCAAGATCCGTCAGTACGAGATAGAGCGCGAGGCCATCAAGCGCGAGGGCGATGAGGCCAAGATTCAGAAAAACGCCAATATTCTCGCCGAACTCAACGAGGAGAAGTCTCAGCTGATGGCCAAGTGGCAGAGCGAGAAGGATATCGTGCAGAAGATGCAGACCCTGAAGTCTGATATTGAGGACTCCAAGCAGCAGCTGGCACGTGCCGAGCGTGACGGCAACTATGAGCTTGCATCCAAACTAAAATACGAGACCATTCCGCAGGCCGAGGACAAGTTCAACGAGATGAAGTCTCAGCTGGAATCCACTCAGAAGGAATCCGCAATGATAAAGGAGGAGATCTGCTACGAGGATATCGCCGAGACCGTGAGCAAGCAGACCGGAATTCCGCTCACCAAGCTTCTCCAGACTCAGAAGGAGAAACTCCTGAACCTGGAGCAGGAACTCCACAAGCGTGTGGTAGGTCAGCACGAGGCCATCTCAGTAATCGCCGACGCAGTACGCCGATCACGTGCCGGCCTTCAGGACAACAAGAAACCTATCGGATCGTTCATATTCCTCGGAACCACCGGAGTCGGCAAGACAGAGCTTGCCAAGGCTCTTGCCGAGTTCCTCTTCGACGACGAGAATCTCATGGTCCGCATCGATATGAGCGAGTATCAGGAGAAGTTTGCCGTAACACGTTTGATTGGAGCGCCTCCGGGCTACGTAGGCTACGACGAGGGCGGTCAGCTCACCGAGGCCGTCAGGAGAAAACCATACTCCGTAATCCTGCTCGATGAGATAGAGAAGGCTCATCCTGATGTGTTCAACATACTGCTTCAGGTGCTTGACGACGGCCGACTCACCGACAGCAAGGGCCGCACGGTCAACTTCAAGAACACCATCATCATCATGACATCTAACATGGGAAGCGACGTTATCCGTCAGAACATGGAGCAGATAAACGAGCGCAACCACGACCAGGTGATGGACAAGACCCGTGCTCAGGTTATCAACATGCTGAAGAACACCATCCGCCCCGAGTTCCTCAACCGTATCGACGAGACCATCATCTTCTCGCCACTTAGCCGCGAGGAAATCGGCGAGGTTGTAAAGATCCAGATGCGCAGCGTAAACAAGGCCATTGCCGAGCAGGGCATCCAGATAGAGCTCGACGATGAGGCCCTCAACTGGATTGCCGACCTTGGCTACGATCCCGAGTTCGGAGCCCGTCCGGTAAAGAGAGTTATCCAGAAGGAGCTCCTCAACAAGCTGGCCACCGAGCTGATAGCCGGCAATATCGGCAAGAAACCCGTTATCAGCTGCCATGTGCAGAACGATCGTCTGATATTTGAATAAAAAAATGGGTGCATGGTCAAAATTGCCATGCACCCATTTTTTTTTATTATTCCGAAATCACCTTGAATTCCACTCTTCGGTTCTTGGCGCGGCCCTCGGCGGTGGAGTTTGTTTCTATTGGTTTCAGCTGGCCAAAACCCTCCGCGCGTATTCTCGATTCGGCTATGCCGAGGCTTACGAGATATTTCTTAACGGCGTTGGCTCTGTTTTGCGACAGCCTCTTGTTGCTCTCCTGCG
Source organism: Bacteroidales bacterium (assembly GCA_045628165.1). Classification (GTDB taxonomy): domain Bacteria; phylum Bacteroidota; class Bacteroidia; order Bacteroidales; family UBA3824; genus UBA3824. The sequence continues at coordinate 876 of JAZQPB010000194.1, read as the reverse complement.
ATCCCACATTGTCGGTGTGGCCCGATATCTCTATCTTTACCGATTCGTCTTCCTCCAGGAATCTGGCCAGGCGTTTCAGCTCGTTGTGCGATTCCTTCTTGAGGTCGTATTTTCCTGTCTCGAAGAAAATATTCTGCAATACTATCGGCTCGCCCGATTCTATGATGTCGCGCTCGGTGTGCATTATAATTTCCTTGCCTATCTTTATGGCCTCGGCGTTGTTTGATGTGTTTACGTTTCCGCTCACAGGAAAATATCCGTCGGATTCTATCACGTATCCGTAGTTTTTGCCCTGGGGCAGGGTTATGAAAAATTCGCCCGAAATAGGGTTGTTTTCCAGAGTTCCCAGCTGGTTTCCGTTCGATAGGTCTTCCCAGCTGATACGCGCTGGTATGGCTTGCTCCTTCTTGTTTTTCACCACGCCCTCCACAATGCTTACCGGCTCGGCCTTAATCTCGTTAGGCAGCTGAAATGTGTATATGTCGTCGTCCTTTACGTAGAAAGCCGTTGTGCCGTCGGTGCTTATACAGAGGTTGTTGTCGTCGTATGGGGTGTTGATGTTACGGCCCAGGTTTACGGGCTCGCTCCATTCGGTCCAGCTGTCCTCGCTAAGGCGCTTGCTCATGAAAAGGTCGGTGCCGCCCAGTCCGTAGTGTCCGTTGCTCGAGAAATACAGTGTTTTCATGTCGGCGGCCAGCACGGGGCAGAATTCTCCGTAAGGCGTGTTGATGGTGGGGCCCAGGTTTATGATTTTTCCCCATTTGCCGTCTTCCTTCAGGCAGATGTATATGTCGGCGTTTCCGAGAGTGGTTCCGTGTGCCATCTGGCTTGTTCTCGGGTGCATGAATCCCATGTCGGAAGCCGATACGGCACAGA
>JAZQPB010000193.1:0-16507 GCA_045628165.1 Bacteroidales bacterium | reverse complement strand
ATTTATCAGATTTGCGCTGTTTCTTTTGATTTAAATGGATTTTAACCTAACGGTTCGCAGATTCTTATTCTAGAAAAATCTGCGGTCCGAAGGACAAATCCATTAATATCATAAAAAAAACAGAGAAAATCAGTGCAATCTGTGTCATCTGCGTCCTGAAAACATTTTCGTCGAACTCACGTTATATTAAAATCATTTTAAAATTATCGCCCGAAATCATGGGCAAAACCTTAAAACTATTTTAAAAAGATTTTTGATTAATTTTGAGCGAAGCGACGTTTTTCTCTTTTCGTTTAACTGAGGTTATTTATCTGCGGCGGGTCATTTTCAGGATTACATCGCCTGTGGCAAGAGAATTTACCACATCCATGCCTTCCACCACTACGCCCACCGACGAGTAGGCTCCATCTGATATGGTATTAGCTGACAGCGAAATACACCACTGCGAAGTGCTGGAATAATTGCGCGGAGTGGTGATGAGCGAAACCACGCCCTCATCGGCGCCCACGGGATTCAGCTCCGACGGTATCATCATGGATTTGCTCTCATCGAATCCCGAGAACGATCCGTAATTGGATATCATGCCGTAAGAATCGCGGTCGAATGCCGAATTGTCGAAATAATGCTCGTCCACCAGCCTTACGAAACCGGCCACAGCCATCGGCGCTATCGAGACATCGAGCTTGATGGAAAAATGGCCTTTAGCTGTCTCCACATCCACAAAACATGATGACGGGATTGTCTGAATGAAAGCCCAGTCGGGATTGTAGGGCAGATTCTCGTCGGGCTGCGATACAGTGGCTCCGGCCACAGTCTTTACGGCGTCCTTCAATACGAGGTATGTATCTATCTCGCGCGGAAGCTCGCACTTCTCGGCTGCCTGGTTAAGGAAATATGTGTTGCCGTAGCGCTCGGCTATCTCGGGATGGCGCGCAATGGCCGATGCCGCGAGTGCCATCATGGATGTGTTGCCGTTGATTACGATATTCTTGAGCGCGATGGAGAAATCCTCCACCATCGACGACGAATCCACATGAATCCTTGCCGCATTGGCCTTGAAATTGGGCATCTCGTACATCTCCACCAGGGTCTTAACGCCTTCCAGACGGATGTAGTCGTCGGGCGAATCGCTTATGCACTGCTCCACAAATCCGAAGTTGGCAAAATCGCATGACAGGGCGTGCAGAAGCGAGGCCTTCTCAAAAGTATTCCGCGAAGCGTTGAAACCCGACTGAATTCTGCTGGCGGCCTCCTGCTTGTTTCGGCAGAATCTGAGGGCTGTGGCCAGGAGCTTGGCTCTCGACTGCCAGTGCGATACATTGCGCGAGAGGTCGAGATAGAGCGACGAATCGGCCTCTATTCCCTTGCGCCAGAGATAGTTGGCAGCTGATACGGAAACATTGCCGTCGTCCTGAAGCAGGGCACTTATTATGGCTTCCTTGGCGTCGAAATATGGATAGCTCTGCAGCGATGCAATGGCCGCGCATATTACACGGGCATCAGCTGAGTGCTCCTCCACTATGGATTTGGCGAGGGCGAATGCTCTCTCGTTGTGGCAGTTGGCGAGAGCTTCCACGAGTTTCAGCTGAAGGCCGGGTATTGTGGCGGAATGGTATGCGGAGATTATCGCGTCGGTGTAGTTGGTGAGGTCGGCATGGCATACGGCAAAATATTCGGCCGCTATCATGCGCGCCTTCTCGTGAATGGTGCTGTCGGAGAGGTATTCCAGGGCCTTCTGCGAGAAACCCAGCGAATAGAAGTGTCTGCTGGCCAGCCATACCATGCTGCGGCAGTGAGCTGATACCATTACGATGTCGGAATGTGGAATATCAAGAGTATCGAGCAGGGCTACAGTCTCCTGACCGCCGCAACGCGAGAGCGCCTCCATGGCGGAAGCCCTCATTTCGGTATTGGAGCTGTGCATGAAGAATTCCATGAGGGGTTTTTCGGAGCTGATGTGGCCTATCTGTCCGAGAGCGAACAGCGATGCCATGCGCACTTCGGGATCGGTTTCGCGCAGAAGGCTGGCTACAGAAGTGGCCGTCATGCTGTCGCGCATGGATGCCAGCGCCATTACAGCAGACTTGGTATATGCAGGAGACTGATTGCGGAAATAGTAAACGAGATCGGCCGAATTTTCCTGACATCTCAGCTCTGTGATTTTTCTGAGTGTGGCATCGCCGAACACGTTGCCGGTTTCCGCAACTTTCTGTTTATCAGTTTTATTTGCACCGCAGGCGCACATCAGTACCATTACCGACAATGCAAACAATAAAGAACTCTTCATAATTGAATATTTGTGATGATAATCTTAAATTATATATCACAAAAGCAATAAGCGTTCCAAAACTTTAATATATATACAAAGGTGCGTTATTTCACTCTGATTTCCAAAAGAGTCCTTCCGTTGATCTCGGCCTGCAGATGGTCGCCAATATTCAACGGGCCCACTCCTGCCGGTGTTCCTGTAAAGATGAGGTCGCCCTGCTTGAGGGTTATGTATTGCGATATGTGCGATACTATCTGGTCGAAACTGAAGATCATGTCCTGAGTGTTTCCGCTCTGAGCCATCTGGCCATTGATCCTGAGGCCGAAATCGAGATCGTATATCGAGGCAAACTCCTTCTTTGACACAAAATCGCCGAGCGGCGCCGACGAATCGAAACCCTTGCTCAGAAACCACGGCAGGCCCTTGGCGCGGTATTCGTTCTGGAGATCGCGGGCGGTGATGTCCAGGCCCACGGTAACCTCGTCGTAATACCTGTTGGCGAATTTGCAGCTGACGGCCTTGCACATTTTCGAAATCTTGATTACAACCTCGGTCTCGTACTCTATCTGGCTGGAGAAATCGGGAATGTAGAAATCGTAATGATTGCGCAAGAGGGATGTCTCGGGCTTCAGAAAAAATATCGGATTCTGGCCCGGCTGAAGATTAATCTCCTCGCCATGCTTGCGGTAATTGGCTGCTATGCAGAAAATTTTCATCGTTGTTTAGATAGAATTATAGTGTTAATAATCTTTCAAAAATATCTTTTGGATATCAGCTGCAAATTTAAAATATCTTAAAAACAAAAAAAAATGTAATTTAATTTTTAAAAATTTAATTTGTAACATAAAAATTTCTATCTTTGGAACGTGAAATTTTTGTGGGCAAAAATATTTTTTTCCCGCGGCAACAATTTCGGTATATTACTTGCTGTCAAAAAAGCAAGTTCGCAAGAAAAGAACGATAAAAGGCATGAAAAAGATAACATTATCACATTTCTTAGTAAAAAACTTCGATTTGAAACAGCAGGAGATTCCTATCTTCCTGATGCTGTTTCTGCATTCGTTTTTTCTTGGACTTGCCGGTGCGTTCTACTTTACACCAGCCAACTCAGAATTCATCAAATACTTTGGCAGTGAGCAGCTTCCATGGGCATACATAGCCTCTGGCGTGGGCGGATACCTGATGACGCAGATCTATTCGTGGTTTCAGAAACGCATAGAAAGCCGCACACTTTTCATGAGCGTATTGATACTGATGACCGTGGTAACGCTCTCCACACCTCTCATGGTGGGGCACATCGACCCGAAATTCCAGGCATTCTTTGTATTTATATGGGCGTGGCCGTTTCTGTCCATGGTGGGCATAGAGACCGGCGCACTCTCGCTCAAGTTCCTCAATCTGGTACAGGTAAAGAGAATTTTCGCGTTGTTCAGTATAGGTGGCGTATTAGCTGCCATGCTCGGATACCTTATAATACCTGCCCTCAGCAAGGTAATATCACACTCGTATACTCTCTTGTATATCAGCGCATTCGGTTTTATTATCGGTATTGTATCGCTAATGGTGCTGTATAAGAACCACCCCGAAAAGATGAGAGAGGAGCGCGCCATACTTGCCAAGCGCAAGGAGGATGGCGAAAAATTTATCTCGTTTAAGTCGGTAAAGGACGGCACAGGACTTCTTGAGCTGATGAAAAACAGCTACTTCAAGTACATATTTATATGTGCCACACTTTCCATGACCATTATCTACATCACCGACTTCTCTTTCCTCTCTACGGTAAAGATTCAGGTGGCGCCGGAGAACACTCCGCAGTTCCTTACCCTCGTGTATGGTGGATTGAAAATCGGCGAGCTTCTGCTGTCGTTCTATTCGGCCAAGATACTCAGCAAGTACGGTGTAAAACTCGGCCTGCTGATACTTCCGGTAAGCATGGTGGTGGTTACGATATTAGCTGCCATAGTGGGTCTGTCGTCGGTGGAGAGCATTGTATTCCTGATACTTATCACATTAAACAAGAGCCAGGAGCGCATACTGCGCCGCGGACTCGACGACCCGGCTTTCAATATTCTGTATCAGCCGCTTCCCGACAACGAGAAGGTTTCGGTGCAGACCAAGGTGGGTGTGGTTCAGCAGTTCTCTACCGGTATAGCCGGCGTGGTATTGCTGGGCGTAAATACGCTGATAGCCCTGAGCGGCGAATACGATTTCAAGTATTTCATGCTGTTCTTTATCCCGGTGCTGATAGCGTGGGTATGGAGCTCCAAGAAGCTGTATGAGAGCTACAAGGCCACCATCAACAAGATTTCGAAGGACTTCAGCAAGGAGAGCAAGCGCGATGTGGGCAAAAACCAGTATGGCGCCGAGCTCCTGAGAAAATACATCAAGGTAAGCAATCCGAAGATTCAGAACATGGCGGTAACGATACTGTCGGAGACCGCTCCGAGATCGCTGGAGGGCTATGCCGCGCTGCTGCTGGAATCCAAGGACGAGGTGGTGGAAAAGGCTGTGCTCCGCAACGTGGATCCTACATGGAGAAAACGTATTGCATCGTCGTGCAGCACACTGTTCAAGAATACCAAGAATCCCGAGATAAAGCTCCTATCGGAGAGAGCGCAGAACTATCTGAACTACACCGACATCAACAAGAATCCTGAAAAGGAGGAGATGCAGGCACTGGCCGAGAGCGAATTTGTGGCCGACAAGATAAAGCTGATAAAAATCATGTTCAACAACAGCAAACTGCTGAACGAGGACATGATATCATCGCTGCTCGACAGCACCGACCGCAATGTAAAGAGCGCAGCCATTACACTGGCAGGTCAGCTGAGCACTCCGAGAATGATAAACAAGCTGATATCGCTGATAGAATCCGATGAATTCTACTACACCACCGGAGTAGTATTGCTCGATATGGGCGACAAGGTACTGCCAAGCCTCAACCAGTATTTCGAGAAGACATCCAACCCGATAATCCTGCTCCGAATAATAGAGCTGTACGCCAAGTTCGGATCGGCACCGGCCAGGGCATACCTTATCAACAACATCAACTACCCTAACCGCGATGTACAGCAGGCTGTAATCACGGCGCTGTATTTCTGCAAGTTCCAGGCTACCGACGAGAAAGACATCGACACCGTAAAGCAGAAAATAAGCGAGACTGTAGAGAATATTGTATGGATAATGTCGGCCCTCAACGACATAGAGGACGAGAAAAACACATTGAAGCTTTTCCAGAGTCTCGACCTGGAGCGCCTCAACAACATAGAGACACTGTTCAACCTTCTGAGCATGCTTGAGGAGCCACGCCTCATCAACCTGATACAGAAGACCATCGTGGGCAAGAACAACATCTTTGCTGTCGAGATTATCGACAACAACTTCCCTCAGGACATCAAGCAGATAATAAAGCCTCTGTTCGACGACCTATCTACACTCCAGAAAATCAAGAAGCTCTCCGATTTCTTCCCACAGAAGTCATACACATTCGAGGAGAGACTTACCGAGATAGTGAAACGCGACTACTCCAAGCTGAATCCATGGACCATAAGCAAGGCCCTGGAACTGCTCGGCAAGCTCCATAAGAGCAAGGGCTCCGACAACTCGAAGGCCAGCGCCATGGACTACAAGGACCTGAAGCTCTGGATACGAAGCAACATAGAGGACCTTCTGAAAAAAATCAGAAAATCGGAAATGCCCGACGAGATATTCCTGTGCCTCTACCACACCGAGGAGATGGTATACTCCATGGCGGCCAAGATCATTTACGACGAAAATCCGCTCAAGTGCTCCGACTATCTGAGCAATATGTCGCCCGAGAAGCAGAGCCTGTATGCCCAGCTGAAGGCCGACCAGCCTACTCTCACCGACAGAATCAAGATCCTGAAGAAACACCCGATGTTCTTCAATCTGCCGGAATATCTGCTGGCCAAGATAGCCAAGTACGTGAGAGTAAGGAACATGAAGCGCGACGAGGAGATAGACCTGGAGGCCGAAAACGACGATGTATACATCCTGCAGAAGGGAAGCCTGCTGGTAAAGGAGGCTTTCTCTGACGGCATAGTATTCTCCAAGCACGATATCATCGTAAAGGGACTCAACCTCGACCAGGGCGCCATGGGACTCATAGCCAAGAGCGATTCGGTAGTGCTGGTAATCAACAGGTTCTACTACTTCAATACGCTGGTGCGCGAGACCGACATCATCCCATTCATCCTGGACGACAACAACCGCGCAATGCGAAACGACGAGGAAGAGACTCAGTCCGGCGAATAAACACCCTCATGCAAAATGAAAAAAATACTGGCAACAGTGATAATAATGGTTATTGGCATTTCATCAAGAGCGCAGAGCTTGGTGGAATGCCAATACCTGTTTGATGCAGGATACTGGCACGAGGCCGAATCCGCATACCGCAACTATCTGGACAATCAGGACCCATCCAGCTACAACTATTACAAGGCCATGAGCCTCTACGGAGAAGTTCTCTATCAGCTGGACCGCCACACCGAGGCCGATTCGCTGATGAAAACCGCCGCTGACCACCTGGCAGGCAAGGCCATCACCATGAACGAGGAAGCGCTGGAGGCTCAGGAGAGATACAGCTACTATTCGTCGCACTCAAGCCTGAAGGCATGGGGACTTACCCAGCTGAACAAAATAAACATCAAGGAGCTGATAAACGAGGGCACCGTGGAGATGTCGGTATACAACCTCAGCAATCCACATCTGCTGCAGATACTCGCCCTCAAGAATCTGAAAAAGGGACTGATACTGAGGCCGAGAAAACTCCTGAATCTGGCCGGCGAGATCATATACAGCGGAGACTCCAAATACGCTACCGGCGAGCTGGAAGACCTGAGAATGGAGCGGTGCTGGACCCAGTACTACTACGCGGTCACCAACTATTACATGATGCTGCAATCGTGCAACAATGCGCTCAGTATAATAAGCGAGGCCGGGATAAGCGACGGAATCTATTACGCCGAGGCGCTGATATACAAGGCCACTGCCCTATCGCAGCTGGGCAGCCAGCACGAGAGTCTTCAGCTGATAAACCAAGCCATAGCAATAATAGAGGGCACATTAGGCCGGGAACATTCAATGTACGCATGGGCGCTGTACCACAAGGGCCTTACACTGGGAATGATGTGCGAGCTTGACGGGATGCTCGACTGTGCCACGCTATCAGCTGATACCTACAAAAAAATATTCGGCGAGAAGAATCCCAACTATTCGGCGGCGCTCAACGAGACAGCCGCGGCGTACTCCATGCTGGGCGATACCACTCGCGAATACCAGTATTACGAGCTGGCACTGAGCGCCAACAGGAAGTTTCTGGGCGACGGAGCTCTCATTACCGGCAAGCAATATTACGACATGGCAAATGCGTACTGCGGCCACGGCAACTACGACAAGGCCCTGGAATACATAAAGAAAGCCAGCAGAATAGCCACCACACAGACAGGCGTGAAATCGGTTTTTACGGCCGACTGCCTCACGCTGCGCGCATACATCAACGAGAAACTGGGACGCTACAAGATAGCTTCGGGATTTCTGCAGGGTGCCATAGCCATATACTCCACGGCACTGGGCGACAACAGCCCCAAGATGGCGCACGCACTCACCACTCTGGGCAACTGCCAGTACGGACAGGGAAACTACGGCAAGGCCAGCGAATCGATAACCACCGCCATAGCCGCCAACAGAAGAAACCTGGCCGATAATTTCGGAATGATGACCGCCCAGGCACGAAACCTCTACTGGGAAAACACATCAGCTGATTTTGCAGCCATAACCAGACTCTGCTGGAAAAACCCCGACGACAACCCAACCACCATGGCGGCATACAACAACGAGCTGATATCCAAAGGCATAAAGCTGAGCTCAGAGATCGAATTCTCGAATATAATAGCCAACAGCGGCGATGCGGAGCTCATGGAAAAGTATTCCAGGCTTCAGGAATGCCATCAGCTGATAAACACAGCCCGCGACTTCGGCCAGGACGAGAACGAGAGCACCAACATAGACTCGCTCGCCAAGGCCGCCAATCAGCTGGAACAGGAGCTGATATCGGCCTGCAAGGAATACGGCGACATGACCCGCCAGATAAAAACAACTTTCCGCGAGGTTAGGAAAGCCCTGAAGCCCAACGATGTAGCCATAGAATTCGTAAAAACGCAGGTGGACACATCTGTAAACTACGGCGCGCTTATACTGAAAGCCGGATGGACAGCGCCGAAATTTGTGCCCCTGTTCAGCGAATACCAATACCACAGCAGCTACGGCACAGCCATTAAGCCATACACCGACACCAGACTCTACGAGATGGTATGGAAACCCATGCTGGAGTATTTCGACTACGGATCCAGGATATATTTTGCGCCCACAGGACTGCTCTACAGCACCGCCATAGAATACGCACCCATAGACACCGACAACGACCTGCTGATGAGCGACGAATATCAGATATTCAGAATATCATCCACCAGGGAACTCGCTAACCGACGCGAGAAACCAACCGGCAACAAGCTGGCGCTCTACGGAGGCATTCTCTACGATACCGACACTTCCACCATGGTATCGGAGAGCAGGCAATACGCGCAGCGCGGAGGCAACCACAATTTTCTGCGCAGCCTCTTCAGCAAGACCGGCGGAGTAAAGGCCAACTATCTGCCCGGCACCGAGAAGGAGTCGAAGGCCATATACGAATACATGAACGAATCGAAATACTCGGTGGATTACTACACCGGACAGAAGGCAAACGAGGAATCGTTCAAGAACCTTTCGGGACAGAACCTCAGGATAATCCACATAGCCACCCACGGATTCTATATGGACGACGAGGGCGGAAAATTCCCGGGCGACAACAATCTACTGCTCTCAGGCCTCCTGATGAGCGGATGCAACAACATACTCAACGTACCCGAAGGCGTGGACGATGGAATACTCACAGCCAGGGAAATATCTTACCTCGACTTCCGCAACACCGACATGGTGGTGCTATCGGCCTGCGAGACTGCCCTCGGCAAGATTACCGACGATGGAGTATACGGACTTCAGCGCGGATTCAAGAAGGCCGGAGCTAATACAATAATAATGTCGCTATGGCCCGTAAACGACTATGCCACACGCCTGCTGATGTCAAATTTCTACAAATACATGAAAGAGGGCTACAGCAAGCACGAGGCTTTCCAGAACTCTCAGCGCGACCTCCGCGCCCACAACGGCGTAAACCCGTCGCACTGGGCGGCGTTCATAATGCTGGATGGAGAGTAGAGGAGAAAGTGGAAAGTGGAAAGAGGAAAGAGGAAAGAGTAGAGAGTAGAGATTTAATATTAACAATAAAAAATATCATTACCTATGAAAAACGCATTAATAGTATCAGCTGCAATAGCCGGTATCATGTGGGTGAGCTATCTGCTCGACCTCGTACTGCCCGGCGAATTCACATCCTGGGGCATAGAGCCGAGATCGCTCAGCGGCCTCAAAGGCATAGTGTTTGCCCCATTCATTCACCACGGATTCCTGCACATAATATCAAACACGAGTGCGGTTTTTATCCTGACATTCGTACTCTTCAAGTTCTATGAAGAGGTGGCCGCCAAGGTGTGGGCAGGATCGGCCGCAATAGGAGGCTCTCTGGTATGGCTTCTGGGCCGCCCGGCCATGCATGTGGGCGTATCGGGAGTAATATTCTCGCTGATAGGATTCCTGATATCGGCAGGCATATTCAAGTTCAACCTCAAGTCGCTGGCCATCGCAGTAGTAATACTGTTCATGTACGGAGGCACAGTGATATTCGGCGTGCTGCCGGTCAATCCATTTGTATCGTGGGAGGGACACCTCTTCGGCCTCATAGCCGGCATAGGCATAGCCTATTACATGTACAAGATAGCCCCCAAAGACAACAGCGGAGACAACAACGACCAGCTGAAGGCAATAGATTAGGATTTCCGCCTCACCAGAAACGCCGGCAGGAAGAGCCAGATTCCCACAATGGACATCACAAGGCCTCCTACCGTGCCGGCGGCGAGGGGAAACCAGAACGCCTCGCGGATATCCCCTGCCATAAAGGGGACAAATCCGAGTATAGTGCTCAGGATGGTGAGCATTATCGGTATTATCTTGGTATTGAAGGCTTTCAGATAAGACACTTTTTCCGAATAACGTGTTCTGTATTTCCTGTACTCGTTTACGATATAGATACTTGCATTCACTGTGATTCCGCAAAGAAGTATCAGCGAAGCAAATCCGCCCTGGTCAAAATTCAACCCAAACAGATAGAATGTAAGAAACAGCCCCACGTATGATACCGGCACAGAGAGAATTATCACAAACGGCAGTTTCAGCGAGTTGAAGAGTATGGAAGTAGTAAGGAAAATAATCAACAGCACCAGCCCGAGAAGCCAATACTGACGGGATTCCTCCTGACTCCACGAGCCATGACTATACCCAGCCTGAAGATTGTAGCCTATGGGCAGACGCGCGCTATATATGGATTCGGTCTCCTTCAGGATCTTGTTGCCTAATGATGCAGAGCCTATATACTCGTACTGAATGCAGAGCTTGTACTGCTGGTTCTGCTTCACGATCTCGCTGGGAGCCTGGAGTTTCTCGAATGTGCACAGCTGCGACAGCTTGTATATCCGCCCGGCAATCTCTACGGGGCGATTAAGCAACGACCATATATCGTATTCCTGCGACTGCGAAGTTCTCAGCTTGACAACCTCCGGACAGTTGCCGTTCCATACCAGACCACATGGATTGTCAGCCACAAAAATCTGCGGCAACACGTAAAAGAGATAACCGGCCGTCAGATTCTGCTGGGCCATGAAATCCTTGTTGGGCTGCAGGCGGTATTCCACATAATCGTCCTTGTAATACATCTCGCGGGCGTTGATGCTAACCTCCTTGATGCGCATATACGACAGCAGATGATTGCGGATACTGTCGCTCCATTGCAGAAGAGTCTCGTAGTTGTAGCCCGAAATGTCCAGCTTATACGTTCCCACGGTCTCGGTAGTATTGTTGCTGAAGCCATTGTCCTGAAGCCCCCACACGCTCCAGCTTCCGCCTCCAAGCTGAAGGCCTTTGCTTATGATATTGGATTTCAGCTGATACGGAAACGACCCATGCTCTGCCTCCTTGGTGAAACGTATCTCGATATATCCCGTAGTGGCCGACAGATTGGTCTTGAACTGGCGGACTTCAGGAAACTGACTGATATACGACTCCATTCTGCGCATCAGAAAATCCATCTGGTCGATAGTGGATCCGTACGGCAGCGTGGCATACACCGACAACACTACCTCATTGCTCACCTGCCAATAGCTTCCACTCACCACCTTATCGACAAAGAGCTTGAGACTTCCGCCAAAAGATACAATCAACAAGACATACGCCATCCAGCGCCACCTTACGCTGAAATCAACGACTTTCCTATAAAAACCATTGATATTAGCTGCCAGCCTCAGCCTTTTTACAGTGAGCGACTTGATGGATACCTCCTTCTGAAAGCTGAGGATAGCCGGCACAAGCCAAAGCGCCGTAAACACCGACAGCAGGAGATTTACAATCATCACTACCGCAAAATCAAAGAGATTCAGACGCAGCCTGTCGTCCAGGAAAAAAACTACCGACAGCGCGCCTATCGTGGTAAGTGTGGCCGCCACGATGGGAAGAATAGCCTCCACATTATGACACCTCCGCCAGTGGTCAGTCATAATTATAGTATTGTCTATCATCAGATTGAGCGATATTGTGATAGCGGCCAGCGAATATAGCTGAAGCTCCACATCCAAAAGATAATACACCACGACAGCAACAGCGAGATTGCATATCAGAGAGCAAACCACCACTATCAGCTGCCTCCAGCTGAAGGAGGTGAGAAATACGAAAATCAGCAAAATGGCCACCGTAGCCGACGACCGGAAATATATCCTATTCAGCTCCTCGCTGATACGCTCGGTGGCATCATATATCTTATGAACCTCGTAGCCATACGGAAGCAGCGACTTCAGCTGGGATATTTTCCGCATCACAAGTTTCTGAAGCTCCAGCTGATTGGCATTGCCGCTGGCCTTAAGCTCCATGTATATGGAATTGAGGCCGTTGATGCGCATAATGCTCCACGGGCGCTGACGTTCGTAGCTCATCCGGGCCAGACTGCTGAGCGGTATCAGCTGAGAGTTGGCTGCAGGTACGTAGATCTCCGACAGCGAGAATGCGGAATCGGCGTTGCCGGCCTTTACAAGATACTTGCCGATATTCTGCTTGTTGCGGTAGTCGCCGATGGCGTTGCGGATATCAGCCACGGAAATACCGAGACTTGCAAGCTGCTGATAATCATATTCCAGATTCCATTCCATATTGTCGGCGCCGTAGATATTGACAGCGCTGATATCGCCCAACTCACTGAATCCTGCCTTGAAAACCTTCTCGGCGTTGTTGTATATATTCCGGGAATCCTCGATGGCATTTATCGTGAAAGCCATGAAAGAGCGTTCGCTGTCCTCGCCGCCGGAAGCCGCAACCGACACCACAGGATAACTCGTACCCTCGGGAAGATCCTGCCACAGCTGACGCACAAGTGTGCTGGCCTCGAATCTGGCGGCGTCGATATCCACATGCTTGTTGAATTTTACGGTGATGTCTCCGCCTCCGTTGCGCGATGTGGACGAAATATCCTCCACACCGCTCATACGGGCAAACATCGCCTCCAGGCGGCATGTAACCTCCGATTCCACAACCTTGGAGGTGGCATTGCCCATGCTGAAATACACATTGAGAGACGGCATCTTCTCGCTTGGCGACAACTTGACTGTCAGCAGTGGCAAGAATGCGAATCCTATGAGTGTGAGGCATATAGCGACAATAATGGTTTTCATCAATTTTGGATTTGGATTATTGTTCCTCAAATTCTTCCGAGAGAGATTTTCCAGCGGCGAAGTCGTAGAGGGTCATGGAGCGAATCTCATAATAGCAGGTCCAATAATCACGCATCGAGGTGATGTACTGGTTCTGAGCCTGAAGAAGTCTTGTCTGCGACGACGAGAGAGTTGTGATATCGCAGGTGCCTTTCTGGAAATTTGCTGTATTCTGCTCGTATACCTCCTTGGCGAGCTCAAGCGATTCGGCCGCGCTGCCAAGCTGTGCATACCTGATGCTGAGCTCGCCCACCGAATTAATGACATTCTGCTCCAGCTCGTCGATGGTCTGCGCCTGCTCTATCTTGGCGATGTCGAGATTGCTGGAGGCCTGGTTTTTCTGTCCTCGGCGCACTCCCCAGTCGAGGAGCGGTACCGATATCGACACCGCAACCACATCGCGCCTCATAGGCTCCCTGTATGCGTCGGCAATTTCCTGAGCCTCCTGATTGTAGCCCACGCTGGCCGATATGCTGGCCTGCACGCGGTTGGATTTGCGGATTCTGTCGAGATTCATCTCGGCCTCCATCACGCTCTGCTGCTTGTCGGCTATCATATAGCTGTTGGCGTGCATCAAATCAATGGCTTTCAAAATATCTATCTGTATCTCGTCCGGATTGTCGGGAAGTATCAGCTGAAGCTCTGTACTGCGGTCCAGTCCCAGAAAGGAGGTGAGCCGGAGCATGCTGCGCCTCACTTCCACCTCGGCTGTGGCAATGGCGTTTCTGGCATTCAGCACATCGAGTTCCAGTGTCTGGAGATCTGCCCTGGTGATGGAGGCTATATTGAATTTCAGACGCCCCATTCCATACAGCGAGTCGCACTTGTTTTTCTGTATTATGGCATTACGGTACTGATTCTGCGCCAATGCCAACTGGAAGAAGTAATTGATGGCCTGTACCGAAATAACCTCGGTATTGTAGAGATACTGGAGTTTGGCCTTCTCGTATCGCACCGGCTCTATCTTGCGGTCCCACCTGAATTGATTGTAGCCAAACGAGCTGTGGCGGTAGCCAATCATGAATGGTACCGTGGAAAACTGGCTGTATGTATTGGCGCCAAAATATCTCAGATAGTCAAGATTGGTGGATACAAAAAAAGTTCCTCCCAAGGGATCAAAGTTCTGTGACAGCGTGAGACCGGCTCCGGCGGAATATGATTTCTGCTGGCGGTATACATCGATATCGTTCTCGCTGTCGTAGCGCGATATCAGCTGCCGGTTGTAGGCCACAGGAGTGATGTCGAGAGTGAGCGACGGCAAGCGGTTGGCCCTGAATGTCTTGTATGTCCACACGCTCGTCATATACATGTTTTTGTATCTGAATGCCGTAAGCGAACTGTCTTTGGCCAGTTCTATTATCTGTGACAATGTGTATTCCTGTGCGTATCCGCAAAAACACATCATGGTCATCAATATTGTGAGTATCTTGGTTTTCATGAATTCGGGTTTCGTAATTCGGGTTTTGCAAATAATATATATATCAGCGGAATCACATACAGGCTCACTATAGTGCCTATGGCCATAGTGGCTATCATTGCCACTGCCAGGGGCTGCTGAAGCTCCGAGCCCATATCATTAGTGAAAAGGATGGGGAGCATGGCGCCAATTGTTGTGAGCGATGTCATCACAATGGCCCTCAGACGGCGCTGTCCCGCGGTGTGCACAGCCTCGAGCACAGGCATGCCCGATTTGCGCAATCCGTTGATGGTGTCTATTTTCAGGATGGAGTCGTTTACAATGATACCGCACGACACTATAATTCCTATTCCGGACATAAGATTGAGGCTCATTCCACTCATCCACAATACCAACAGGGCAAACGACGCGTCGATAGGAATCTCGAGCAATACGATGAGCGGCTGCCCGAAGCTCTCAAACTGTCCACACAATATGAAATACATAAGCACCAGTGAAACCGACAGTATCACTATCAGCTGAGAGAGCATTTCTCTGTTGCTGAAAAACGATCCCGCCAGCTCCACATCCCAGTTATGCGAATCATCCACCATCCGCTGGATTCTGGAGGCCAGATCTCCGGCATCCGATACATCATAAAAACATACCGGGATGTACTCTCCGGATTTGCCGGCCACAATATCCTTGAGCTCCTGTCCGCCGGTTATGCTTACAAGTTTTCGTATAGGAATGTGCGAGGGCTGTCCGTCGCGGCCGTTAATGCGGATACTTCCGGTATTCACAAACTGCTCAACCGGCACATCCGACTCGCTGAGGAATATCGGAATATATGCGCTGTATGAATGCAGCTCGGTAATGCGGCTGCCGGCTATCACGTTTGCGAGACAGCTTTTGAGAGTCTGGAGCGGCACATTGTAGAGCACAAGCGCCTCACGGTCTATCATAAGCATTCTCACACTCTTGAAGGCCGGCATGGTGGAGATGGCCGATGTATCGAGCGAGCGGATTCCATGGAGAAAGGCACCGATGCTGTCGGCAGAGATCTCCGGCCCCGAATACGACAGCCTGGCCTCGAGGTCGGCCTCCGAGGTCTCGAAAAGTTTCTCGAATATGGTGGCAGGCGGTGCAAATGATATGGAGGCTTCGGGATAGCTGACGGCCACAAAACGCCTCACCTCATCCATAAGAGGCTCCACGCCGGACTCTGTGGCTGTCTTCCAATAGAGCGAGGCCTCGGTAATGGAGAGTTCTCCGTCCTGCTCCACGATATAATCCTGAACGCCAACGTAGGCTGTATTGTATTCGCTCAGCGGCCTTACAGCATTCATCAGTGCCTCCACACGGGCGCGGTTTTCCTGAACACTTACCTCCTGATTCCACTCGATACGGGCGGTGAGCTCCTGATAGCCGATAGACGGCATCTTGCTTTTTGGGATTATGGTAAACAGGAACCAGCACAGCGGAAGTGTGGCCACGGCAACAGACAAGACCGCGGTGCGGTGCCCCATCACGAAATCAAAAATCCGGTTGTAGCCACGCATCACAATGCCCATCCGGGAATCCGATACCGGATGTCCGCCGCGGATATTACGCGCCATCAGCTGCCTGTACAAAACCGGGAGCAGCACTATGCCTACCACATACGACACTCCAAGACCGGCAGTAATGGCGAATGCCTGATCTCCGAAGAGCGAGCCGGCTATTCCCTTGATGAATACAAGCGGAACGAAAACGGCCACGGTGGTAAGTGTGCTGGATAGCAAGGGGGCTATCATCTGACGGGTGGCGCCCACGCACGAGGCCCGGAGCGAATATCCGCGCTGCTGCCATTGCGATATGTTCTCGCTTACAATGAGGGCGTTGTCTATCATCATACCAAGTCGGAGGCCAAGC
>JAZQPB010000192.1:0-22832 GCA_045628165.1 Bacteroidales bacterium | reverse complement strand
TTTTTTCAGCTGATGGCAAACTAATCCCGTGCCACCTCGTAGATATCCTTCCATTTAGGACGGTTTTTCACCACGGTCTCCAGATACTCATGCCAGACAGAAGTGTCCTGAACGGGATCCTTGATTACGGCGCCGATGATTCCGGAAACGAGGCTCTCGGCACTCAGGCCGCCGTCAAAATAGCTTGCGAGGGCCAGTCCGCTGTTTACCACGGAGATGGCCTCGGCGGTGGATAGCGTGCCTGTGGGCTGCTTCAGCTTGGTCTTGTTGTCGATGGTGGAGCCGGAGCGGAGTTCGCGGAAAATTGTCACCACGCGCATTATCTGCTCGGCCTCGGGCTTGGCTATCGGCAACCCCATCTGCCGGGCAAAGTCCCCTACCCTGCTCCTTACAATCTCCACCTCCGAATTGATGTCGGCAGGCAGCGGAAGTATCACAGTATTGAACCTCCTCTTGAGGGCCGACGACATCTCGTTTACGCCCTTGTCGCGGTTGTTGGCGGTGGCTATCACGTTGAATCCCACCTGGGCCTGAATCTCGGTGGAGAGCTCGGGAATGGGCATAGATTTCTCAGAAAGAATTGTGATAAGGCTGTCCTGAACATCGGCGCCTATGCGCGTAAGCTCCTCAATGCGTGCGATTTTGCCCTGCTGCATCGCGGTCATCACGGGAGTGCGCACCAGGGAGTTTTCGGTGGGGCCTTCCGACAGGAGTTTGGCATAGTTCCAGCCGTAGCGTATCTGCTCCTCGCCGGTGCCGGCCGTGCCCTGCACTATGAGAGTGCTGTCGCCTGAGATGGCGGCGGCAATATGCTCCGACACCCAGCTCTTGGCCGTGCCGGGCAGTCCGTAGAGCAGCAGTGCGCGGTCGGTAAGCAGTGTGGCCACGGCTATCTCCATCAGGCGGCGGTCGCCTATGTATTTGGGTGTCAGCTGATAGCCATTATCAAGCCGTGCGCCCATCAGGTAGCTGACCACCATCTGCGGACTCATGGCCCAGTTTTGCGGTTTGCTTGCGCTATCAGCTGACTTGATGGCCTCCAGTTCCTCGGCAAACTGCTGCTCGGCGTGGCGGCGGAGTAGATTCTGCATTATTCTTCTATTACTTTGGTTCTCTTTACGTTGGTGTAGTCTATGGAGCCCTTGTCCTTCAGGTACTCTATCATGCAGTCGCAGCTGAGCTTGCCGGTGTGATAGCCCTCCAATTCCTTCAGGAATGTGATGGAAACCACGTAGTCGTTGCAGCTGAACTTGAATGACTTCTTGTCCTTTACCTTCTTGCCCTTGGCGTTGAAGAGTGTAACGCTCTGGGGCTTCTTGGTTTTCTTGTCGATGTGCATCTCGTACGAGAGGCCGGAGATAAACGGATAGCGCTCCTCGTCGTTGATGTAGGATTCCATGAGCACGCGCTTGATCTGCGCCGCGGTGAGGTTGTACACCACCATCTTGTTGCCGAATGGATCGAGCATCAGGGCGTCCTTCATATCGAAAACGCCGGTCTCGTGGGTCTCGTATCTCACGCCGCCGAAATTCTGGGCAGTAACCTCGGCGCCCGATCCGAATCGCTGGCCGTCAGTAACCATGGCGCCCATCTCGTCCACATTGTTGATGCGCTTGCTTACGGTGCACACGGGGGTAGAGAAGTACGGATCCTTGTTGTAGTTTTTCACCATCTCCTCGATTTTGGCGTTGCGGAGCTTGGTGTCGGTCACACTTATTATCTTAGACGACTTATCCACCACCTCGCCGTTCTCCACAACAAACTCCACCAGAGTGCAGTACTTCATCTTGTTGACACTCTGGGTGATGATCATGTTGTTGTACCTGGTGTTGGATGGGATGTATGTGTGCGAATGTCCGCCCAGGATAGCGTCGTAGTTGCCCACCTCGAAAGCGTAGATAGTATCGTTCTCTATGCCCACATGCGAGAGCAGGATCTCCACGTCGCACTGCTTGCGCACGATGTCGCCGTACTTGATGGCGGCAGCCTTGGGATCGCTGAAGCTGATGCCCTTAACATTGTCGGCCAGGCAGTCGGGAATTCCGCGCGAATTAACCTGCACCACCGAAACCACGCCCACCTTTACGCCATTCAAGTCAAAAATCTTGTAAGGGTCGAGCTTGTAGCCCATCGAATCGGGGATTGTGGTGTTGGCACAGAGGAATGGGAAATTGGCGGCCTTGAGGTTTTTCTTGAATCCGGACACCTTGCCGTCGTACTCGTGGTTGCCCATGGCAGACGCGTTTACGCCAAAGGCATTCATCACCTCCATCATAGGGCGGTTGGTCTCCTCAAACTGGTCGTTTACTGGATTTCCGGTGCGGTTGTCGCCGGCCGACAGCACCAGAAGTTCGGGATAAAGTG
This sequence comes from Bacteroidales bacterium, assembly GCA_045628165.1. Classification (GTDB taxonomy): domain Bacteria; phylum Bacteroidota; class Bacteroidia; order Bacteroidales; family UBA3824; genus UBA3824. Next base: position 20,468 of record JAZQPB010000192.1, on the reverse strand, counting down.
CTCGTATAGAGTCTATTATACCGCCAAGAGCCGAAGCACGGTCCAGAAATGCGTGCATATCGTTGAGCGCAAGCACATGCACAGTCTGTCGCTGTGCCGATACTGAGAGCGTGATGACCATCAACGCCGACAGTAAAATCGATTTAATAAATTTCATAGTATTACGATTTTGATTAATATTATCGGCCACAAAAGTAAAAATTTTTTGGCGGTAGTATCAAAAAAATGTCATGTTTTTTCAGTTTTGGCGACTAATTGTCAGAGCTGTCAGTACAGAGAAAAGCCATCAGCTGACAATGTGTCACTATGCAAATTCATGTTTTGGCATGCCATATTTTTTATATTTATTTGTTATCAGCTGATATACAACTAATTACCATCAGCTGATACCCAAAAACCGAAAAAACTCGGCATAATGATTGATAAAATATGGGCGTACCGCGATGATGAAAGCGGCACGATAAAACAAAACTGAAGTTAAACATTAAAAACATTATAAAATGGGAAAGATAATCGGTATTGACTTGGGAACCACAAACTCTTGTGTTTCCGTAATGGAAGGCAACGAGCCTGTAGTAATTGCTAACTCTGAGGGTAAGAGAACCACACCTTCTATTGTAGCATTCTTGGACAACGGCGAGCGTAAGGTAGGCGATCCTGCCAAGCGTCAGGCTGTAACAAACCCTATGAACACTGTATATTCTATCAAGCGTTTTATGGGTGAGACTTTCGACCAGGTAACTAAGGAGATTGAGCGCGTGCCATACTCTGTAGTACGCGGCGACAACAATACCCCTCGCGTAAAGGTAAACGACCGTATGTACACTCCTCAGGAGATATCAGCTATGGTGCTCCAGAAGATGAAGAAGACCGCTGAGGACTATCTCGGTCAGGAGGTTACTGAGGCCGTTATCACAGTTCCTGCATACTTCTCTGACTCTCAGAGACAGGCCACAAAGGAGGCCGGCGAGATTGCAGGTCTTACTGTAAAGCGTATCGTAAACGAGCCTACAGCAGCAGCCCTTGCCTACGGTCTCGACAAGACTGACAAGGATATGAAGATTGCCGTATTCGACCTCGGTGGCGGTACTTTCGATATCTCTATCCTCGACCTCGGTGGCGGTACTTTCGAGGTACTCTCTACCAACGGTGACACTCACCTCGGCGGTGACGACTTCGACCAGAAGATCATCGACTTCCTCGCCGACCAGTTCCAGAACGAGAATGGCGTTGACCTCCGCAAGGATCCTATGGCTCTCCAGAGATTGAAGGAGGCCGCTGAGAAGGCCAAGATTGAGCTCTCTTCTTCGGCTTCTACTGAGATCAACCTTCCATACATTATGCCAGTAAACGGCGTTCCAAAGCACTTGGTGACAACTCTCACCCGTGCCAAGTTCGAGGCTATCTGTGACGACTTGATCAAGGCTTGCATCGCTCCTTGCCGTCAGGCTCTTCAGGACGCAGGTCTCTCAGCATCAGAGATCAACGAGGTAATCCTCGTAGGTGGTTCATCACGTATTCCAGCCGTTCAGGCAGAGGTAGAGCAGTTCTTCGGCAAGAAGCCTTCTAAGGGCGTTAACCCTGACGAGGTGGTTGCAGTAGGTGCCTCAATCCAGGGCGGTGTTCTCTCAGGCGAGTTCTCTAAGGAAGGCGGTATCCTCCTCCTCGACGTTACTCCACTTTCTCTCGGTATCGAGACTATGGGTGGCGTGATGACAAAGCTCGTAGAGGCCAACACCACAATTCCTTGCAAGAAGACTGAGACTTTCACAACTGCTGTTGACAACCAGCCTTCTGTTGAGATCCACGTTCTCCAGGGCGAGCGTTCAATGGCCCGCGACAACAAGACTCTCGGCAAGTTCCACTTGGATGGTCTTCCACCAGCCCCAAGAAACGTTCCTCAGATCGAGGTAACATTCGATATCGACGCCAACGGTATTGTAAATGTTTCTGCCAAGGACAAGGCTACCGGCAAGAGCCAGAATATCCGTATCGAGGCTTCGTCAGGTCTTTCTAAGGAGGAGATCGAGCGTATGAAGAACGAGGCCAAGGCCAACGAGGAGGCCGACAAGAAGGAGAAGGAGCGCATTGAGAAACTCAATCAGGCTGACTCTCTCATCTTCCAGACCGAGAAGGCTCTCAAGGAGTACGGCGACAAGATTCCTGCTGAGAAGAAGGCTCCTATCGAGGCTGCCCTCAACAAGCTCAAGGAGGCTCACAAGAGCGGTGATATCGCTGCCATCGACGCAGCATCTGCCGAGCTCAACACAGTATTCCAGGCCGCAAGCCAGGAAATGTACAACGCCGGCGCAGGTCAGCCAGGCGCAGGCGCTCAGGCCGGTCCACAGGGCGGTGCTTCTAATGCAGGCTCTGCTTCTTCAAACAACGGCGGTGACAATGTAACTGACGTTGATTATGAGGAGGTGAAGTAAGAGGAGCGCTGAAGCGCTAATTGACAATGAAATAATTGACAATGGATAATTAACTAAGGCCCATTACAGAAGTTAGATTTTGTAATGGGCCTTTTTTATAAAATGGAAAGACTATGACAGACCAAGAACACATAGAGAAAATAATACAAGAAACATTCAAGGTTTTGAATAACAATAATAGCCATTTGTTGATAACTAGTGAGTTAAATGAACAACACCTGCGTTTTAATTTTGTCGAAAAATTAATCGAAGAAATCAAAAGTGGATGGAATGTAAAATATTCGGTAGAAACACCAACAAATGGGAAATATAAATTTTCAAATAATGGAGCAAATGAACCTGTCCAAAGAGGGATAGGTCAAAAAGGTAGTTTTGACTTAACAATCCACGACAATAATCTATCCCAAATTATTGCTTTGATTGAATTCAAAGCAAAGAATCCTGATGGACACGAATTCGCTAAAGATTTCTGCAAATTAGGCAACTCTAAAGAAGGTGATAATAATACTCTTAGATTGTTTATTCATATTTTGAATAAAATTGATGACACAACTATTGAAAGTTTGCAATATAAGTACGAGGGGAAACAAAAGCATACCTCAGAAGAAGTCGAAGATTATTGTATCGGATACGATAAAAGTAATGACAAAAAAATAAACGTTGTATATGGATTTCTTGAAGATTCAAGGAAAAACACAAGGCCAAAAGCAAATTCAAATTATCCACAAATGGTGGTGCAGGAAATAGAAAATAATGCATCATTTAAATTACTATAAAAACTAATTGAACCCACAATATGAAAAAAGAAGAAATAACAGAATTGTTCAACAAGTTTGAGGAAATTGCCTCTACAGTTGATGATATAGAATGTTGGAGTGCAAGAGATTTGTGTCCAATACTTGGTTATTCTCAGTGGAGAAATTTCGAAAAAACCATTGAAAAAGCCAAAGAAGCTTGTAATAATGCAGGTGAGACAATTCATTATCATTTTGCTGACGTCAGCAAAATGATCGGACTAGCCAAAGGAGCTGAAAGACAAGTAGATGACATTCTATTGACACGCTATGCTTGCTACTTGGTTGCTCAAAACGGAGACCCCCGAAAGCCAGAAATTGCATTTGCTCAAACCTATTTTGCTGTTCAAACTAGACGTACAGAACTGATCGAAAAACGATTAGCAGAAATAGAGCGAGTACAGGCAAGAGTAAAACTACAAGAAACAGAAAAGTTGTTGTCAGGTGTATTGTACGAAAGGGGCGTAGATGATAAAGGATTTGCAATAATCAGGTCTAAAGGAGACCAAGCCTTGTTTCATTTAAGCACATTACAGTTGAAAAGAAAACTTGGTGTGCCAGAGAAACGTCCAGTGGCAGATTTCTTACCAACAATCAGCATCAAGGCCAAAGACTTTGCGGCTGAAATGACAAGTGTCAATGTACAATCGAAGGATTTACAAGGTCAAAACTCAATTGAACAGGAACATATAGATAACAACAAGGCTGTACGCGAAATGTTGTTGAGCCGTGGCATTGTACCTGAAAACCTTCCTCCGGCAGAGGACGTAAAAAAGGTTGAACGTCGCTTGAAAAGTGATGAAAAGAAGGCAATGAAAGGTAAAACAACTGACTAAAAGTCAACATACTCAATTGATACTAAAATAGTTAACATTTTGCTGACGTTAGCAAAATGTTAACTATTTATCATATTCAACCCTTTAAAACGATAAAAACATATCGTAAATTACTTATAAACAGTACAAAAGTCTATATCAAAAATTAATTTTACCTCTCTTGCTGTTATCGGGCACGTGGGCCCGACAATATCAAGAAAAGAGATTACCCAAACCGTAATTGAAATCATAAACACAAATTTACTAAATCATTATATTCCAATACATTACAAATTTTATCACAAAATTTTTGAGCCATAACTCGAAAAAAAATCGAGTTATGGCTCAATTACTTCAATATTCGTCTCTCAAACAATCAAAAACCGACTATTTCTACACTTCCACAACTATCTCATTTTCAGAATATGGCAACTTATCCACCCCGATAACTTGCCACATTACCCCAAAAACAGCCTAATATGGCAACTTATCCGCCTATCGAACTCACAAAAATCACGAACAAAAATTTTTAAAGCCCAAAAACATAAATTATTATATCTCAGTATTTTACAAAATTCCTTCACAAAATAATTGAGCCATAACTCGTTTTTTTTTCGAGTTATGGCTCAAAATTATTAGATTTTTCGCTTAATTATTCATTTATTTTTCTTACATTTGCAAATATAAAATCACGCAATTATGGGACGAAGGATAATCGGAAGGACTAAGGAAGTGGCGCAGTTGCAGGCTGTTCTTGACTCAGACAAGGCAGAACTTGTGGCTGTGTATGGACGTCGACGCATCGGAAAGACTTATCTCGTAAAGGAATTCTTCAACGAGAAGTTTGATTTTTACGCAACTGGAATTTTCGAGGGCAAGTTGCAAGACGAATTGAATGCGTTTTGCGACACGCTTCGCAATAAGCAGAAGGATCTCCCCAAGATAAATACTTGGCTGGAGGCGTTTACCGCATTGCGTGATTATCTGGGCAAATTAAAGAAGAGCCGCATAGTAGTCTTTTTGGACGAGTTGCCCTGGTTTGACGCACCTTCGGGACAATTCACAAAGGCTTTTGAATGGTTCTGGAACAGCTGGGGCTCCACTAAGGACAATCTGAAAATGATTGTCTGCGGCAGTGCCACAACGTGGATGACCGACAAGTTTATCAGCGGAAAGGGAGGGCTCTACAACCGAACCACCGAACGCATTTACCTTGCTCCGTTCAATTTGAAAGAATCTGAGGCTCTACTTAGATACAATGGCGTGGATTGGGACCGTTCGATGATCCTTGACGCATATATGGTTTTCGGAGGCGTGCCGCTGTATTTGTCTATGCTGAAAAAACATTTAAGCCTGGACGCCAATATAGATGAATTGTTTTTCCGCGAAGGCGCGCCATTGCGTGACGAATACAAATTCCTCTTCAGATCTCTTTTCAAGGATTCCGATTTCTATATGCGCATCGTTGACAGCATCAGCAAGAAAAATATGGGCATCAGCAGGGCTGATATCGTATCAGCTGCCAAAATCAACAGCAATGGACCTCTTACAAAAGCGCTCAACAATCTCATAAGTTGCGATTTTATCCGTAAATACAGCGGTTTCGGGAAAAAGGAACGCGATGCCTTGTTTCAGCTGACCGACCTGTCGATACTCTTCTACAAGCGATTTGTGGAGAAATACAATGGCAAGGACGAGCATCATTGGTCAAACACAATCGACAGCCCTTCACGCCGTACCTGGACTGGAATTGCCTTTGAGCAAGTATGTCTGCTTCACGTGCCACAAATTAAACAGGCATTAGGCATTTCAGGTGTTCAGACAGAGGTAAGCTCGTGGCGATACGAAGGCGACGAATACACAGAAGGCGCTCAGATTGATATGCTTATCGCAAGAAGAGACAAGACCATAAACCTGTGCGAGATGAAGTATTCCGCATACGAATATGAGATTACGTCGAAATACGGCAAGGACTTGCGCGCAAAAAAAGAGACTTTCAGAAGTGTTACCAAAACCCGCAATTCCATCTTGATAACTATGATAACTCCGTGGGGTGTTAAGCGCAATGCAAATGCTTATATATCAGATCAATCTATTACTTTGGAGCAGTTGTTCTCATAAAACATTTTGAGCCATAACTCGATTTTTTTCGAGTTATGGCTCAAAAATTCATAAAATTAACACCTCAATATTATCTCGCCTCTTTGCGATAAAATCTTACGGATTTGGGTAAGTTGCCGACAAAAAATCACTATCTTTGCATTCAAAAATTGCTTATTATGGAAATTCCAGCTAAGATAAAAGAACTTGTCGACCTGGCTCTCAAGGACGCCATCATATTTAACGACCCAATGTGGCAAGCTATCCAATCAAATCTTCCATTGCTACTACGCTAACCACTTTTCCGCTGTATTCATTGGTAGCAAGACCGTAGGTAGTTATCAATGTAAGATGAATATTGCAATAATCCTTAGCCCTTTTTTGGAATGTTTCCTGAAGGGCGTTGATTTTATGACGGAGTTCCTGATCGTATTGCTTGGTGATTTTGAAATCGCTATTGTAGAATTTAATCTCGCATAGATTAAGGACTCTGTCGGTGCGGTTGATAACCATATCTATCTGTACGCCATCTTCTTCGCCTTTGGCTTTCTGCAAAAAAGGATATACCTCCGTCTGAACACCACTAATTCCCAAAGCGTTCTTAATCTGACTGATATGCGAGTAGCAAACCTCCTCGAAGGCAAATCCCCGCCAAGAATTTAGTTTTGTGGATAAATTATTCTGCTGCCAGAATTGAGGATTTGTCTCTGAACAGAAATAATTATAAAACAGACAGTAACTATCTACAAGTTTATAATGAATGTCTTTCTTGGTTAGGCCAAACGGAATGTAAGAGATTATCAGATCGTTGGTTTCCAATATTCTGAGCATATTAGAGAGACCGCCTCCGTATGGGATTTTTGTCTGCTCCGCAATTTCTTTTCGAGTATAGCCTATACGCTTCTTAGCCAAAAGGGCAACAACTTTTTTGTAAGCCTCGGGATTTATGAAAAGCGACGAAAACAACCTGTCGTATTCCAGCCTCAGCAAAGCGGATTTCTCGAAGAAAAGTTTGTCAATATTCTGAGGCAAACTTAGATTGTTTTGCAACATATCCAGATAAAATGGAATTCCACCCAATACCATATACGACTGAATCTGATCGTAATTGTCGAAATTGATATTGCGGCTTTTGTAAAAACTCTTACATTCTTTCAGCGTAAAAGGACTAAGCTTTATCTGCTGAGTAACTCTGTTGTAAAGACCGCCGTGATTGTTGATAAGGTTGTCTGAAATCCACGAAGTGGCAGAGCCACAGACTATAAGCATAATGTCATCCTGCTTGGACGCCCAGCCGTTCCAGAAATGCTCGAACCCAGTAATGAAACCAGATTTTGGAGTATCCATCCACGGCATCTCGTCGATGAAAATAACCTTGCGTCTGCCTTTCACTGACGGCTTGGAAGATATAAGCTGAATAAGCAATTCAAAAGCCTCAAGCCAGTCAGTGGGCACCTTGTTGATTTTCAAACCATAGCGGGCTAACGAAAAAGAGAAATTATAGAGTTCATTTTCCTTGTTGCATTCCTCTACAGGAGTAAGTCCAGTATGAGAGAAACACAAATCATCTTTATACAATTCACTTACAAGATATGTCTTGCCGACACGTCTTCTGCCGAAAACAACTACAAATTCCGCCTTAGGGGATTTGTAAATACGCTGAAACTCAGCAATTTCTCTACTTCTACCAATGATATTGCCCATAATATTAGAGTATTGATTACAAGGGCAAATATATAACAAATTTTTCAATGTGGCAACTTTTCCACCAAATAAGTTGCCACATTAACCTAAAAACACCTCAATGTGGCAACTTATCCACCCGATAACCTGCCACATTAACCCAAAAACAACGCAATGTGGCAACTTATCCGGTCCTTATTTTGCCGTTTCTATGCAATTTTAGGTGGATTCGGCAAAATAAGGAAACACTAAATCGCCATTCCAAGAAGCTCTTTCTTGATAAGCGCTATCATAATGCTTGTGTTAAGATTAAGAGCATCAATAGGATACATACGGCGGATTTCGCCGTGCCAGAATCTGTCTTTGTAAAGTTCGAGGATTTCGGAATCTGAATGGCCGGATTTTATGAGGTCGGCCTTCCAATGGGCAACTTCGTAACAAGCCTTGCCGATATTTGCGAGATAAAAAGCTGTCTGCTCCTTGTTGAGAAGTCCGAGATGTGGAGCAATCAAAGTCTCGATTTCCATCTGCTGAACCCTCGCTATGGAATCCATACACCATTGATATCCCACAAGATATGAGGGAACAATAGTCTTGTCGCCATCGTAAACGCCGAGAGTCTCGGTGGCGAGCATAAACTTCAAGTCCTTGCAATAATATCCAACAGAGCATTTTGTGTGACCGGGAAGGTTCAGAACCTGAAACTCCATATCACCGGCCTTGATTACGTCGCCATCGTCAACCATGACATCAACGGCAAGCTCATCAACAAGACACTCGTAATCTGTGATACCGCAGGTGGCGGCAAATTTGCCATCGAGCTCGCGCATCACACGCTTGGCGCCGGGACGCTGGAAGATATCGGCGGCGTAACGGCCGGCCACAACCTTGGCGTTGGGATACTTGCGCTTTACGTACGGAGTGGCAAGCGCATGGTCGTAATGCGAATGTGACAGGAAAATATAATCGAGAGACCTGCCATTGAGGGCTTTCTCCACCTTGTCGGCTATCTGGTAGCCAGTGAAACCGAAACCGGTATCGTGCAATATTGATGTAGTGCCGTCGTCGATGAGGAACGCGCAGTCCCCGGGCTGAACGCGGCAGTCAGTTACTTTTAGCATTTTTCTGATTTTTTTGATTAGATCCGTGCAAATAGCGCAATCTGCGTCCTAAAAATTCCATAAAACTATAATCAATACACCAATCCCACGATGGTAACATCGTCCACCTGCTCCTCGCGGCCCTTCCATTTCTTGAACTCGGCCAGCAGGATTTCCTTCTGCTCGGCCATGGGACGGCTGTGGATATCGAGCAGGAGTTTCTGGAAACGTTTCATGGTAAACTTGCGCCTTTCCTTGCCGCCAAACTGCGATGCGTAGCCATCCGAAAACATGTAATACACATCGCCCGGCTCCATGTCGATAGTCTGCGACACAAATGGTTTACTCTTGGGATAATGGCCTATGGGCGATCGTGTAACCTTGGCCACAGAGATCTCGCCATCGCGCACCATCACAAGGGGATTGTACGCACCGGCAAACTCCAGAGTGTGGGCAGTTCTGTCCACCACCATCAGGGTCATGTCCATTCCGTCGTTCACGTGGGCTGTGTCGTTCTGTCCCATCATGAAAACCACCTTGTCGCGCAGCATCTCCAGAATCCGGGCGGCATTTCGCTCGCCGCGGAGCGCTATATCCTGCAGCGACGACGCGCCAAGCATTGTAAGTATGGCGCCCGGAATACCGTGACCTGTGCAGTCGGCCACGGCGAGAATCTCGTAACGGCTGTCGGCAAATCGCCAGTAGAAATCGCCGCTCACGATATTGCGGGGCTGATAGTACACAAACCTGTCCACAAACGATGTTCCGAACTTATTGACATCGGGCAGCACGGTTTTCTGTATCTGATAGGCATATTTCATGCGGTCGGTGATGGCGTTTTTCTTGTTGTCGAGCTCGGTATGCAGGGCGGCGGTCTTGCGTTTAGCTGATATAATACCTATTACACCAGCCAGTATGATGCCCAACACCAGGGCGGCCAACAGCAGGAAATAGAACCTCTCCTTGCGGTCGCGCTGGCTCGATTCGAGGGTTTTCTTGTTTTCGAGGTAGTCCTGCGAATAGTGTATCTGATTGAGACGCTCGGTAAGAGTGGCGTTGAATACCGTATCGCTGATGTCTATCAGCTGACGGCAATACAACGCCGCGGTGCGCAGATCGTTCTTGGCCAGATAGATGGAATCCATGAGATCGTATCCTGACACTATCTGCTCCACATCGCGCAGGCTCAGGGCGTGCTTCATGGAAATCTCGTTGGCCGCGGCGGCCGAATCCAGCATTCCCATATTGTAATACACGTGGGCCAGTGTATGGCAGAAATCCGCCATCTGCACCTGCCCCATAATCAGGCTGTCGGTGTTCAGGCAGCTGATAAGCAAATTCTTGGCCGTGGCGTAGTTGCCGGCCTTCATGTACGCATTGGCCAGCTCCCTGAGCGTGGTGTATCGTCCCGGCTGCACGGGCATAGAATCTCTCATTATAGAATACGACTTGGTGAGGTTCTCTATGGCCCGGTCAACATTCTGACGTTTAAGCTCCACGAGTCCGAGGTTCATGAATGCGCGCGCCCTCAGGTCCTTGTTGCTGATGCTGTCGGCCATGCGGAGGGCTGTCAGCTCGCAACGCTCTGCCATATCGAGGCTGTCGATACGCATGTATACATTGCCAATGCCGCTGTATGCCAATGCTATAAGCTCATGGTTGCGGAATAGCTGTGCCGCGTCGAGCGACCGGGTAAGGTCGCGGAGAGCGTCGTCGTATTTGCCAAGCTCGCGCTCGCTGATGCCCAGCGCATACAGCGACCTCACCACATAATAAGGTTTTTCCTGATCGTTGGCGGCATCGTACGACATCATGGCATACTGCATTCCCAAAACCGGATTGATGCTATACGATGCCTGCGCAATATCGTGATACAGACGCGGAAGCACAGTATCGTGCACGCTCTCCTGAAGATTTATCAGGCTGTCGAGCTCACGGGTTTTCTGGGCGAATATAATGCTATCAGCTGCCAAAACAAATAATAATATGGCAAAAAATCTCTTCATAATCTCTGTTTATCCGGCAAATACAAAACCTGCCAATGTGACATCCTCCTTGAGCGGAAGGGCGCCACGCCAATTTTCAAATTCACTGCGTATAGCCTGCATCTGCCCGCTCATAGGCAGATGGCCGATGGTCTGGATGTAATCCGACAGACGGGCCACAGTGTATGGTCCGCCATCGGGTCCGCCCTTCTGCACACAGCATCCATACGACATGATATACAGCTTGTCGCCGGGCTCAAGCCTCAGTGTATCAGTAACAAACGATTTATCTTTCACATTATCGGATATGGAGTTTTCCTGCAGCTGATGCACACGGCCGCCGCGCATATAGAGCAGAGGCGACTTGATGCCCGAATAGTAAACCACCTTGTTGGGCTTATCTATCACCATCAGGCTGGAATCCATTCCGCTGTAATCGAGCAGGAGCCCGTTGCCGGCGGTGAGCTCGCGGGCGCTCCTGCGCATCTCCCTGAGTATGGATGCAGGGTCGGCGAGATTCTCCACCACCATGTGCATGAGCGACGATCCGAGCATGCTCATGAAGCCGCCGGGAATGTCGTTGGCGCCGCTGTCGCATACGGCCAGCATCTCGTAGCGCCCGGTGTCGTGGTGCCAGTAGAAATCGCCGCTCACCGTGCCGCGCGGACAGAAGAGCAATGCCTTGTCGGAGAAAATCTGGCCTATCTTGCCGAATTCGGGCAGGATGGATTTCTGGATTTTGCCGGCGTATTCTATGCTCGATTTCAGCTGATGTGTCTGAGAATTCAGCTTGGCGTTTATCTCCTTGATATTGCGGCGCTTTACAAACAGTATAAGACCTATGGTGATGCCGGCCACGGCCAAAAGCGCCACTCCTATCAGGAGCCAGATCTGAATTCTGCGCACACGCTCCTCCTCCTTTATCTGGGTCTTCTGTACGTACTGCTCGTTTTTGGTGCGCATGTTTATTATCTGGCGGTGCACATCGTACGAGCGCTGGTTTTTGTCGTAATCCACGTAGCGGCGGTAGAATTTTTCGGCCACTCCGTAGTCGCCGGTATTATAGCGGATATCGCCCATTACGAGATTGGCGTCGCGCTCCATGTTTCCGTTGTGGTACTTATTGGCAAAGTTTACTGCCATCTCGCCGTAGTAAATGGCCGAATCGATGTTGTTCTCGTCGAGATACACGCGGGCCAGATTGGTGTAGATGGATCCCTTGACGGCGTTTTCGGGCAGGGTGTCGAGTACCTGCATGCTGAACGCGTAATAATACTTGGTGCTGTCGTACCACTTGCGCTCAAAATGCACATTGCCCATGTCCCTGTATGTAACTGCGATGTTGATAGGCGATTCGAGATGTGTCTTTCTGATTTCCAGCGCCTTGCCGTGCCATAGCAGAGCCTGGTCGTAATCCTTGGAGAGGAGGTTTACACGGCCGAGATTTACATACACGTACTGGAAAACGCTCTCGTCGCCCAGATCCTCGGCCACCTGGAGAGCGCGGTTCAGGTGCTCCCTGGCCAGCTCGTAATTCTTCATGTAGGTCATGATATTGCCCAGGTTGATGTTGGCCCACACCACCTCGTCGGTAATATTCTGCGACAGAGCCACTTCCAGCTGATCCGAAAAATGCTCCAGCGCCTTGGTGTAGTTGCCCAGGTAGCGGTTGGATGTTCCCATAAAACTGCACGCCACGCACTGCTGCTTGTAGTCGTTGTATTTTTTGGCGCACTCCAGAGCCTTCTCGAGATAGGGCAACGAGCGCTGTGGATCGCTGTAGCACAGCTGAATACCCACGGCATTGAAAGCAACGGCCGCGGAATCGCCCTTGGCCTGCTCGGCCACCATTATAAGGCTGTCGATACCGGCCTGCGGATATGCCAGCCCGGCTATCTGTGCCAGAAACAATATTAATAATAATCGTCGCATAAGGAAAAAGTAATTCTCTAATATACAAACATCTACACAGCCTTGGTCATCTCGCGGAGATAATCCTTCTCGGCGCCGTTCAGGTACGGGCTCAGCTCGCGGAATACTCGGGCGTTGTAGTCGTTCAGGAACTGTATCTGCGCCGGAGTCATCATCTCCCTGATTACAGGGCGCGTGTCGATGTGGCAGAGTGTAAGCACATCAAACTTCAGGAAACCCTCAAACTCCGAATCCACCACCAGAAGCATATTCTCGGTGCGGATACCGTACTCGTTTTCTATGTAGATTCCGGGCTCGTCGGTCACCACCATGCCGGGCCTGAGCCTAACGGCCGAGGCGCGCGGCGAAATTCCCTGAGGTCCCTCGTGACAGTTCAGGCAGTAGCCCACGCCGTGACCGGTGCCGTGTCCGAATGCGCGGCCATGCCGCCACATGTGCATACGTGCCATGGTATCGAGCTGCGGGCCGGTGGTTCCAGCCGGGAATACAGCCATGGCCAGCTCTATGTTGCCCATCAATACGAGAGTGTAGTCGCGGGCAAACTGCTCGGTGAAATTTCCGGTGGGCAGTGTTCTGGTGATGTCGGTGGTGCCGTAGAGATATTGTCCGCCGCTATCCACGAGATACACGCCGCCGGGCTTTATATCAAGGTTGCTGTCAGCTGATGGCGCATAATGCGGCATGGCGGCGTGCTCGTTGAAGGCCGATATGCACTCGAAACTCTCGGAGATGAAAGTCTCGCCCTTCATGCGCTCCTCCAGCAGCATATTGGCCAGCGAGAGCTCGGTAACGCCGTTGTAATTGCCATCAGCTGCGCACTCCATCCTATACAAAAACCGCTCCATAGCCACGCCGTCCATCGTGAGGGCCCTGCGGATGTTGCGGATCTCGGTATCGTTTTTCACGGCCTTGGCAAACTGCACGGGGCTCTTGCGGTCCAGGAATTTGGCATTGCGGCCGATGGCCTCCACAATCTTGGAATTGGCCATGCAGCCGTCGGTCTGCACGGTGATTCCCGAAGGAAGATTCTCAAGGTACGATGTTATGAAATCGTATGGCATTGTACTGATATTCAGAGTATTGAGATATTCCTGGATATCAGCTGATATGCGGCCGGGATGGATGAAAAGCACCGAGGAATCCTCCTGACGGCGCGAGACAGCCATATACGACCTGAAGAGCGGACAGTAGTCGATATCGGCGGCGCGGAGATTCAGCAGCCAGGCTATGTCGTCGAGCGCGGTCAGCACCAGAAAATCCACGCCATTAGCTTGCATATCCTTGCGCAGATCGGCCATCTTGTCGGCGGAGCTTTTGCCGGAGTATTTTTCAGCTAATAGGAAAATATCTGTAAATCCGCTCTGTGGACGGCCGGTCCAGACCTTGGGCGCGAGGTCCACATCGTTGGCCACCTGCATGCCGGCGCCCTCCAGCTTCTTGCGGAGCTGCTGATAGTCGGAATGTGTGATGAGATTGCCGTCGAGCCCCACACGGCCACCCTTGGGGAGATGGTCGGCCACATACTGCATGAACGACGGATCGTTGTTGGATTGTTTTTTCATCAGCTGAAATCCTGAACCCCGGAGCTCTATCTCGCCCGAGATGAAGAATCTGGAATCGGTCCACAGTCCGGCAAAATCGCCGGTTACCACCACCACGGCATTGTCGCCGGTGAATCCGGTGAGGGCTTTTATCAGCTGATAGTCCTTGGGTATGTACTCGTCGTTGTTGGGGTCGGTATTGAATATTATATATGCGTCTATGCCGGCCTCAGCCATGGCAAGACGCAAATTTTCAAGCATTGACATTTTCGGATTTTTTTAGATTTTTCTTACAACAGCTTCTTCTCGTGGCTTGGGTCGTGGTCGATGAATGTATCACGCACCTTGCGCTTGAAATAGGTGTTGAGCCTGAGATATGATACTACAAAATTGATGAGGTACACGAGCCAGATGAGCACGAGAAGGATGATGCGCCATTCGTTGGGACCCCAGAATGCGCACAGCGGTATCATACAGAAAAGAAGGCAGAGGAAGAAAATCTCCTGGAATTCGTATTGGGCCGATACCTGGATCTCGCCCATATTCTTGGTGACATGGAGGCTTCCGCGCTTGATGCCGTTGAATCTATTGAAGCCGTTCCATATAAACCGGAACACGGGACCCGAAAACTCGTAGTCGCACTTGTGTTCCCAGCGGCGGGTCATGTACGATTCTTCGAGGTCAGGTCTTACCTCGCGGAAGAGGTGACGCGCAAATTCCTCTGGCGACAGAGTGGAAAATATCTCGAACTTGGTCCTGTAATGGAGCAATGGAATAAACATAACTTTAGCGTATTATTTGAAATTCTGCGCAAAGTTACGAATAATTTTGTAAAAAAATCAATCGTTTTTGAAACTTTTTCCAAAACTATTGCCCTTGGATCCGTTGGCGTGCATCACCTTGCGGCGGTACAGGAATTCGGTGTGATAATAGAGCATTATCTTGTTGGGAGAGAAAATCTTGGTAAGCTCACGGTAGAGCTGCTGACGCGCGTTGAGCTCCTCCTGATCGAGACGCAGAGAGTTTTCCATCATCTTGGTGCACACCTCGTCGGAGAGGTCCGATACGTTCTTGCATCGCTTGGGGTCGTAGTTGTGGTAGCGCTCGTCGGCTATGCGGTCAAAAATCTCGTCATACTTATTGTATATGGGCCAGAATTTCTGAGCCTCCTCCACTGTAAAGTTCATCTGAGTGGTGATATAGGCTACCTTGTCGGCCTTGAACTGCTGTTTCTGCTGAGACCAGTTTTGATCGCTGCCGTTGGAATCCTGAGCCGATGCCGCCATCGACGATACCATGAACGCCAATGACAATAATATTCTGCTAATGTACCTCATTACTGAAAATAATAAATATTGACCGGAGACGCATAGTAATCGGAAACCAAATCGGAGAATGGGTTGCCATCAGGCTCGCCATAGGGGAGCTCGTTGTATTCCAGATACTCCATTACATTGTAGTCGCTGAAGGAAGCCTCGTAGTTGCCAGCCACAAAATCCTGATAACTCCTACTGTCCCCAAAGCTTGGTCGGTCGTCCGGCATATACGACAAGCCCAGGAATGCAACCACTGCCAATACCGCGGCAACAGACAGCGAACGCCATATCACCGTTTTGCGGTGCTTGCGCTTGCCATCCTCGAACTTGATGTTGGCCATTACATTGTCGGCCAGCGAGTCGAAATACCCGTTGGGAACATCAAAATTCATATTGAACTTCATATTGTCGTTGTGCAGGTTCATCTGTCGGGAGTTGTTGGTTATCTACATTCTATAAACGCCAGCCGAAACATTTGGTTTAATTGACAGCCAAAAAGTTTTCGATTTTTTTTACAGCATGATGATACGATGCCTTGAGCGCGCCCACCGAGGTATTGAGGGCGGCGGCCATGTCGTCGTATTTCATCTCCTTGTAATATTTCATGCAGAATACGAGTTTCTGCTTGGCCGGGAGCGCGTCTACGGCGCTGCGCAGCTTGTCGGCAATCTCGTCGCCGGTGTGGGAGCTCTCCATGTCACTGTATGGCGCCGACAGCTCCACCTCGCCGTCATCGAGCGACAGCGAATAGTCGCGCTTGCTGCGGCGCACGAAGGTGAGCGCCTCGTTGGTGGCTATGCGGAAAAGCCAGGTGTAGAGACTTGATTCCAGACGGAATTTGGGCATGGCGCGCCAGGCCTTAATAAAAGTGTTCTGGAGGATGTCGTCGGCCTCGTCGTGGGATGACACCACCGTGCGGATACGGCTGTAGAGATGAGGTCCGTACTGGCTCACCACTATCCTGAACGCCGCCTCGCGGGTATCATCATCGGCAAAAAGCTCCATTATCTCGTTATCGCTGTACCTTTCCTGTGACATTGTTTTCGCAATTAAATTCTGCGACTAAATTATAATTAATATTTCAGATTTGATTGTTAAAAAACAATAAAAAAACAGCCGGAACGGAAAAGCTTTTGTCCGTCCCGGCTGTTTTGGGGGAAATGCCGCGAAGAAGATTTATCAGTGCAATACCCGCACCTCCACACGGCGGTTGAGCGCGCGGTATACCTCGAATGTATTAGGTGCGATAGGCTCGCTGTACCACTTGGATACTGTGGTGATGCGGTCGGAGCTGATGCCTCGCTTCACGAGCTCCTGCTTGAGGTTTTCGGCACGCTTGAGGCCGAGCATCTTGTTGTATTCGAGCGAGCCCTGGTTGCAGGTGTGGCCGATGGCCTCTATCCTTACGTCCGGGTACTGGTTCATGTAATCCACCAGCTTGTCGATGGCAGGATTGTTTACGCTGGAAACCACAGCGTCGTTGGTGCCGTTGCCAAAATTTACTCGTCCAAGCACCTCGATGGCCTGCTCCACCTCGTGGGTTACAGGCGCATCCTGGGAGTTTCCGCTCTTGCCATCAGCTATAATAACATCCTTGGCGATAATCTCCTCCTGGAGTTTCTGAACCTTGGCCTCCTGATTGCGGAGACTGTCGAGAAGCTGTGCAAGCTCGGTATTCAGGCTGTCGATGGCCTGCTGATGAACCACGCGATCTACAGATGACTCGGGTTCACGAATTTTCTTGCCATCAGCTGGCCTGCCGAAACGAATCCTGAGCGAAAGTGCTCCGCCGATGGCCACTGTGCGTGAACCCTTGGCGGCCTCGGAATTCAGCACGCCG
This sequence comes from Bacteroidales bacterium, assembly GCA_045628165.1. GTDB lineage: Bacteria > Bacteroidota > Bacteroidia > Bacteroidales > UBA3824 > UBA3824. The sequence goes on along the minus strand of JAZQPB010000192.1, from coordinate 2,930 downwards.
TTGTAGGCAGGGTTGGCGTAGCTCTGTACGTCAGGAAAATAAAGCTGACTATTGGAGCCGTCGGTAAGCTTCGACAATCCGCAAGTGCCGTATGCGAGGGCGCCAATCTCGAGATCGGGGAAGATGGCGTAATACGCGCCGATATTCAGGAAGGCCGATGCCGAGGTGTTCATCTTGTAACTGCCCGAGAAATCGGAGGCAGTGTAGTAATGATGGTTTGGAACGTTAGGAAGCTCCAAATTGGTGCGCTCGTACCATCCGCGGGTGTCGAGATTGCCGGCGTCGGTCAGGTAGCTGTTGTCGGTGGCGAAATCCACGCGGACTCCGAGACCAGACACCAATGTCCATTTCTCGGCGAGGGCCTTCTGATAATACAATCCCACGGGGAACGATACCTGCATGGCCTTCTGGCTCTCGCGGAGCTTGTTGTAATAGACGCGGTATTCGCATGACTCGCCGTCGTCGTCGATGGCGTTGGGAGTGGCCTGCATGTAGTCGGCCACGGAAGAGGCGTTGAAGTTGCGGACCGACAGGCCGATGCCTATTCCCCAGTTGGGAGTGAAATAGTACTGGTAGCCTATCTGACCGGTGAAGCCGGCCTTGCCGTCGCCACGGGTTACGCCATCCTGCATCTTGTAGCTGAGGGTCTGGTATCCGCCGCCGAAATCCACGGTGAGGTTTCCGCCCTGCGCCATAGCGGCCGCCGACATGCCCGCTATTATTATTGATAAAAATGCTTTTCTCATAATTTTTTTGAAAAAAAATTAATTTAATATGAATACAATGAATTATAGGAAACGTCGCTTCGCTCAAAATTAATTAAAAATCTTTTCAAAATGCTTTGATTGATTGGCCCGAAATATCGGGCAAAAATCATTCAAAAATTTTTCAGTCCCTACGGGACTTCTTCATCCCGTCCCGTAAGGGACAAAGAGATTTTTGTAAAATTTTGGCCCTGGATTTCGGGCAATGCCCTACGTCAAAATAATTATAAAACGATTTTATAAAAATTTTGAGCGTAGCGACGTCTTCTTACAAATTCATCTAATTCACATTATTTATCTAACTATCAGCTTGAAGTTGAGCTTGCTCTGGCCGATGATTACGGTTCCGGAGTACTGACCGGCTGGGAGGTTTACGTCGTTGTATTCGGTAACCTCGTTGATGGTCTTTACAAGTGAACCGGCATTGTTGAAAATCATCATCTTGGCGCCGTTGAGTTCGCTCTCCGAAACGTTGCGGAGCTTTATCGTTACAGTCTCGTATGCCCTTGCTGGGTTTGGATATACTGTAAGATCGTAAGCGGCCTTCTTGCTGATGCTGACAGTGCTTGCAGGTGTGGCGCAGACCTTAATCTGCTGACCGTCCTTCTTTGTAACAATTACGCTGTACATGCCGGTGAGCTGTGGCTCCTCCTTGTAGTACTGCTCGGTAGCGCCCTCAATCTTGGCTCCGTTGTGGTACCACTGATAGCTTGTGTACTCAGAGTTGGCATTGTTTACGTAAACCACGCTCTCGAACTTGGTCTCGATGATGGCGGCCTCAGAAACCTCACGCTCCTCCTCAATGATATCGCAGTCTTCCTCGTAAACATAGTCAGGTGCTACGAGAGCAGGTATCTTCTCGGTGTAAGTGTGTGATGGATCGTGATGACAGGTGAAGAGTTTCTCGCCCTCCACTCCTATCTCAGGATTCTTGGTAACCACGCCTTCGTCGTAATCGTGACCAATGGCTGGGATCTCTGTCTGAGCCACTACCACGTGACCGCAAAGCTCGCAGTGTGCGCCCTCTGAGAGTCCGCTCTCGGTGCAGGTAGCTGATACGGCATTGTCGGTAACATACTTGTGGTACTCGGCAGACTGGGCGATTGACCTGGTCTGGATCTCGTGACATTCGGTACACTCGCGGGTTTCCTCGCCGTCGGTCATGCAGGTGGCAGGGATGCTGACGGTCCATGCTGACCAAGCGTGAGAGTGACCGCTGAATGTAATCTCGCGTGTCTCCACGTGCAATGGGTCGTGCTCACAGGTGCGCTTCTGAACACCGTCGTGCTCTTCAGTAGCCTCAATGATTGTAACCCATTCGCCGAAGTTGTGGCCATGTGCCTCGACAACCTCGGTGGCCTTGATAACCTCGCCACATACTGAACATACTACGCCAGCGGTGTGGCCGGCCTCGGTGCAGGTGGCTGATACCTCAGCAATCTCCTGCTCGGTGTGACCCTTGGCAGGGATTTCTGTTGTTGCTACAAGTATCTCACCGCAAACTGAACACTTGATGCCGGAGGTGTGGCCGGCTTCGGTACAGGTGGCTGATACTGGATCTATAACCTCGTTCTTGTGACCGAGGGATGCTGTCGCACGGGTCTGGAGAGCGTCGCACTCTGTACAGGTGCGGGTCTCGATGCCGTTCTCAGTGCAGGTTGGAGCTGTGGCCAATGTCCAGTCGCCCCATGTGTGAACGTGACCGGTGTAAGAGAACTCACGGGTCTCTACGTGGCTTTCGTCGTTGATGCAGACTCTCTGCTCAATGCCGTTCTCGGTCTCGGTGGCTTCCTTTACAACCTTCCACTCGCCGAATGCGTGGCCCTTGGCTGAGATCATTGTCTGAGGAGTCTTGATGAATCCGCAGACGTCGCAGTGCTCGCCCTCGGTGATGCCGATGGCCTCACAGGTTGCTTCCTTGCCAGCGTCTGTTACCAAGTGGTGGCCGGTGGCTGGGATAACTGTTGTGGCTACGAGTTCCTCGCCACATACTGAACAGATTACGCCAGCGGTGTGGCCGGCCTCGGTGCAGGTGGCTGGAACCTCAGCAATCTCCTGCTCGGTGTGGGCCTTGACAGGGATTACTGTTGTGGTGACGAGCTCGTCACCACAGACTGAACAGATTACGCCAGCGGTGTGGCCGGCCTCGGTGCAGGTGGCTGGTAC
>JAZQPB010000191.1:0-7486 GCA_045628165.1 Bacteroidales bacterium | reverse complement strand
GAAGGCTGATGACGAGGTGTGGGTGCTCGCCAAAAACCCTCTTGAAAGTAAGGTCTGCCCGTGGATCAAGATACTTTGCCATTTTTACGCCATTTTTGATTTTTGATTGTGGATTTTCTGAGGCAAAGATAAGATTTTTTTCCGATAATGCAAAACAAAAAAACCGTGAATTCCACGGAATTGATTTCCGCAGAATTCACGGTTTAATTCAGTATTGGGTATTGTAAATTAGAGCGCTAAGCGGAAGCCAATGTAAGCGTAGTGGTTACCATAAGAGACGCCACCTCTTTTCTTTATATTAATTCCAGTTACTCCACTGTTGTAATAACCACCGCGGCAAGATACAGAATTGCCACTCACGGCAGGATTTTGAGGATCTATTTCTGCAGTACCGTCATGAGGTGCATACCTATACAAAGTCCACTCATCAACATTGCCACACATATCAAAGATGCCAAGTTCGTTAGCAGCCTTAGTACCCACTTCGTGAGTTGTGCTACTTGCATTGCCATCATACCAGGCTACATCATCAGGGTTGTCGCTTCCACTGTATGTAAATCCTTTACTCTGGACACCTCCCATTGCAGCAAATTCCCACTCTGCCTCTGTTGGGAGTCGGAATGTCAAGCCTGTTTTCTTATTCAATTCAGTAATAAAGGCTGGAATTTCAGAACACCTAATATACTCTACAGGCAGTTTATCACCTTTCTTCTTAGATGGGCTATCACTACCCATAACTGCCTTCCATAATGCCTGAGTTGCTTCTGTCTGAGCAATGGAATAAGAGGATAGTGTCACAGAATGCTGCATAAAATAAGTATCATTAGTATAACCCATCAAGAAAGTTCCTCCCTGTACATAAGCCATCTTGAAAGAGAAATCATTGCTTACCTTGATATCGGCATAGCAATAGCCATTGGCATCAGTATTGAAAACTATTGGCTTGGTAAGTGTTACGATCTTCTTTCTTGCAAAGGCCTTTGGCTCGGCAAGACGCTTGTACAATACAGAGATTACCTTATCATCACCATCATATAGGGTAATGGTGATACCCTTGGTAAACTGACTGCCGGCTATGAGAGATGCGTAGTAGGTACCGGCAGGAATCTCGGTTGCGCCATCGCCTGCTGGAAGCAACGTTACATTGGAAGTTGCGTCGTCGGCCGCAGATATCGCCATATCAGATACCGACACTGAAAATCCTCCGCAAATCTTGTCGGCGGCATATACAGGAGCAACCACAATCTTGGCGCACGATTTCTCGGTAGTGAACTTCAGGAACGAGCAAGCCTGCTTGAACTCGAACACACGCTCGGTATTGGTTGCGGTTCCAACCATAATGTGGGCCTCAGGATCGAATGGCTGTGACAAACTTACCTTCTGCACTGACGGAACAACGGCAGAAACAGCATCGTCTGATATTGCAGATGCGGCCGAGAATGGATAAACGGCAGTATAGTTGTCGGCCTCCACTATTGTACCCGAGAAATTGCCGTCGGCACCATAAACAAGTTGGTCGGAAGTACCGTTTACTGCAAGGACATCATTCTCTACGAATACAGTTGGATGATTGCTGTCGTCGAGGGCGGTCTTTGATAGAGAGGTCTCTTCCTCGGTCTTGTAGCCAAAAGACACATACTTTTTGGCCACAGCCTCAATATCGGCTGTCGGTGTTGAGTTCTCGGCAACGGGAGCACTCACACTATCGAGTTCCTCTGTGCCGCAAGCGCTAAAAGCAAGCGCCATTAGGGTAAATCCCCAAATGAAATTTTTCTTCATTTTTGTGATTTAAATTTTCTAAATTGTTAGATTTCAAATAGTCAGAATATAGACATTAAGTAGATTGATATGATATTACATAGAATCATCATCCCAATCCTCTACACCCGAGCCGAAGCCCGAAGTGCAGATAATGTCGCTCTGCTCTACTGCTATGATCTCCATCTCGGCAGATACATAGACTTGTTTCTGTTCTTTGTCTATTTGCATTTGTTTGTAAATGTTTAAGAATTATTATTAAGTTAACTATAATCAAACAAAAAAAAGCGCTGTGCACATTCCCATACGGATACGGGAACGCGCACAGCGCTTTTTAAACGTTGCGGTTAATAAGGTATTATCTATTGCTTGCTTGCTTGCTTGCTTGCTAACATTATTTTATTGATTTCCAAATTATTATGCATAATTTTTGTTAAATATTTTTAATCTCGTCGGCGCTGAGGCCGGTGAGCTCAACGATATCCTCAATTGGGAAATTCTTGGCTTTCATCTTGCGGGCGGTCTCGAGTTTTTCGGCAGAACGGCCTTTCTTCTCACCCTCCACAAGCCCCTCGAAACGGCTACTGGCTATCACGCTGTTGGCGTAGCGGAGATTTTCCATATATCTGCGGTAGGCGGCACGCTCCTCCTCGCTCATCTTCTCGTACTGAAGCTTGCTGCGGGCCTGAGCCAAGCCCTGAGCTGTGAAGCACTCATCTATCTCGCCCGATTTCAGGAAAGAAATCCACTCGTCGAGGCTGTCCTTGGCAAGGTCATCGAACTTATCGACCCTAAGAAGATAGTATTCGGGGAACACCTCTTCCACTTTATCTATCTTGAAAAGCTTTTTCTGCTGTTTGGAAAGGTTCAGCAAAGTTTGGTCGTGAACTCCTTTGAAACTTGTAACTCCCTTATAAACATAGTCGGAACCCTGTCCGAGGCTGAAATATACAATGTTTATGGAATAGACCTTCCGGATTTCGGCATACCTCTGACCCAGGTCAATGTATTCTGAAATGGTCTTGGAAGTGCCGTAGAGCATACGGTGGAAGTAATCGAGCTGACGGTCGTTCTGAACCTCTATGAGAACAATCTCACCGTCCTCGTCCTCCACGAGCATATCCACACGGTTAAACTTGTCGTCCTCGTAATCCTGATTGCTCTCCGACTCCAGAATCCTGTTGATCTTCATCTGGCGACCAAGGAGCACACTGAGGAAGCCCTCAAGAACATCGAAGTTTGCCTTGTTCCTGAGAAGCTTCTTAATAGCCCAGTCGAATCTTACAAGTTGCTGTATTGCCATTTTTGATTTTCGATTTTTGATTGTTGATTTTCAGTTGCAAAGATAAGGGATTTTTTCTGAATAACCAAACAAAAAAAAACGCAGACCAAACGGGAATAGAATCTCCGAAAAGTCTGCGTTAATTCTTTTATTCGTTTATTCATTTATTCATTTATTGACAAGGCAAGGCGGAAGCCCATACTGTCGGCACTGTTATCGGGATAGTCGTCGCTGACGTAAGAAACCTTACAATTGAGGGCGCCATTGACCCAGCTACCGCCACGAAGAACGCGGAAGGAGCCATATATCTCATCCTCGCACCATTCCCATAAATTGCCAGTCATATCGTAAAGACCATAGCCATTGGGTTTCTTGGAGGCAACCTCACGGCAGCCATCTACACCATCTTTGTTGTCCCAATACCAGGCAACGTACTGGAGAGAGTCCTGTGCCCTGCAGCCGCTATATACCGCATCGGGATCTCCTCCCTTGGCGGCGTACTCCCACTCTGCACTGGATGGAAGGCGGAAGCTCTTGCCGGTGGCGGCGTTCAGTTTTGTAAGGAAGCAATCTTTATCATTTTCATCAATTCTGATATCGTTCCAGCTTACCATATTTACAGGTAAATCATTTCCAACACCTCCTTGGTAATATCCATCATCAGCCCAAGAAGGATTTGTTCCTCCCATTACGGCTAGCCACAAGGCCTGTGTGGTCTCGGTCTCGGCAATATAGAAGTCGCCACCTTCGTAGCCAGAAATTTTCATCATCTTGAACTTTACGCCATTCACAGAAAATAAAAGTCCATCGAAAACCTTATATTCCAGATTCTTTAACTGAGTCTCGTTCTGTCCGTCGTTGAACTCTACTGAAACATCGAACTCGCCTGCCTCGTCGGTTGGAAGGATATAGACGTCATTCTTTGCCTCAATGGCGTTGCCGTTTACCTTTACGGTGATTGCGCAGAGATTGTTTGTCTCAAGGTTTAGTTTGAGTTCAGAATTCAATTCAAACTCTGTTCCTTCAGACGAGAGGGCGCAGGTCTTGATTTCCAACGCTGGTAGGAGAACCTTGAATGTGAACTCCTTGGTCTCATTATCAACTACCACCTTCACCTTGTGCTCACCGGCGGTGGTGGTTGGGAGGGTGATAACGCCTTCCTTCACCTCAATTGGTTGGTTATCAAGGAAAGCTGACACAACCGACTCGGCTGTGAGGTTGCCGATTGTGAGTTTCAGTTCCTCACCGTTGGCAATTGTCTGACTCTCTGAGTTGAGCTTGTCGGAGAATGTGAAGGTGGGCGGAACGGGATTGGTGTTGTCGTTGCCGTTGTTGTCTGAACCGCCGGTTCCTGTTGTGTCCTCAGTTTTTGGGGCTGAGTCGTCGTCCTTGTCATCCTTGCAGGACTGTGTGCCAAAGGCTAATGATAGAGCCAACAGGCACAAGAGAAATAGTTTACTTTTTCTCATTTTTGTTATGAATTTTAATTATGTGAACTCGATGAGTTAACGTCTTACGCCTTCGGCGTAGATTGTTCAACAAAAGTTATCAAAAATTACCAAAAATTGCTCAAAAATTACTATTCTGAGTAAAATTTATGATTAATTTATGGTAATTCGTGGTAATTTATGTTTTGATAAAACGCCGCAGGCGAAATTGTAAATTCATCCAACCCACGTTGGGTTAATAAAAAAAGCGCCGCACACGGTAGGTCCATTTCTGAACTTACCGCGCACGGCGCTGTTGATTATGTCGTTAATAAAAGGATATTAGATATCCTTGCTTGCTTGCTTGCTTGCTTGCTTGCTTGCTAACATTATTTTATTGATTTCCAAATTATTATGCATATTTTTTGTTAAATATTTTCAATTTCGTCGGCGGTGAGGCCAGAGGACTTGATGATAATTTCCATATCGATACCAAGCGATTTTAAGTTTCTTGCAATCTCGATGGCCTTGCGTTTTTCGCCTTCCGCACGGCCTTCTTCTCGGCTCTGAGCCAACGCCGACCTCTCGGTGGAGATATCAAGCCAATACTTGTTGTAGGCCTCCAACTCCTCGGGAGTGTATGCGGCGGTCTCAACTATTTCGAGAGCCTCGGCAGTCTCGGGCGAGTTAAGGAGTTCGGGGTCTACATCAACGGTGTCGTCGTCGATTTCAGTAAGGAATTTCAGCCACAAGTTTGCCATCTTGTCAACGGCCTTGTTGTCGAATTTCTTGCCGAGTGTCTTGAACTTTTGCAACTCCACAAATATCAACGAAATATCCTTATGAATGTCCTTGGCATTTTGCTGATTTGTGAGGTAATACTCGTGGATATATTCATTGGCATTTTGCTCAGAGCATTCAATCTCGGACTCGTTTACGAGGCTGAGGGCATAGACTTCCTTCAGTTTATCGAACGACTGACCCTTTTTCAACTGATTGCTGTAAGTGAGTACCGCATTGTAGAGCGTGCGTGAGAAGAATGCCGTTGTCCAGTAATTCTGCATCTCAACCACGAAGGTACGGCCGTAGTTGTCGGTGCACTTTACGTCAACTATGGAATACTTCTTATCAATATTGCCGTGATGGCTCTCTCCGCTGAGATACTCAACAGAGGCAATCTTCATACCCTCAGGCAATGGCAAAAGGGAATTCAGGAGACTTATCACAAGGTGCTTGTGCTCTCCGAATACCTTCTTGAAGGTAAGGTCTGCTTTGGGATTTAGATATTTTGCCATTTTTGATTTTCGATTTTTGATTGTTGATTTTCAGTTGCAAAGATAAGGGATTTTTTCTGAATAACCAAAAGAAAGAAATCCGTAATTCGTTATTTCTCTTAGCACTGATGAATCAATCTATACGCCACGCTTCCGGGCTGGGGACTTGCGGGGCAGTTGTCGCGGCTGAACCAGTCGGCGTCGGCTATCTCCTCTTCCTGAAGTTTCAGTTCGCCACTCTCGTACTCGGCGGTGAAGCCCATCATCAACTGCGCCGGGAATGGCCAACTCTGAGAGGCGTAATATCTGACATTCCTGACCCTGATACCTGTCTCCTCGAAAATCTCGCGCTCCACAGCCTGCTCCACAGTTTCGCCAGCCTCTATGAATCCAGCCAGACAGGCGTAGATATCCTGATTGCGCTGAGCGTGACGGGCAAGAAGAATCTTGTCGCCATTGGAAACCAGGACGATAATGCAGGGATTTATCCTCGGGAAAATAATGTTTCCGCAGTTGGGGCAAACGCGCGCAGTCTCGGTCTTGCTCTCCTCCAATGCAGTGCCGCAAGATCCGCAAAACTTGGTGCTCTTGCGCCACTCAACCAATGCCTTGGCTCTTGATAGTTGGAAGCAATTGTCGTAACCCATCGCCGCAAACTGACTGCGGATAGGCACCCACTTATAATTTGCGTGAGCGAAATCCTCACTTATATTAATTACCGAAATGCCGTTGCGCTCCTCGGTGAAAGTATCCAACGGCTTTGAAAGTCCGCTGATAATCTCCAAATCCTTGGCATTCAACTGACAATCATCGTTGGTAACCAGCATATTGCGGTTGCCGATAGCAAAATAAAACTGCTCCATAATTTTTGTATTTTGGTCGTTGACAAAGATAAGAAAAACTTTCCGACAATCTTGGACAAACTTCTAAATTTTCAGAGTTTGTCCGACAATCTTGGACAAAAAAAGCCTTCGTCTGCACAAAAACAGACGAAGGCTTTCCTTATAAAAAACTATCAAAAAATTACTCGCAAATCACAAGTCCACCATTGTAAGGAACAGTTATCTTTATAGGCTTCTTGGCAATCTTGATTGACTTGAGACTGCCGGTTGGGGTGTTGTCCCAAACCTTGTTCTTTGGCATATCCTCTGAGTAAACATTGACCACAGAACCTACTGGGAACAAGTCGGTTGGGATTGTAACCTCGATAGACTTCTTGTTAACATTGTCACCGTTTACAGCCACCAAATACCACTTGCCGGCGGCCTTGCGGGCCAAAACAGCGTACTTGCCGGGGTAACCGTCGATAAACTTCATATCATCCCACTTTACAGGAACCTTCTTCATAAAATCAACTGCCCAGGCTGGAGCGTCGGTAAGGTTGTTGGGCGCCATTGCAAAATTCTGAACAGGAGTCTGAAGAAGAATTGCAGTAGCGAGGGCAAACACGTCGGAAGTTACACGCTTGCTGCCGCGGTTGTTGTTCTTGTTGTAGAACTTGTTGAGTGTGCTTCCGCCGAAATCCATATTACCGATAGCGTTGCGGAGCATTGGATGAATAGAGGCGCTGCGTGAGTCTATGTCGTTGTCGTACTGAGAGAAAGCCATATTCTCGCTTGCACGAACGGCCTCGCAACTTACAAAGTTTGGATACATTCTCTCCCAGCCGCGTGGAATTGTACAGCCGTGGAAAATCACCATAATGCCGAAATCGTTGGCTTCGGCAAGAATGTCCTCATACATCT
>JAZQPB010000190.1:0-6013 GCA_045628165.1 Bacteroidales bacterium | reverse complement strand
TATACAATTTTAAATGGTAAGGCTTGTGTGATAGAGGAACATTGTCTCCAAACAAAATATCCATTTGCTTACGACTACTTTAATTGTTATAGAATGGAGCTATCGAAAAGGGATAAGGGCAATACTTCTAATTATCCAGCTTGGTATGCTTATGGCAGAACTCAGTCTTTGGTAATGCCAAAATATAAATTGTTTTTGCCTAAGATTGCTAATAAATCTCTACGATGCGTATTAAATAGTGATGAGGATTTGCTTCTTTATAATGGAATGTCTTTTGTAGGGGATAACTACGAGGAGATGCTGTTGTTAAAAAAGATACTTGAATCAGATTTATTTTGGCAATATTTAATTGTAAATAGCAAGCCTTATTCTTCAAATTATTATGCTCTTAATGGTAATAATATTGATGGCTTTGGAATTCCTAATTTTTCAGATGGAGACAAACAATATTTGCTCTATGAAAAAGATAAGAGAAAAATAGAATTGTTTTTGTCAAAATTTTATGAATTTCACTCTGTCGACAATTAAAGGCGAGGAGGCTTCGTTAATGGAGCCCATAATCCTCTCCGCCTCCCGCTCCACCGATATCCCTGCATTTTATGCTAGGTGGTTTTTCAATCGGTGGAAGGAGGGGTATTGTGTTTGGACCAATCCGTTTAATCAGAAAAAGACCAAAGTCTCTTTCGCCAACTGCAAGGCCATTGTTTTCTGGACCAAGAATCCGAAGCAAATGATTCCTTATTTGGACGAATTGGACAAACGTGGTCTGCATTACTATTTTCTGTTCACGCTCAATGATTACGTGGCGGAGGGGTTTGAGCCTAATGTTCCGAGTCTGGCGGAGAGGGTCGAGACTTTCAAAACGCTGTCGGAAAGGATTGGAAAGGAGCGAGTGATTTGGAGATTCGATCCGCTGATTGTAACGCCTGGCAAGACTGTCAGGGACCTGTGCGCAAAGGTCTGGAAGGTTGGCAATATGCTGAAGGGTTACACAGATAAACTTGTTTTCAGTTTTGTGGATGTGGCTGGTTACAAGAAGGTTCAGAACAATTTCATCAAGGAGACAAATCTGTTTTCAAGAGAGAATGTTGAGAGTGCCGAGCCGTCTGACAAACAGAAAATCGAGATTGTTGAGAACCTCGTGAAATGTCGCGACGAGTGGAAAAAGCAGGGCTGGGATATCAGCCTCGCCACCTGCGCCGAGGGCATTGACTTGGAGAAATACGGCATTGAGCACAACCGTTGCATTGACGGCGAACTTATGAAACGTGTTTTTGCCGATGATAAGGATTTCGTCTATTACCTCAATTATGGCAAACTGCCCGAGCGGAATCTTTTCGGTGGCAGTCTTCCCGATCCCAAGCCCAAGACTCCCAAGCAGTTGAAGGACAAGGGCCAGCGTCCTATCTGTGGCTGTATGGCCAGCAAGGATATCGGAATGTACAACACCTGCCGTCATTTCTGCGTGTATTGCTATGCCAACACCAGTCGCGATATTGTCTCCAAGAACGAGGCCAAGCACGATGATGAGGGCGAGAGCATAATTTGATAAAAATATTCGGATTCTTGTTCCCTAACTCACTTTTTTTTACCACTTAGGGAACAAAAATCGCGATTCTTGTTCCTTAACTCGTTTTTTTTGATAGTTAGGGAACGGAAATCCGAAGATTTGTTGTTGTCACACCCATAAAAAACAATAAAAATATTTCTCCCTTCCCCATACCGAAAAATCAAAAAACTTTTCTATCTTTGCGGTTGATATTCGGGGTGCCGTTTGGGCTGAGATTATACCCATAGAACCTGCGCAGGCAATGCTGTGAAGGGATTCCATTCGTTTTTCTTGCATAAGCCCCTGGATGTTTTTTTTAAGTGATTGAAGTAATTGAAGTGATTGAACTCGGCTTCTTTTATTCATTTACTCGTTTATTCATTTATTCTTTAATTGCAAAAATGAAAATTACCGTTAATTCTAATGAGGTTGATACTCAGGCCGTTAATGTTTCGCAATTGGTTGCGGGATTAGGGTTTGGCGATACCAAGATCGCGCTGGCTATCAACAACAAGATGGTTCCAAAGGATGAGTGGGAATCCACCGATATTGCTGAGGGACAGAAGATTATCATCATTAAAGCCGTTTGCGGAGGATGATACAGTTTATAATGCATTACAACGACCGCTTCTCGTATCTCGATTCGGCAAGGCTGGCTCTTGAGGGCGGTTGCAGGTGGATTCAACTCCGTATGAAAGAGGCTAAGGATGAGGAGGTTACTAAGATGGCTATGACCGTCAGGGACCTCTGCAAACAGTACAAGGCCACTTTCATAATCGACGACCACGTGGAAATCGCGAAGGCCGTGGGAGCGGATGGCGTGCACCTCGGAAAGAATGATATGCCAATATCAGAGGCCCGCAAAATCTTGGGCGACAAGTTCGTAATTGGCGGTACTGCAAATACTTACGCTGACGTGGAGAGCCATTTCAGGAACGGCGCCAACTATATCGGTTGCGGTCCGTTCAGGTTTACCACCACCAAGAAAAACCTCAGCCCCGTGTTGGGTCTTGAGGGATATTCCGATATCGTCTGCCAAATGAAAAAAAACGGGATCAATATTCCGATTGTGGCCATTGGCGGTATCACAGAGGCTGATATCCCCGCAGTGATGGCTACGGGAGTTTCGGGAATCGCGCTCTCGGGCGAGGTGCTGAACGCAAAAGACCCCGTGGAAAAAATGAAAACAATTCTTAAACTTCTAAAATAATGGACAAATTGATTATAGGCGGACGCGAGTTTAACTCTCGTCTCTTCTTGGGCACTGGCAAGTTCAATTCCAATGCACTTATGGCCGAGTCTATCAAGGCTTCTGGCACTGAGATGGTTACAGTTGCTATGAAGCGCGTGGAACTCGGCGACAAGAGCGACGATCTCCTCAACAGTATCGTTAAGGACAAGAACATTCAGTTGCTCCCCAACACCTCGGGTGTGCGCAATGCCGAGGAGGCTGTTTTCGCCGCTCAGATGAGCCGTGAGGCTTTCGGCACCAACTGGCTGAAACTCGAGATTCATCCCGATCCAAGATATCTTCTCCCTGATACCGTTGAGACCCTGAAGGCCACCGAGCAACTCGTTAAGATGGGTTTTGTGGTGTTGCCATATTGTCAGGCCGACCCTGTGCTCTGCAAGCAGTTGGAGGAGGTGGGCGCCGCCGCTGTAATGCCTCTCGGCGCTCCTATCGGCACAAACCGCGGTCTCAGGACTATCGATTTCCTGAAAATCATCATCGAGCAGGCCAATGTTCCTGTAGTGGTTGACGCAGGTATCGGAGCGCCCTCTCACGCCGCTCAGGCTATGGAACTTGGCGCGTCGGCCTGTCTGGTAAACACTGCAATTGCCGTGGCTGGCGATCCCGTGAAGATGGCCGTTGCATTCAAGAACGCCGTGGAGTGCGGACGTATGGCCTACGAGGCAGGACTCGGCTCAGTATCAGAGAATTCCGTTGCTGAGGCTTCGTCGCCACTTACAAGTTTCCTGGGATAATTACGAATTAAGAATTACGAATTACGAATTGCTGTCCAGATAATAGCATTCGGATTAATTCGTAATTATAAAAATATTATTAGGATGATTACGGATTGGAATAAGGAATGGCTTTCATCAGGAGCGCCATTCGTAATTCGTAATTCGTAACTCGTAATTATAAAATTATTATTAGGTTAATTGCGGATTTTGGACAAGGATGGCTTTCAGTAATACCGCCATTCGTAATTCGTAATTCGTAATTCGTAATTCGTAATTATATAAAAATGTTTTACGACGAGATAAAGAAGATCTCTTGGGACGAGGTTACCGAGAAGATTTATTCAAAGACCGATAATGACGTAAGGCGCGCTTTGGCCAAGGACCGTTGCGATGTGGAGGATTTTATGGCGATGATTTCGCCCGCCGCCGAGCCTTACCTCGAGCAGATGGCTCAACTATCCAGAAAATACACTCTGGAGCGTTTCGGAAAAACAATCTCAATGTTTATTCCGCTCTATATAACCAACTCTTGCACAAATAGTTGCGTGTATTGCGGTTTCCATATTCAGAACAAGATGGCGCGCACTATCCTCACTCCCGAGCAGATTGAGGACGAGTACAAGGCTATCAAGAGGATTGCGCCGTTCGAGAATATCCTCCTCGTAACGGGCGAGAATCCCGCCAAGGCAAATGTGGATTATATCGCAAAGGCCCTCGATATCGCAAAGCCATATTTCAGCAACCTTAAGATTGAGGTAATGCCTTTATCTACTGATGATTACGCAAAGTTGGTGGGTCACGGTCTCAACGGCGTTATCTGTTTCCAGGAGACATACTGTGAGAGGGACTACAAGACTTTCCACCCGCACGGAATGAAATCCAACTACGAGTGGCGCGTCAACGGTTTCGACCGTATGGGTCAGGCTGGAGTCCACTCTATCGGAATGGGCGTCTTGATTGGTCTTGAAAAGGAGTTCCGCACCGATATCACGATGATGGCCTATCACCTCAGATACCTTGAGAAGCATTACTGGAAGACCAAGTATTCTATCAACTTCCCACGTATGCGACCCGCTGAGAATGAGGGTTTTCAGCCTAATGTGATTATGACCGACAAGCAGTTGGCGCAGGTGACTTTCGCGATGAGAATTTTTGACCACGACGTTGATATCTCGTATTCTACCCGTGAGCCAGCCTTTATCCGCGACAATATGGCAACCCTCGGCGTAACCACTATGAGCGCCCAGAGCAAGACAAATCCTGGAGGCTATTATACTTATCCTCAGGCTCTTGACCAATTCACCGTGAACGACGAGCGCACCGCCGACGAGATTATGCAAACTCTGAAATCCCTCGGCCGCGAACCCGTTTGGAAAGACTGGGACGCAAGTTTCGATCTGATGAAATTTTAATTTTTTTTTCACGCAGATGACACAGAACACACAGATTTTTCACAGATTATTTTTATTAAAAATCAGTGCTGAATCTGTGTCATCTGTGTTATCTGTGCGATTTTTATAATTATGGAAAAATCACGTTATCATAGGCAGTTGATTCTGCCACAAATTGGGCCTGAGGGTCAGCGGAAGTTGCTTGAAGCCAAGGTGTTGCTGATTGGCGTTGGAGGTTTGGGATCACCGATTTCCACTTATCTTGCGGGCGCTGGTATCGGTAAACTCGGCATTGTGGATTGCGATGTCGTCAGCCTCAACAACCTTCCGCGTCAGGTGCTTTACACTGATAATCAGATAGGTTTGCCGAAAGTTTTCTGCGCCGCCGAGCGTCTCCGTGCTATGAATCCCGATATTGAGATTGTGCCTTACAATATGCGCATTACGGTCGAAAATGCACGTGAGATTTTCGCCGACTACGATATCATCGTGGACGGCCTGGATAATTTTGCCACCCGCTATCTCATCAGCGACCTCTGTACCGAGATGAAAAAGCCTTACGTTTTCGGCGCTATCAAGGGCCTTGAGGGAATGGTTTCGGTTTTCTGTACCTCCGACGGCGCGCCTACTTACCGCACTCTCTTCCCCGACGAGCAGGAAATGCTCTCAATGCCTCACCCCGGCAAGGAAATCCTCGGCACCACTCCAGGATTCAGCGCAATGATCCAGGCCACCGAGGTAATAAAACTCATCTGCAGTTTCGGCACCAATCTCAAGAATAAATTGCTGACATTCAATCTGATGGATTATCAGGTTAATGTGATTGAGTTGTAAGCGCATTGTCTGACAATGTGCACGCGATAACCGAGCACGCCAGCCAAACGAGCGTGATAACCGAGCACGCCAGCCAAATGAGCGTGATAACCGAGCACGCCAGAGGCTGTCCAAAAAGTTTTTTTTGCGGCAGCCTTTTTTATATCAAAAAAAATTATTATCTTTCTGAAAAATAGAAAGATAATATGGCAAGACAAGTATATAAAGAATACAACCAGGGAGAAATACTACTCTTCCCTCCATCCATAGAAAGCATGGTGCCGCAGGATTC
>JAZQPB010000189.1:0-8326 GCA_045628165.1 Bacteroidales bacterium | reverse complement strand
GTCGTAGACACCCTTAGCTATGTTGTTGTAGCCTGTACGGTAGAGACCGTAGTAGATATCATTGCCGGCTGCACCTGTACCGAATACTGCGAGGTCGAAGCCCTTGTACTCAGCTGTAAGAGTAACACCGTATGTGAGAGTTGGGATACCAGAACCGATGTTCTTCATATCCTCAGCCTGTGGGTCGTTGGTTTTCTTGCCATCCTTTGTGTAGTAGAGTACCTTAAGCTCTTTGTTTTCGTCGTACTCGTAGCCTGCGTACTCATAACCACGCATATACCAGATAGGAGCACCCTCCTCGAAGTAGCAGCGGACAACCTCAGGGCTTGCACCCTCAACGGTAGCACCGGCAATGCGCTCGATAGAAGGATCGAGGTATGTAACCTTGTTGTGGAGAGTAGCCATATTGCCGCTGATGCCGTATGATACATCACCGATTCTGTCCTTCCAAGAAAGCTCCATCTCGAAGCCCTTGTTCTCGATCTTACCAGCGTTGATAGTCATAGAGCTAACACCAGACTCAGGCATTACAGGAGCATCAACGAGAAGGTCCTTGGTAGTCTTCTTGTACCAGTCGAGACCAAGAGCGAGTCGGTCGTTCAAGAAGCGGAAATCAGCACCAAAGTCAAACTGCTCAGAAGTCTCCCATGTGAGGTCTGGGTTGGCAATACCATTAGGCATAGAACCGTAAGAACCTGCATTGCTGTCGCCGTACTGATACCACTTGCCATTGGTATTGAGCGAAGCAGCGTACTTAAAGTTGTTGAGAACCTGAACGTTACCGTTCTGACCCCAAGAAGCGCGGAACTTACCGAACGACATAATATCCTCGTTGATCAAGTTCTTGATGAACGACTCATTAGAGAATGTCCAACCAACTGATGTTGAGAAGAATTTACCCCAACGATTATCAGCAGCAAGCTTAGAAGCATCAAAAGCGTCAGCACGGAAGTTAGCCTGAACGCTGTAGCGGTTGTCGTAGCTGTAAGTAACACGGCCGAAGTAAGAGATAGCGCGTGATGTACCAGGCATACCGTCAAAAGTCTTAACGGTGTTCTCGTTTCCATTAACAGAGCTGAGGTAGAGCCAATTGTCGGCGTAGTCCTTCAAGATATCTGGACCAGAAGCATGAGCGTGGATGTAGTTGTTGTCAGACTGACGGAACGACATACCAGCCATTGCATTAACAGCGTGCTTCTGAGCGAAAATCTTGTTGTAGTTTACGAAGTTTTCCCACTGATACCAGATAGAGTTGTTGAGTTTGCCATCGAGGTCGTAGTTGTCACCCTTGGTCTGGCCATTGAGATAGTAAGGATAAGAGTAATCTCTGAAATTGTCGTGAGAGAGTCTGTAACCGAGACGTGAAGTAAATGTAACGTCCTTGGTACCAGGATTGATATTAACGAAAGCAGTACCGTTTACATTGATACCGTCGCTCTTAGCCTCAGCGCGGTCTCTCTGAGAGAATGGGTTACCACCGGCGAGACGGGTGTTGAAGTAAGAAGTAGCGTAGTAGCCGTTCTCATCACCAAAGAAGTGATAGTTCTCCTTGCCAGCCTGTACAGCATCGTAACGAGTCTTGTACTCACCGAGGAACTGGCTCTCATCTGTCCAGTATACAGGAGTCAATGGGTCGATAAGGAGAAGCATCTCGAAAGAAGAACCGTAGCCGTTCTCAGAAACGCCGCGGCTGCTCCACTTCTCGATAGATGTGTTGGTTCCGATCTGGAGCCAGTCCTTAATTTTGTAGTCAGCGTTGATCTGAGCAGTAAGACGCTCATACTTATCCTTGCTGCCCTTTACAATACCATCCTGATTAACGTGGCCAATAGAAGCGAAGTAAGTACCGCGGTCGTTGCCGCCCTGGAGAGAGATAGTGTGCTGCTGTGCCCAAGTGTTCTCGAAGTACTCATCGAGCCAGTTGGTGTTGGTGTTAGGATTCCAGCCGTACTTTGTCTGGGCGTCCTTGAGGTCAGCTTCCACCTTCTCAGCGCCGAGCTGCATGCCCATCCAGTCCTTGAACTGAGTAGCGTTGAGATAATCAGGAACGTGACCGAGCATCTGGTTTGTAAACTTGGCATCGTAGGTAATAGTACCCTTGCCGCCCTTCTTACCAGACTTGGTAGTGATGAGAACTACACCGTTACCAGCCTCTGCACCGTAGATGGCGGCTGAAGCGGCGTCCTTGAGAACCTCCATGCTCTCGATCATAGAAGGATCGAGGTACTGGATGCTGCTAACCTGCAAACCGTCCACAATCAAGAGTGGGCCGATGTTGCTTGAGTTAGAAGAGTAACCACGTACACGGATCGAGGCACCCTGACCAGGCTTACCTGATGAGTTGAGTACCTGTACACCAGCTGCCTTACCCTGGAGAGCGGCTGCCGCATCGGTGGTAGATCTGTGCATGAGATCCTCACCCTTTACAGAAGCAACAGAACCGGTAAGGTCGCTCTTGCGCTGTGTACCGTAACCTACTACTACAACCTCATCGATCTCCTTGTCGTCTGAGAGAAGGCTGCAGATGATAGTGGTTTGACCGGCTACCTCCAATGTCTGAGACTGGTAGCCCATGTAAGAGAACTGAAGCTTTGCGTTAGATGGTACGCTGAGTTCGAACTTACCATCCAAGTCAGTAACAGTTCCGTTTGTTGTACCGGCCTCTACTACTGTAGCACTAATAATAGGCTCATTAGTATTGGCGTCAAGTACCTTACCCTGCACTTTTATGTTCTGGGCAAGTACCGAAAATGGGATTAATAAAAGGAATAATCCCAGAAGAAAAACTTTCCTCATAAATTAAGAATTTAGTGTAATTAGTAAAAATAAAGTAAATTTTGAATGATTAAGCGTAATCGGGAAATCACTACTCCGCAAATACTCGCATGAAGTACACGCGGCGTAATAATTTTCACGTATGCAAGTTGGAACTTTTTAACAATGTTAACAAATTTTTAACAATATTTTTTTGCTGCAAATGTTACAAATTAAGACAACAAATGTTACATAGAGAAAAAAAAGGTAACGAAATTGTCGCATTTGTAACCTATTGTAAAGTTTACTTGGCATTAAAAGTATAAAAGACGATTAAAAAACGTGAATTAATATTAAGAAATCTTATCGGATATGTTAACAAAAAAACAGCCATTTTCGGGGAAGAAAATGGCTGTTTCCAGTGTTTGAAGTAGGAATGAAAAACCCGGATGTTACAAAATTAAATAAAAAATGATACTATTTTTAATAAACCATCAGCTTCAGAGAGTGGGTTTCAGCTGATGACACATACACCTTTATAATATACACTCCAGCAGAGAGCCCGGGCAGGCTCATATTATGTATTGTATCAGCTGATATATCACCTATACTCTCCTGCATACACACACGGCCCTGCATATCCAGCACATCGAGGCGCACATCCTGCATATCGCTAAAAAACTCCAGCGAAACGCTTCCCCGCGCCGGGTTGGGATATATCCGCGGACACTCGGCAAGGGATGGCGAGCTGATATCGTGGACAGCCGTATTGGAATCCTTGTAGCCGGGAGCAAGCACCACGATGTTTTCTACAGCTGATACATCATCGCCGTATAGATTCAATATATGAAACGAGTATGACCTGCCGTGCGGAATATCGAAATCGCACGAGGTAGTGCCGACAGGGAATTTGCGGACCGGCTGATTGTTGCAGTAGAGCTGATAGCCAGTCAGCCTGCTTTCCCAACCGGAGTCTGCCGAGGAGATATTGATTCCGGCGAGAATCACATCAGACTCATTGCCATCAGCTGGCATAAACTTGATGTAGATATCAGGGCTGCTGATGGAGGAAAGGCTTACGGAGTATTCGGCCCACTCCTCCCCCACTTCCACAACCTCGAGCTCGTGGAAACGCTGCTGACGGATATTCTCGCCTATCCATACGGAGGATTTTCCGCCGGTGCTGCGCGCCCTGAAAGTGATTTTCTCGCCGCCCGAGATGCTGATGCGCGGAGTAATGAGGCCATCAGCTATGGAGATACTGTCGGAATCGTTGCTGTAGAGCGATGGCCAGCGCACCGCCCAGCTGAGATGCGCCACCAGCGAATCGGAACCGCAAGCGGCAGAGATATAGGATCTCGGCAGCTGATTGGCTATATAATATGGATCGTAAGGCGGAATGGATTTAAGCTCGGTGTTGGGCGCTATCCAGTGTTTCAGCTGATATGGATATCCGGAATATGTATTCCACGACGAGGTTATCATCTGGAAAAAATCGTTGACGGGCGAAAAACACGACGCGTATCCGCCACTGAGGGTGCCTACTATCTGCATATCCTCGTTGAGCAGGGCCGCGCCCGACGATCCGCCTTCGGTGGTGCCCACGTCCCACTTGGATATGTGCCAGTGAGTGAATGCGTTGTAATGGCAGTCGGGATCCTCCGCGGGATAGCTGTTGATAAAAGGCTCGCCGTAAGATACCGAAACTTTCATCGGACTGCCGTTGGGATGGTGAAGGCACGAAACGGTTTTCATATTCTCGGTCTGCGAGAGCGAGATGCCGGCAAAATACGGCTTGTAATTAGCTGGAATGGGATTGCGGAGACTCATCAGGCTGAAATCCAATGTCGGATAGAACTCATGCGAAACAGCCCCGAAACGGTTGGTGAAGGGATTCTGAGGCGCGGTGGCCAGGAGGTCGGCTCCCGAAACGCTCTGAAAATTCATATCGTTGCTGAAACACTCGGTGTGGCGGTAGTTGAAATAGAAGGTGGTGGATTCGGCGGTCTCGTTGTCGCAGACACAATGCGCGGCCGAGAGAATCAGCGGACGCGCGTCGCAATTTGTGGAATTGACGAGAGTGCCGGTGCACATATACAGATAGTCGTCTTTCTCGAATGTGTATTTGAGCACGGCGTGCATTATGGCGGTGTAATCGGCATAATCGCCGTAGCATGGAAGATCCATCTGGGCCGAGCAGACCGACTCCTTGCTGATGGAGGCCTTGCTGAGCGTACTGTGCCCGGCAAAGAAATCGGCGAAATCGTAATAGAGTCTTGAGAGCATAAAGGGCCGCTGAACCGCGCCGGATGGCACATAAAGCTCCACGACAACGCTGTCGCCGGGTATCTGGGCGGTGCGCAGGGTACGGGCCGCATTGTTGGTCTGGCTGGTTACCGCGCCTATCCTGTATCGCGGATCCACGCCGTAGAGATAGAGCTCGCAGCCGTCGCCCAGCTCAAAATCCTCCATGTAGAGTCCTATGGAATATGCGCCATCAGCTCGCAAGCACAATCTGTATATATCGCCATCAGCTGCGGAAACCTGCGACGCCAGCTCCATAAACGGAGCGCCCACACTGAGCACCTTGGCAAACGGCTGAAGGCCATTGCTGGTTTTGGGAGCTGATTTGGAGAGAGATACGGGATTGATATCCAGAACGGGTATATCAGCTGATACGCCCATGATACCGCACTCTCCGCTGCGTGGCTCCCGCGGTGTGGTAATCTGGGCAAATGTATGGCCGCTGATAAGCACTGACAACAGCGCCAATGTGAAAAATAATCTCATTTAATATTCAATGTATTAAGTAACAAACTAATTGAAAGCGAAATTAATGAAAAAAGGCGAAGATTAATTAAAGTTTTTTGAAAAAAAAACTACAATGCATTTCTATTTATAGAGTGAATTTTAGTAACTTTGCACTAAATAAAATAAACGAAATGAAAAAACGCATATTTCTGATATTGATGGCCATAGTATGCCTGAGCGGCATGCTGAAAGCCCAGGTGGAGCGCACCAACCGTTTTATAGACATGAACGGCACCAAGTACTATCTCCACACCATTAAGCCGGGACAGACCCTGGAGGCTATAGCCGAATCGTATGAGACCACCGTACAGTCCATAAAGATGAACAATCAGGACAAGATGGGCAACTTTAAGGAAGGAATGATAATAAAGATTCCCGTACTAAGCTCATACAAGACACCTGCCAACACACAGGAATTCGTATATCACAAGGTGGAGAAGAAACAGACTCTCTACGCCATCTGCAAGAAATACGATGTAACTGAGGACAACATCTTCAAGTACAATCCAGAGGCGAGGTACGGCATCAAGAGCGGCGAGACTCTCAAGATTCCTGTGGGACACGTGGAGAATCCCGACCGGCAGAACACCGAATTCATATTCCACACCATCAAGCAGAACGAGAGCCTGAATTCCATCTGCTCGCTGTACAAGGTGGATATCAACGACTTGCTGAAATACAATCCAAAGGCCAGGACAGAATTCCGCCCCGGCATAATACTCACCATACCCAAGACTCAGGAATACATCAACAGGCCTACCCAGGGCGACGACAACGAGCCCGAGATGATAGACCACGCCGACCTCGTAAGGATAGAGGCGTCGAAAAACGACGACTACTGTCCATGCGAGAAGTATCAGTATTCCAACAGCAAGACCATAAGGCTGGCGCTGATGCTGCCTCTGTACCTACAGCAGAACGGCGACAAGATAGACTCTTACCGCCAGGACCCTAACAAAAACTCTCTCTACAACAAGACAAGCGACAAGATTTTCGAGTTTTACGAAGGTGTGCTATTAGCTGCAAGGGAATATCAGCTGAGAGGATACAATGTACAGCTCGATGTATTTGATACAGAGAACTCTGCGGCCAAGACCGGCGAGATATGCGCCGAGCCGAGCCTGAAATCGGCCGACCTGATAATAGGCCCTCTCTACACCGAGAATGTGATAAGAGTGGCCAAATTTGCCGAGAAAAACAAGATAGCAATGGTTTCGCCATTCGCCATAAAGAACGAGCTGCTGAAAGAGAATCCTTATCTCTTCCAGTTTACCCCAAGCACGGCCACCAGCATAGAGGAGACTCTGGAATACTTTGCGAGCCTGGGCAACAGCAATGTGGTACTGGTATACAACAACGACAGCAACAACACGCCTGCCGAGCTATCGCTGATGAAGAGCTACCGCGACATTATAAAGAAAGTGCCCGACCTGGCGCTCAAGGAGGTGAATTTCGACAACGGCGGCACTACAATTCTGAAATCAGCCATGAATCTGGCCGAGACCAATGTGATACTGATGACAAGCACCAAGGAGGTGTTTATAAGCAAGGTAATCAACTATCTGAACGGCCTGCAGAAAAACGAGAAATACAAGATAGTGCTCTTTGGATCGCAGAGCTGGGAAAAAATCGGCAATATCGACGTGGAGTTTCTCCAGAGCATGAATTTCAGCTACAGGACATCAAGCTTCATCAACTACGAGAACGACAACGTAAAGAACTTTGTATCAGAGTTCCGCGACAGATTTAACAGCGAGCCGGGCATCTACGGATTCACCGGATACGACATCACCAACTATTTTCTCGGTCAGATAAGCAAGAAGGGCAAATACTTCCACTTCTGCCCCGATGAGCCCCGCAACGGCCTGGTTTACAAGTTCAATTTCGAGAAGGTGGCTCCATTGGGCGGCTATGAGAACCGCAGCAATTTTGTACTCCAATACGGAAGCGATTATATACTGAAGGAGGCGGAATGACGATAGCAACATTACGATAGTCCCGATACAATAAACCCGATACGACAACCCCCAGTAAATTACAAGCCTACGGCTGTAATGTACTGGGGGTTATTGATACTTTGTCCCCTCTCGGGGACGTTTTTTTGCAGATAGATGGTATGGACATTATAATAAATGAGTTTTATGCATAAAAAAAGAGGGCTGCGGAATCGTGAGATACCACAGCCCTCAAAAAAATTATCTAAGCCTTACTTCCTTTCAGGGAAGTGCACCCGCATGGAGTGCGGCCGAATTAGATCTCTGAGAAGTACTTGATTGTACGAACCATCTGAGAAGTGTAAGAGTTCTCATTGTCGTACCAAGAAACTACCTGTACCTGGTATGTGTCGTCGTCGATCTTGCTAACCATTGTCTGAGTAGCGTCGAAGAGTGAACCAAACTTCATACCGATGATGTCAGAAGAAACGATCTCGTCCTCTGTGTAGCCGTAAGACTCAGTCTGAGCAGCCTTCATAGCAGCGTTGATGCCTTCCTTAGTAACGTCCTTGCCCTTAACAACAGCAACGAGGATGGTAGTAGAACCAGTTGGGGTTGGAACGCGCTGAGCAGAACCGATCAGCTTGCCGTTGAGCTCAGGGATAACGAGACCGATAGCCTTAGCAGCACCAGTTGAGTTAGGAACGATGTTCTGAGCACCTGCACGTGAACGACGGAGATCGCCCTTGCGCTGTGGGCCGTCGAGAATCATCTGGTCGCCAGTGTAAGCGTGGATGGTGCTCATGATACCTGAAGCGATAGGAGCA
>JAZQPB010000188.1:0-2900 GCA_045628165.1 Bacteroidales bacterium | reverse complement strand
GATGTCGATGATATCGGGACGCATCTCGGCGGCCATGCGCGCGGCCTCCACCATGTGGTCGGGGTCGTGACCGTAGATCTGAATGCCCACAGGACGCTCGTGGTCCTCCAGGTGCATCTTCTTGACTGTCTTGTCGATATTGCGGATAAGAGCCTCGCTGGCTATAAACTCGGTATACATGAGGTCGGCGCCGTACTGCTTGCATATATACCTGAACGACACATCGGTAACATCCTCCATCGGCGCAAGGATGAGCGGATAATGGTCGATTTCTATTTTTCCTATCTTGAACATGGTGTTTTTAGTAGTTGGTAGTTGGGTTTCAAAAAAAACGTCACAAAGTAACAAACTTTTTTTTGAAATAAGAAATCTAAAATTTATCTTTGTGCTGTATAAACCATTATAAGGAAATCAAAAAATGCTGAATTACTTAAACACACTATTTCAGGACCTGTCGGAATACCTCCGCAACATGCTTACAGGCTGGGGCCTGGGGTTCGACGCAGCTGAATTCTGGAAAAACTTCATCAATTTCCTATTCATCCTGAGCATAAGCGCACTCAGCTGGTGGATAGCCAAAGTGATTATAATAAGGCTGATACACTACATAGCGGCCAAGACCACCAACAAATACGACGACAAGCTGGTGGAGCACAAGGTATTTGAGCCACTCAGCCAGATATTCCCGACTCTCTTCATCAGATTCCTGATCCAGTTTGCCGTAAGCGACGAAAACTGGCAGAACGTAATACGTCAGCTGTGCGACGCATGGAATGTATTCTCCGGACTGCTGATAGTATTCAGGGCACTGGACGCCATATACGACATCCTGAACGACATAATGGCACAGCGGCAGCGCAAAACCAATGTGCGAGGCTACATACAGGGAGTCAAGATCATAATAGGCATAGTGGGCGGCATCATTGGCCTGGCGTGTCTATTCGGCAAGGACCCATCCACACTGCTCGGAGGTTTGGCCGGTATGTCAGCCATCCTCATGCTGGTATTCAAGGACACAATATCAGGATTTGTGGCATCCATCCAGCTCACATCGCTCAACATGGTGAAGATGAACGACTGGATAACCATGAGCAAGCGCGACATACAGGGCAACGTGGTGGAGATAACACTCAACACCATAAAGGTGCGCAACTTCGACAACTCGGTGGTCACAGTGCCTACAGCCACTCTCATGAGCGAATCTTTCATCAACTGGAGCAACATGCAGGAGATGGAGGCGCGCCGCATGACAAGAACCATCATGATAGACGCCGAAACAGTATCAGTGGCATCAGCTGAGCTAAAGGAGCGGCTCAAGAAAATCCCGATCCTCACCAAATTCATAGAGGAGAGAGAGGCCCAGTCGGCCAACAAGACCGACAACATGCAGGTCTGGGACATGATGGAGCTCACCAACCTGGAGCTCTTCCGCAAATACATTGAGTTCTACATACAGGCCAACTATCAGATTTTCAAGAAATACAAGCCAACCACCATCACCGACGAGAAGGGCAACACCCGCGAAATCTACGTAATAGAAGACAAGAACGACTTCCTGAAAATCCACGGCGAGGCAGCCGTAAAACACCTGATGGAATACAAGGGCTACACCATCATCAAAGACCTCGAAAGCTTCCTGAAGGACTTCAAGAACAGCCTGATGCAGGACAAGAAAGACAAGAAGACCTACTACCCTACCCGTCAGGTACGCAGCACCACATACATCAACGACAAGCCAAAGTCACTCCAGGTGCAGAAACGCATACTCGTAAAAGACGGCATGTTTGTGGAAAACGGCCACCTGATGGTGCGTCAGATGCAGAGCACACCCACAGGAATTCCGCTCGAGGTATACTGCTTCACCAAGATTACCGAATGGGCCAACTTCGAGAAGATGCAGTCGCACTTCTTCGAGCACCTGTTCGCCATAATCAAGGAATTCGACCTCAGAGTATACCAGTTCAACCAAAACGAGCAGAGAAACAACGCATAACATCACATAAGCATATCATTTTATTATTTTATTCAGGCAGGCCGGTGGTTCACCAGTCTGCCTTTTTTTATTTGCCATCAGCTGATAGCGCAACCAACTAAAAAAAATAATGCACGCCCCTAAAATCTGTATATCAGCCAATTGCAGAATATTTACTATTTTTTCAGCTAATACCAATATTTTATTCAGGTTATATTTGTATTTTCGTAGTTGATTTGAACTACATACTATATACAACGTACAACTAATGGAAAAGACTAAATCTATTATCTTAACAACCATTGGGATAGGGTTGCTGTACATTATCCTGAGCATATTGCCGGGATGCGGCGGCTACCGCGACACCTCTATCCTGAGGTCCGTACCCGACCAGGCCGGCCTCACTATCACCACATCCAAGCTGCACGAGGTATGCAAATCCCTCAACGACAACAATGTGATGTGGGGCGACATAAAGAAAGTGGATCAGCTGAAAGAATTAGCCAACCTGATAAACACAATAGACACCACCCTCGACCACTATGCCGACCTGAAGGGAATGGTGTATGCCAACGAAGTGGCCATATCGCTCGTAAAAGAGGGCAAGAGCACCATAAATCCGCTGCTCTGCATCTCCACATCCGAAAACGAATTCCGCAGATTCCACAGCATTATAGGATCGCTGGCCGAGAAAAACGGACTAAAGGGCGCAAGCGGCGAATTCGACAAGACAAAGATGTACGGCGTAGTGAACACCCAGACCAAGAAATACGCCCTCACATACGCCTATACTAATGGCGTACTCGCAATAAGCCCATCGAAGCTGACCACCGAATCGGCAATACTGCAACTGCACAGCGGCACCAGCATCACCGCCGAAAACGAAGACCTCCGCGCCCTGCTCCAGACTCAGGGCAGCAACACTCAC
>JAZQPB010000187.1:0-5139 GCA_045628165.1 Bacteroidales bacterium | reverse complement strand
CATTCTGTTGGTGTGAAACATGTTGTTGCCAAACCAGTCGATGTTGTTGTTGAAAAGTTTCTGTAACATATCAGCCTCCTTGTTTAAATAGTTATAATTTTTCATTTGTTATTGTTTTTTGTTTGTTGGACATATATTTTTATTTGTTTTGTATGCCTTTTTTCATCGGCTTACACCCCTGTATTACCAATCTCCGTGCCAATGCCCAAAATTACGGTTTTGTATGACAATATGACGTATTAGCTGATATAATACACTGACAAAATGGCAAAATGGACAAATTGACGCGGTTTTTTGCGTCTTTTTGGGATAAAAAAGCTAACTTTGCAACAGCAACGTGCCGGAGGGTTTGGCACAGTATGCTATTAGCTGAAAAAAATAAATATATATGGACGGAAAATTTTTCGAGAATCGCATATTTAATTTGTCCGGCAGTTCGGATTTCGATGATGTGGCATTGCAACTGTTTAGGTTTCAGTACGATAACAATGCCGTGTACCGCCGCTACGTGGATCTGCTGGGCGTGGATGCCACGGCCGTGGATAGGGTGGAGGCCATACCTTTTTTGCCGGTGGAGTTTTTCAAGCGTTGCGAGGTCAGGACCACACAGTATGCCGAACAGCTGATATTCACATCGAGCGGAACCACCGGAGCCAATACCAGCCGGCATTTCGTGAAGGACCCTGGGATTTATTACAAATCTTTGGTGGCGGGTTTCCAGCAGTATTACGGCGCGCTCGGCGGATACCACGTGCTGGCGCTGCTGCCGGCGTATCTCGAGCGCACGGGCAGCTCGCTCGTTACCATGGTGGAGAAATTCATGGAGCTATCCGGCAACGGCACCGACGGTTTCTATCTGTATGATTTCGACGCACTGAGCCGCAGGATAGATGAGCTGATGGCGCGCCATGACGGCAAAAAAATCCTGCTGATAGGCGTTACGTTTGCCCTGATAGACTATGCCGAAAAATTTGAGCGCGCATACGGCGACCGCGTGATAATAATGGAGACCGGCGGCATGAAGGGGCGCCGCAAGGAGCTTGTGCGCGACGAGGTGCACTCCATACTCTGCAACAGGCTGGGCGTGAGCGCCGTGCATTCGGAATACGGCATGACAGAGCTCCTCTCGCAGGCATACTCCTTCGGCCAGGGAATCTACCGCGAGACATCCACAATGCGCATCATGGTGCGCGACGCATCAGATCCTCTTAGATACGTGCCATGCGCCACCACCGGCGGAATCAACGTGATAGACCTCGCCAACATATATTCGTGCGCGTTTGTGGAGACCAAGGATCTCGGCATCCGCTATCAGGACGGCACTTTCAAGGTGCTCGGCCGGTTCGACAATTCCGACACGCGCGGATGCAATCTGCTATACGCCAAATAGATGCATCAGCTCCTGCGCTCCAGCCGCTCCAGCCTCTGGGCTATATCTCCCAGCATCAGCTCGGCAAAATCCTGACCCTGATACCTCTTTATTATATATAGTATGCGGTATGCGCGCCGGCATCCGGCATCGGGAGCGCCGGGCAGCAGCCTCACGCCGTTTTCCATGGCAGCTAATACGTCTTTGCATCCGTGGCCGTCCGGGCTGGGCGGCTCCTCCATCTCCCTCACTATCAGGGTGCTGTCGCCGTATTCCACGGCTATCAGGCCCTCGGGATTGTCTATGCCGGGCAGAGAGAGCCTCTGCTCGCTGATATCCCTCCAGCTGTATCCGCCGGCCAGTTTCCAGTGTTGTGCAGCTGATACATAACATATTCCGTGCATCACCGCGCCCGTGCCGTTATTCAGCGATTTTTCCTGAAGATTGGCGCAGATAAGGTCCTCTACGGGAATGCCGAAGTGCCTGGCTATCATCACGAAAACCTCCACCTTGGGCTCGGCGCGCTCCTCCTCGTAGGCGCCCACAGCCGCGCGCTTGAGGTTGAATATCTCGGCAAAGGCCGTCTGGCTGAGCTGAGCCCTGTTTCGCAAAAATCTTATATTTTGACCAAAAAAAGACATAAAAAATTTGATTTAATAAAAAATTAACTCTATATTTGACCAGACAAAAATAATAAAAATTAAACACAAACAATATGGGATTTTTTAAAAGACTATTCACATGGACAAAGTCTGAGGCAAATGCTGCCATGGACAAATTGGAAGACCCTATCAAAATGGCTGATCAGGGCATCAGAGACCTTCAGGAAGACCTCGACAAGAGCATCAAGGCATTGGCCGGCGTAAAAGCCAGCTGCATATCCGCCAAGAGAGACTACGACAAGGCCCGCCAGGACGCCGTTGACTACGAAAACAAGGCTATGACATTCCTCAAGGCCGCCGAGATGGGCAAGATGAGCCAGGAGGAGGCCGACAAGATGGCTACACAGTGCCTTGAGAAGAAGAGCCAGATCAACCAGGAGCTCCCAATGCTCCAGAAGAATTATGAGAAATATCAGGCCGCTGTAGAGAAGCTCGAGAACTCTGTGAAGACCCTCAGAGCCCAGATCGACAAGTGGAAAAACGAGGCCAAGATGCTCAAGGCTCGCGCCAAGGTGAGCGAGGCTACTGCCAACGTAAACAAGCAGCTTGCCGGCATCGACTCATCTGATACAGTAGCAATGCTCGAGCGCATGAGAGAGAAGGTAGACCAGCAGGAGGCTCTTGCAGATTCTTACCTCGAGATATCGGAGCAGTCGCAGGGCGTGGACCGCGACATCGAGAGCGCACTCAAGCAGCTCGGCGGCAGTGTGGAGGCCAGCAGCGACCTCGCAGCCCTGAAGGCAAAGATGAACGAGAGCAAGGCAATAGCATCGAGCGTAGAGGAGCCTAAGGCCATCTCGGCAAGCCCTGCCTCTGACCTCGACCTCCTGAAACAGCAGATGCAGGCCAAGCAGCCGGAGCAGGCAGCCCAGTCGGCTGAGAGACCTATCCAGCAGGCCGACCAGTCGCCTCTGGAGTAGTGATATACTGAATATTTGTTTATGTATTTGTTTATAGCAAGCCCTGCAAGCATGTATTGCGGGGCTTGCGTTTTTGTGTAGATAGATGAAGATACAATCAGCGCTTGCGCCGGTTTTGCTGCTCCTGGCCGGATGCTCGGAGCCTACAAGACCCGTGCGGCATATTGAGCCACCATCATGCATCACTCTGCTGATGGACAATGCCGGCAGTTTCGGCAATGCAAGGCGGATGTTCGACGATTCGGAGGTGAGCGCATTTGTGGCCGATGACCTTACGCTCTACCGTTTCAGGCTGCCGGAGCCTGTGAGTGTGGATTCGGTGTGCATGAGGCCGGTGCGCAGGCGGGGATACAGCTCCCAATATGCAATACACGCATGGGCCAACGGCATCAGCTGCAATGTAAATACCAACACCATTGCGGTAAACTCTGACGGGCTGCGCAGCCTTGATATTATGGTGGAGAGTATGGGCAGCGATATGGAGCGCCGAGAATTCTACCACGACTCGCTGCCGTATGTCATAGAGCTGGAATCTACTGTCCAGCACCGGAGAATCGCCTTCGCCGGCATGGATTTTTACAGGGACGGCCGCAGGATAAACGATACTACGGACTTCCAGATGGGTGTCGCGGATGATGGAAACGCCATCAGCTGCAATATAGAAAAACTGTATGCCGGCAGGATGGACGGCTCGCTGCTGAACCGCACTGTGGTATACACTACAGCTGATGGCGTGTGCAAGATAAGGATTCTATCCAGCGGAGCGGTGGCGATAGTGAGGGACGGGGTGCCGTATGCCGGGCAGATAGCCGAGGACGCGCAGGGACACCGGAGCATGGCGCTCTTCTGCGGCGGCGATGGTCTGGCAAATCCTGTGCCGGCCATGTATATAAATGGATATCAGATAACTGTGCCGGCGCTCAGGGTGGATATACATTACGACGGCCAGGATTCCGATTTGCTGAATCTCAGGAATTTTCCCGACCTTTTCCAGTTTGAGATAAGGTACGCCACCGACAATAATTTTACCCACAGCAAGCTCTATCCCGAGCCCATCTGCTATCTGCGCTATGCACCGGCCCGCGACCTCATAAGCGCCGCCCGTGATATTGTATCAGCTGATGGCCTGATGATAAGGATGTATGACGGATACCGCCCGCGCAAGATGCAGTATGTGATGTGGGAGGTGTGTCCCAATCCCAATTTCCTGTCGCCACCCGGCAAGGGAAGCATCCACAACAGGGGAGGAGCCGTGGACCTGACTCTCGCCACTCCTGACGGCAGTGTGCTCGACATGGGCACCGACTACGATTTTTGCGGTGCCGAGGCTTATACATCCAATACCAATCTGCCCGATACCGTGCTGAGAAACAGACAGCTGCTCTTCGATCTGATGAGGAGGCACAGGTTCAACATGATACGTACCGAATGGTGGCATTTCTCTCACGTGGCGGCCATGCAGTTCGGTCTGGAGGATTTTGTGCCGGATGAGTTTGTAAGATTTTGATTAACAATAAAATACTTGAAGATGGATACTATATATACGATTTCGGAGGCCATGGACAGGCGGTATCAGAAGATGTCGCGGAAGGCCAAGGTGTGGTCGCTGGTGGCCGTAATAGCCATAGCATTGCTGCTGCTGATGTCGGCAGGCATGGCTTTCTATTTTTTATATCAGCGCAACAGGGCCATAGAGTATGGCGAGGCCGAGCTCGAGAAGTCGAAGCAGAATTATTATATCCAGAGCATATCTAATTCCAACCTCGAGAAGAGGCTTCAGGACCTGATTCTGGAATTGGCCAAGCTCCGCAACAGCACCATAGAGCTTGGGATGATGGTGGCGCTGCTTCAGGAAGACAAGGTGAACCTCGAGGAGATTCGTCTGCGCCTGGAGAGCGGCGTGCGCAATGCCAAGTATCAGCTCGATAAGATGGAGACATCGGTAAACTCGCTCATCAAGCAGCGCTCCGGCACATTGACAACTACCGAGCAGGAGCTCCTGCGTCGCGACCGCGATTCTGTATACAAGAACGCCAAAATGAATTCCGAACAACTTTATTAGATATTCCTTTATTAGATATTCCCTCTGTAGAGACGCGGCCTTGCCACGTCTCTTTTTTGTATGAGACGCGGCCCTGCCGCGTCTCTTTTTTGTTATTCGAGACGTGGCAAGGCCGCGTCTCTACAA
>JAZQPB010000186.1:0-3916 GCA_045628165.1 Bacteroidales bacterium | reverse complement strand
TTTGTAGTTTTGCAGAAAGTATTTTTCGGTTATGACAGACAATTTCAACATAGATCAGTTAGGCGAGCGATATGCGAATTTCTATACGGATTTCGCATTCAAGAAATATTTCGGGACTGAGGCAAACAAGGATTTGCTCATCAGTTTCCTTAATGCCTTGTTGCAAGGGCAGGAGGATATTGTGGATATCAAATATCTTCCTACAGAGCATTTGAGTAGTGCCGTTGAGGATAGGAGGGCAATTTTCGATATTTATTGCGAGAACAAGAATGGCGACAAGTTCATAATCGAGATGCAGAAAACTGAGCAGGATTATTTCAAGGACAGGGCCGTCTATTATGCCTCGTTTCCTATCAGGGAGTTTGCACCCCGTGGCGAATGGAACTACGAACTTAAGCGTGTATATTGCATTGGTATCCTAAACTTCAAGTTCGATGACGAGAATACTGATGTCAAGACTGTCGTTAAACTTATGGATACCAAAAAGAAAACCGTATTTTATGACAAGTTGACTTTCATATTCCTTGAAATGCCAAATTTCAAGAAGACTCTTGATGAATTGGAAAATATGTATGAGAAATGGTTGTTTGCCATAAAGAACCTCAACAAACTCTTGGAACGCCCAGCAGAATTGTCCGAGAAGGTTTTCCTGAAACTTTTCGAGACTGCCGAAATAGCAAAGTTCTCCCCAGAAGAGCGACGCGACTATGAGGAGAGTATGAAAAATTTCAGAGATTTATATGCCTCGTTGGAGACAAAGTACAATAAGGGACATAAGGATGGTTTTGAAAAAGGACGAGAGGAAGCCGAGGCCAGGGCTCATCAGGAAAAACTGGTAAATGCTATGAACATTTATTCTTTAGGTGTTTTGTCTCTTGATCAGATTGCGCAAAGTATGAATCTTGTTGTAAACGAACTCAACGAATATATCAAGGCTAATTCCACCAAGGCATAAGATTTTTATTTCATATTTCTATATTTAAGCCACCCGAAAGGTGGCTTTTTTGTATATTTTTTCTTGGGTTTTGTTTGGCGATTATAGATAAAAATGGTAACTTTGGAGAATTGAAAAACAACGAAAATAACAATTATGGAAGTTTCTGATGTTTTATATTCTTCTGCAATAGACCCTGATGGCGTATTTGTAGATATTCACGATGTTGATAAATCGGAGAAGATTGTGTATAAATGTCCCGCTTGTTATGATATAATGAAAGCAAGACAGGGCGATGTAAGGCAATGGCATTTTTCACATACGACTTCGCCTTGCGACAAGGTTATTTACCTACAGACTATTGCAAAATACAAATTATACGATTGGTACAATAGTCAGGACGAAGTTATTTTGGAATATGTTGATAAAGTTGTTTCTTATGATTGCAAACCTGATTGTCTTTGCAAACCTAGTTGCAATTTGGCTAATCAGCCTATCGAGCATACTTCAAAGTTGAATCTAAAGACCCTGTTCCCAAGTCTGATTATCGAAAGCGACGAAAACAATAAACATACTGACGTTTTCTCGGAGGATAAATGTTTTTCGATTGAGATGAGCAAATTTCGCAGATTCTCTAAAAAGAAAGCGAAAGAGGGTGTAAAGGTTATTGAATTTGATATCAGTGAAGAATACCAAATTGAGAAAATTCTATCTTCTAATGTGATTGACAACAATTTGGTAAATTTATACAATTTACCTGAGCCTGTGGCTTCTCAGGAGTTTTGTCCTGCATATTGCGACAAACAGATTCTTTCTGAAAAACTTCGTCGTGTAAAGCGTTGGTTTGATGAAAATGAGCATATTTTCTTAAAGTATAATATTACCGAATTTTGTCTAAAATTTGGAAAATGCGAACACCATATTGAAGAATGTGATGAGCGGTTAGTTCATAAGGAAATCGATTTGAAACAAAGAAATTTCTCTTGCCAAGAAAGCAATGGATTTTTAAAGATATCCAATCCCTTATATAATAAAACTTTTTGTATTGAATTTGGTACTTTGCCATATTTCAACGGCCCTACTATCAGAGTTTGGGATGTTGATTTCCTTTTGTCGAATAATTTTTTTGAGGAAAGCGAATTTGTAGAGTTCCATTCATTCAAAAAAGAAATTGAAACCTCTTGTAAGTATAAGTAAATTTCATTATCTTTGCATACTCAATAATTAATTTGACAAATGATAACAAAAGACAACTTTCCCAAGGCTCTTGAGTCGTTGGGCTTTACAAAATACGAAAAGTCGTGGAATAAATTATACGGTAAATATGGTCTTACTGCCAAACTGAATAGCAAGGGCGGTTTTGATTTTGTTTACCCCTCTGATATGGACTTGGACAGAGAGACTACCCAAGACGACCACCAGAAGGAAAGTTATGTCGTTTTTCTTTGTGTTGCTCAGTTGTTTGATTTGGGATATCAGCCCAAGCAGTTTAAACTTGAAGGCAAAAACTATGCAGGAACCGACAAGGGTTTTTGCGATATTCTTATTTCGCGTGTTATTGAAAACGATGGTGTTGTTTCCAAGGATGATTTTATGATTATTGAGTGCAAGACTGAGGATTTGGAAAACGACAATACTGATGAGTTCCGTAAACATTGGGACAAGACCAAGAAAAACGGCGACCAACTTTTCAGATATTTCAATACTTACAGAAAATCAGAATATCTATGTCTGTATTCTTGCGATTGGTTTGGAGAGAAACTTGTAAATACTTATAATCTTATCTCGTTGATAGACAATGAGAAGTATTTAAAGGCCAACAGGAGTCTCAATCTGAAAGGTTACGACGAACTGAGAAACAACCAAGGTTCGGCAAGTGAGTTTTTCGATGTTTGGAAAAACACTTACAAACTCGATTATGTAAACAGTGGTCTTCTTGAAACAGGAAATGAGCCTTTCAAGATTGGTGCGAAGAAATTCAGCGCCGACGATTTGAAGGAGATCGACAGCAGTTCTATGCAAAAGAAATACAATGATTTTGCAACTATCCTGAGACAGCATAATGTTTCGGGCAGGGAGAATGCTTTTGATAAACTTGTGAATTATTTTCTTGCCAAAATCGTTGACGAAACCGACAATAAGAATGAGTTGGAGTGTATTTGGAAAGGCGCTACCAACGACGACTATTTCCAACTTCAGGACCGTCTTCAAAAGAATTACCGTATAGGTATGGAGAGATTCTTTGGCGATACAGTTTCCTATATCGGCGATGAGAAAATCGACCAGGCCTTCGCTTTTCTCAACAACAGGGCTGATGTCGCCAAGGATTTGATCAAAGAATATTTCCATACTTTGAAATATTTCAACAATAATCCGTTTGCTTTTATCGACGTTCATAATGAGGAATTGTTCTATCAGAATGCCTCAGTATTGACCGAGATTGTGAAATTGTTGCAGGATATTAAGTTGAAGACCAACGACAGCAACCAGAACCAGTTTTTGGGTGACCTTTTCGAGGGTTACCTTGACCAAGGTGTAAAACAGAGTGAAGGTCAGTTCTTTACTCCAATGCCGATTGTCAAATTCCTTATATCGTCTTTGCCGTTGGAGGAAATTGTTAAAAACGGAAGCGAGACCAATATGCCCAAGGCTATCGACTATGCCTGTGGCGCTGGCCATTTCCTTACAGAACTTGCCTCGCAGATAAAGCCATTTGTAGAGAAACATTTGCAGGTAGAGCCAAACAAGTATTTCGAGAATATAATCGGCATAGAGAAGGAATACCGTCTCAGCAAAGTTTCCCAGGTTTCTGCATTTATGTATGGACTCGACGGCATTAAGATTCTCTATGCTGATGCGCTTGCCCAAAACGCAAAGACTGATCTGTACGTAAAGGAAAATGATTTCTCAATTCTTGTTGCCAATCCACCTTACAGCGTAAAGGGATTCTTGGAAACTCTTTCTGACGAGGATAAGGCAAAG
>JAZQPB010000185.1:0-2650 GCA_045628165.1 Bacteroidales bacterium | reverse complement strand
AAAAAGAAAAATGTAGATGAATCGACGTATTTGTCTACTTTTGAAAAAGAAAAATTGTTCAAAATAATCAATTTGTTTTACTTTTGTAAATGAATTGATTGGAAAATCTTTTTTAGTGTCCACTTTTGCAGGCTGGTACAGACTGGGGTGCATTCCCCAATAAAAGTGTGGTTTTTGATGAATTATTCCCCAATAAAAGTGTGTTTTTTGTTTGGATATTCCCCAATAAAAGTGTAGTTTTGTGTCGTAATATATTTGTAATCAATATGGAACGATTAATAACAGAAAGCCTCATAAATTGGAAACAAGATCCTGATAGAAAACCTCTGATATTGTTGGGTGCACGTCAGGTAGGCAAAACGTATATCCTCAAAGATTTTGGAAAGAGATTTTTTTCCAACTTCGTATATGTGAACTGTCATAACAATCCTTTTGCTGAAAATCTCTTTGTGGATTTCGATATTAAGAGGATAATCAGGGAGATAGAGATCAATTATGACGTGAAAATACATCCCGACAAGACCTTGCTTTTTCTGGACGAGATACAGGAGGTGCGCAATGGCATTGCCTCACTCAAATATTTCTGTGAGGACGCCCGTGAATATTATGTGGCTGTGGCTGGCTCCCTGTTGGGTATCTCCCTC
Organism: Bacteroidales bacterium; assembly: GCA_045628165.1. Classification (GTDB taxonomy): domain Bacteria; phylum Bacteroidota; class Bacteroidia; order Bacteroidales; family UBA3824; genus UBA3824. The sequence continues at coordinate 2,006 of JAZQPB010000185.1, read as the reverse complement.
AAAGAAAACGAGTCGTTTCCTGTGGGAAAGGTCAATACATTGCGTATGTATCCTATGACATTCAAGGAATTCCTCAAAGCGTGCGGCAACGAGGGATTGTACACTTCGGTAGAGAACTTGGATTGGCAGATACTCAAGAGTGTGGAACCCAAACTTATAGAATTGCTCAGACAATACTATTTTGTGGGAGGAATGCCTGAGGCTGTGGCTTCTTTCCTGAAATATAGAGATGTTGCCAAGGTAAGGGATATACACAACGAGATTCTTGATGCGTATTACCGTGACATCTCGAAACACACTCAGACTATGGTGATGCGCATACATCAGGTTTGGGAGTCGATACCCAAGCAGCTCGCCAAGGAAAACAAGAAGTTTGTTTTCGGTGTTATCCGCAAGGGAGCAAGGTCGTCTGATTTTGAGGTCGCGATACAATGGCTGGTTGACGCCGGTTTGATATACAAGGTAGAGCGCTGCCTTTCGCCCACCTTGCCCCTTAAATTTTATGCTGACAGTTCGGCGTTCAAGATATATATGCTCGATTGCGGATTGCTGGCTACTATGACTGAGGCTCAACCTAAGGATATGCTTTTGGGAACCAAGGCGTTTGTCGAATTCAAGGGGGCTTTTACAGAGAACTTCGTGCTTCAACAGTTGATTTCTGTTGCCGAGAGCAAGGTTTATTATTACAGCAAGGAAAATTCCACAATGGAGATCGACTATATGATACAGAGCGGTTCCCGCATTTTACCAATAGAGGTGAAGGCCGAGGAGAATGTCAAGAGCAAATCCCTGTCGCAATTCATCAACATCGACCATAAGGACAAGGGCCTGAATGGTTTGCGATTCTCTATGCTTCCGTACATTAATCAGCAATGGATGGAGAACGTGCCTCTATATGCAGTGGAGGATTTCCTGAGGAAGGGGCAATCCTCCTCAGGCTCTTAATCATCCACAAAAGCCTTCAGCATCTTTGCCTTGCCGAAAACCACAATTCTGTCGCCCTCCTGGAGCACTGTCATTGCCAGCGGCTCGGTGAGTTTGCGCTCCTTGATTACCTTTCCGCGCCAGTTGGTGGTCTCGGTCATGCGCAGGATGGTGAGAATGTTCAGCTTGTATTTCGACCTGATGTCGCTGTCCTTGATCACCTTGCCGAAATATCGTGCCGGCAAGTCCACCTCTGCCACCTTGTGCTGGTCGAAGAGGCTGAATACCTCCTGCGCGCCGGTCAGCGACAGACGGTCGGTGAGCCTTTCAGCTGACTCCTCCTCCGGATGCACAATCTCGATGTTGTGGTCGATAGCCTCAAGCACACGCTGATGAGTGTCGTTGATGGCGCGGCATATCAGGCGCTTGTTCTCGTCCATCTGGTGGAAAGTGGCGGTCACCAGAATCGACTGGCCGATATCCTCGCCGATGGCCACAATCACGCAGTCGGCCTCGTCCCAGACGGGCAAGCCGGCGCGTATGGCGTTCACGTCGGTGCAGTCCAGTTTCACCGACGATGTTATCATCTCCTTGAGTGCGTCCACCTTCTTGTCAGACGTATCAGCTCCATAAACCTCATTGCCGGCATTGGTGAGCCTGATGGCCAGCGATGAGCCGAAATTTCCAAGCCCTACTATGATGTATTTTTTCATGATTCGTAAGCTGCGCATACGATTATGCACAGCGATGCCCCGTCGGGGCTATTTATTGTTAATTATTAATTATTAATTGTTGATTTTTTATCATCCCACGTAAACATTCTCTTTCGGGTACATGTAGTTGAGCGATTTTACGGGTGTGAAGAATGCCTTGGCCAGAGTGAGCGCGCCCACACGGCCTACAAACATCAGGAATGTAATCAGAATTTTGCTGCCGGACGATAGCGAATCCGTGATTCCCATGATTGTTTCAGAGGATTTAGGGTCAGGCGCCGCAGTGTGCTCGTCAAGAATGAGCAGGTCAACATCTGTCATGCCCGAAATAACAAGTGCGATTGCCTGACGCTGACCGCCGCTTAAAAG
>JAZQPB010000184.1:0-5868 GCA_045628165.1 Bacteroidales bacterium | reverse complement strand
CCACTTGTAGCAGTTGCTGTTTTTGCGGTCGGTAGGTTCGTCGAAATTGTAATTCATGATTTATTAGTGTTTAAAGTATTCTGATTGCAAAGTTATCATTTTTTTTCTAATTTTGCGGCGTTAAAAAACTTAAATAAATTTTTAACAAGAAAACAAGCACTAATCCGCTTTATTTATGCTTGGAGTGCTTAGAAAACTGCAAAAACAAGTTTTTGCGGAAAACGCCTAACGCCAGAAAACAAAACATAGAAAACCTTCAGAACGGTGTTTTTTTACCGTTTTGTTTTTTACCGTTAAGTTTTTTTACCGTTTTGTTTTTTAGCGTTAAGCGTTTTTTATCGAAACTGTGTTTCGAAGTTTTCTGCGCTCCAAATAGGAAGAAAAGTTTATTGAGCGCGTTTTCTTGTTAAAAATCTATTTCCCCGAAATTTGAATAAACTTAATTTATAATGTTCGATACAGAGAAAGATAATTACCTGAAACGCAGTGGTTTCGGCAATATCAACCTAAAGGCTTTGCTTTTCGATATGGATGGCGTGCTGTTCGACAGCATGCCCAATCACGCCACGTCGTGGGTGGCCGCCACCAAGGAATACGGTCTCAGCATGACTCGCGAGGAGGCTTACATGAATGAGGGCCGCACAGGCGCTTCCACCATCAACGAGATTGCGCTCCGCACCTGGGGGCGCGAGGCTACTGAGCAGGAAATCAAGCAGATATATGCCACCAAATCCGATTTTTTTAATCATTGTCCCGTGGCTCAGCCGATGGACGGCGCCGCCGAGGTCTTGCAAAAGGCCAAATCAGCCGGCATCAAGATTGTGCTCGTGACCGGTAGCGGCCAGAAATCGCTTCTCGACCGCTTGAACCGTCATTTTCCGGGTATTTTTTCAGCTGATAACATGGTAACTGCGTACGACGTTAAGTTCGGAAAGCCAAATCCCGAGCCTTATCTTATCGCTCTCAAGAAGGCCGGTGTGTCAGCTAATGAGGCCGTAGTTGTGGAGAACGCGCCTCTCGGTGTAAGGGCCGGGGTGGCAGCTGATATATTCACATTAGCTGTAAATACCGGGCCATTAGCTGATAAAATCCTGATGGACGAGGGCGCCGACGCTATTTTGCCTTCTATGAGGAGTTTTGATGAATGTTTTTACGATTTTGTGGAAAATTTCAGATAATTTTTATTCAGATTATTATTTTTTTTTCAACTATATATTAGGGTTTTTGTAAACTGGTGTGTTATACCTACGAAAACCCTAAATTGTTTTACAAACTAATTTTTTGAAACATGAAACAGTTATTTTTGTTGATTGCACTATCGCTGATATCCGCCTTCGGAATGGCTCAGGATTATCAGTTAGGTAATGATGACGACGGTCCCGACTTCAAGCGTTGGGACTGCATCGTTGACTTTGAACGCGGCGGCTCCGAGGTCAATATGTTTAATCTGACAGGTATCTACGGTATCAACTTTGCCGGCGGACACCTTTTTTATGGTGCAGGACTTTCCGGTTCATACGTTTACCGGAAGGAGGAAACTTTCAGCTATACCGGCAAGTTCTGGGAAAACGGAAAGGAGGTTCGCCGCAATATGACCGAAGTTACCTCGCCTGAACTCAGTCATGGACTCGTTAGCCTCCTGATGGATTTCCGCTATCAGGTGCTTGTGAGATCGCAGTGGTCGCCGATATTGCAGTTCCGCATGGCCAACGCTTTCGGCTCGCGCGACACCTATCTTAACCAGAATATTGGTTTCTGCTACAAGTTCCGCAATGGCAAACTCTTCAATTTCACCGTGGGAGTCATGAACTACAACCACAGGATCAAATTGGATGATTACGATGATTTTGCCCTTCTGAATCTAAACATGGGTATCAAATTCTAAAACTTTTTGGCTATGAGAAAGATATTGTCACTTATTATATTGATGGCGGCCGTGAGCATCTGCGGCGCGCAGACCGATTACAATTACGTGAATCAGGGATTCAATCTGATGCTGGAGACCGAGGGCATGGGCAACGAGGCGGCCGGTCTTGGCGGCATCTCCTGCACCGTGGGCTATCAGATGAATCCAAACATTTTCATAGGCGGAGGCCTGAAGACCATCTGGGGCGGACGGCGCGAGTACCGCACGTACCGCAATCATGAGAGCAACGAGGGCTATAACAGCTATCCTTATTCCAAGGACAACTCTTATTGGGTGAATCCCGCTGACGGCAACCGATATATTCACCATGCTTTCGACGATGCGGGTCGCGAGGTTTTCTTTAATGGATACTACTATGATTATGAGCACGAGTTTGACTACGAGAATGGTGTTATCCGTTTTGCCAATCTGTATGATGCCGAGGGCAATCTTCTGGTGCTTAAAATGGCTGATGAGGGTTATTTTGACGTCCTTGAATGTGGCTGGGGAGGCGATTACGCCGTCTTCAAGGTGGTGCCTTACGTGTGCTTCAGATACAATATGCTGGCCAAGGCCAGGATTACTCCGTTCGCCGACCTCCGTCTGGGCTGGGATATAGCTCGTCAGGGCGACAACGAGAAATACGGAATCGACTTCAGCGCAATGGCTGGCGCACGCTTTGCCATCCGCGAGGGCGACCAGGCTATAAACCTATCAGCTGGCATTACAGCCACCGACCTGAGGGGATACGCCGACACCAAACTCTGGGGCGTGGAGAAGATGTTTATGATAAGATTCGGCTTCGAGTTCTAAAAAAAATTTTTTTGCATTATCATTCAGCAATCCAGCGGGTTGTAGGGCATTATTACCCTATAACCCGCATTTTTTTGATTAACTAAATGTAAAATTTCCTTGGGATTTGTCCCAAATATCAAAGAATATTCTTATCTTTGCAGTGCGGAAATTCCCATCGGGGATGTGCACTCCGCAATGTAACCTAACGAATATATTATTTAATAACAAAATATGTCAAAAGTATTTGCGATAGCCAACCAAAAAGGCGGGGTTGGCAAAACAACAACATCGATCAACCTCGGAGCGTCGCTCGCTGTGATGGATAAGAAAATCCTTCTCATAGATGCCGACCCTCAGGCAAACTGTACCTCTGGCCTTGGTTTTGAGCTAAGAACCATCGAGAAGAGCATCTACAACTGCCTTACCGAGGATATGGATCCTAATGATGTGATATTGAAGACCAAGACCGACGGCCTCGATATCATACCTTCACACATCGACCTCGTAGGTGCCGAGATTGAGCTCCTGAACGTGGAGGAGCGTGAATACAAGATGAAGAAGTTCCTTGAGAAGATACGTAACAATTACGACTACATCATCATCGACTGCTCTCCATCTCTGGGTCTGCTCACATTGAACGCGCTTTCTGCCGCCGATTCAGTTATTATTCCAGTTCAGTGCGAATACTTTGCCCTTGAGGGTCTCGGAAAGCTCCTCAATACTGTAAAGATTATTCAGTCTGGCCTCAACCCAGACCTTCAGATCGAGGGTTTCCTCCTTACCATGTACAATTCACGCATCCGCCTTGCTAATCAGGTGGTAGAGGAGGTTCGTCAGCATTTCCAGGATATGGTGTTCAAGACTCTTATCCTCCGCAACACCCGTCTCTCGGAGGCTCCTTCGTTCGGTATGCCTGTTATAGAGTACGATGCGGCCTGCAATGGCGCTGTCAACTACCTGAACCTCGCAAAGGAGATTCTCGAGAAGGACGGTCAGCTCGCTCAGTAATCAGTTGAAATAAAACAAAAATGTGGTTTGCCTATATCTTTGGGGACGCTGTGTCCCGAAGGATATAGGCAATACCTAATTATTATAAGCAAATAATTCCCTAACGTTAAGATTCCAAAAAATGGCAAACAAACCAGTTTTCGGTCTGGGCAAAGGTCTCAGCTCGCTCATCCAAGACAATACCACATACGTAAACAACAAGCCCGAGGAGGTGGTGAATACCGGCAATATCGCCCTCATCAGCCTCGACAAGATTGTGGCGAATCCGGGTCAGCCACGTAAGGATTTTGATCCAAACTACATCAACGAGCTTTCGGAATCCATCAAGACTTACGGAATTATTCAGCCCCTCACTCTCCGCAAGAAGGACGATAAGTACGAGATAATATCCGGTGAGTGCCGTTTCCGCGCCAGCAAGCTCGCAGAGCTCAAGGAGGTGCCGGCGTACATACGCGAGGCCGACGACAGCATGACTCTCCAGATGGCTCTCGTGGAGAATACTCACCGCGAAAACCTGAATTCCATTGAGATAGCGCTTACTTACAACCGCCTGATAGAGGAGTGTCACCTCACTCAGGAGGAGCTCTCCAAGAATCTCGGCAAGGGCAGAAGCACTATAGCTAATACGCTGCGTCTGCTGAGACTCCCCGACCAGATGCAGGCCGCCCTGCGCAACAAGGTTGTTACCGAGGGCCAGATACGTCCGCTCATCAGCGTAGACGATCAGGAGCTCCAGATGAACCTTTTCCAGAAGGTGCTCAACTACGGACTTACAGCACGTCAGGTGGAGCAGCTCGTTCAGGATCCCGACGGATATGTATTTGAGCTTGAGCGCAGGGAAGACGGATCCAGCGAGGCCAATCCCGACGACGAGGGCAAGAAGGTGATTGTGAAGGCCGTGCGTCCTAAGCTGAGCGACGAGCAGAAGGAGCTCAAGAAAAACTTCTCAAAGAAATTCAGCGTGCCTGTAGACCTTAAGCTCGACAGCAAGGGCGCTTGCAAGCTTACCTTCAATCTCAAGTCGCAGGAAGACTACGACAAAATCGTACAGCTGCTGAACAATATTCAGCTTTAATTATTATCGTATTAGCTGCTAAAAAAATATATATGACAGGCAACAGTTTCCGCTATATTCTCTCAGTATTGATGATCTGTCTCGTGATGCCGATGAGCGCACTGGCACAGCAGGACAATCCCGACGAGGAGTTCGACCCCAAGGATCCGGCTTATCAGCAGGGATACCGCGGTCCGCGCCGCGACTCCACTCGCGCACGTATTGCCACCGACGGCAACGATTATGAGTATGTGGACGAGAAGAATGCAGGCGTCGATACTGTGGCCACCAAGCCGCTCAAGAATCCCAAACTGGCTGGATGGCTGTCGTTTGCGTTGCCGGGTGCCGGCCAGGTTTACAACGGTCAGTACTGGAAAATCCCGATAATATACGGCGGCATGGGCACATTGGCATACGTGTCACATTTTTACAATACAAGATTCCGCCAGCTAAAAAACGACGAGCATGTATTGCTGAACGATGGCAAGAGTGCAATCGGTGTATCCATCCACGGACTTACCAACGAGGCCGATATCGTGAGGTACATGACCAAGTACCGCCGGTACAGGGACCTCTGTTTTGTGGGCATGGCTCTAGTGTATATGATGAATGTTTTTGACGCAGTGGTGGATGCCCATCTTTACGATTACGACGTATCGGAGGATATCACACTCCACGTGGAGCCTTTTGCCACAGGCCCCGTGATGGCCAATCAGAATCCAAGTTTTGGAGCAAGGCTTACAATAAGATTCTGATGCCGCAGTAATTTTTTTTTACAATTTCCCTAATTATTATGAAAAGTTATTTACTATCATTGGTATCTGCCTGTTTTGTGGGCGTGGGCTCTGTCTGCGCTCAGGATATCGACGAATACGAGCAGTATGCCGATACACTCTCCGACCCATTGGTTTCCAATTCGCTGTCGGAGATTCAGACAGAGGAAAATCAGGTAAACGAGAGCATCGACAGCCTGCTTTCTGTCTGGTATGTCAAGAATTCTCTCAACGATGCCGAGACATCACGTGAGCTGATGGCGCAGAATACTCCGGTATTCTTCTCGGATTCCATCTACGAGGCTCAGCTCAAGAAGATTCCAACCACATTC
>JAZQPB010000183.1:0-6369 GCA_045628165.1 Bacteroidales bacterium | reverse complement strand
AAATTCAATATTTTGATTTTCTTCCATCTCCTCATTTATTTATATTACTACAAAAATAATGCTACCCATTGCAAAATGCAACGGATAGCATTATTATATATTAGTTTAATCTGCCGATTAAATTGTATTTGTCTACTTACTACTTCTTAGCCTTTGGCTCAGCAGCAGCGTCTGTTCTAATAGCAGACTTCAACTCAACGCCCTCAGCAGCCTTGATCTTGATAGAACCCTTAGAGTTGATAACAATACCCTCGAGAGTACCATCTACCTCAGCGGCATCTGGAGTAAGTGTGTAAGTAGCGATACAGCCAGTAGATGTGATGATTGTACCTGAGTAGATAGCAGACTGAGCAAAGTCAGAAGCTTGGTATGTACCATTATTAACAGCTTTGCAAGCAGTAGCAACGATCAAACCACCGTCGCTAAGAGCAAATTCAACAACTTTACGAACATCTGCGTCCTTAACCTCATTTACAGTGTAAGACTTCTCGTCAACGATAGAAACGTAAGAACCCTTTGCTGACTTAGAACCGTAACCGAGATCGAACTTGAATGTAGAACCAATCTTCTCCTTGATCTCCTTGTCGCCACGGGTCTTAACAACGAGGTACATCTCCTGAACCTTAACGTTGGCAGATGTAAGCTCCATTGTGAAGGTCTTGCCGTCCTCACCCTTAGACTTGAGCTGGTCGTTCATGAGGTCTGCAATCTGCTTGCCGTTCATATCCTGAAGCTCGAATGTCTTGATCTTGGTGTTAGCCTCGATGGTACCAGAGATTGTGATATTACCGTCTGGATAGGCTGTAGCTGTGATGTCGCTGAGCTTGAGGTTCTCAGTGGCAGGAGTGATGATGCCATTGTCCTCTTCTGGATCACAAGCTGTGAATGTGGTAGCCATTGCACCAAATGCGAGCAAAAATGCTGCTGTTCTAAAGAATTTTTTCATTTTACTTAAATTTATTAATGGTTAATAAAAAATTGTTTCTCTTTCCTTAACGTCGCAAAGGTAAATATATTATTCAGATTTCAAAAAATCTTTTTGAATAATTTACCATCATTTTCGCTTATATAACACGCAGGTATCAAGATACCCTAAGAAAAAAATTAGTTTTTTTGTTTTTGTTTATTACCTTTGCATCCTGAATCAAAAAAACACACTTTATAATATATCATGTTAGACCAGATGACTCCATTCATAGTAATGGAAGTATTAGAGAAAGCCCAGGCCATGGAGCGTCAGGGCATAGATATCATCCACATGGAGGTGGGTGAGCCGGATTTCGATGTGCCACAGTGCGTGAAAGAGGCTGTTTGCGAAGCCGTAAGCAGCGGAAAGACACACTACACACACTCTCTCGGCGACCCCGAACTGCGCGCCGAGATAGCCGGCCTTTACAGGAAGGAATACGGCGTATCGTTTTCGCCCGAGCAGATAGTGGTGAGCTCAGGATCGTCGCCGGCCATCCTGATGGCACTCAGGGTTTTGTGCGAGCCGGGCGACGAGGTTCTGGTGTTCAATCCCGGATACGCGTGCTACAGCAATTTCGTATTAGCTGTAAACGCCGTACCCGTAAAGATAGACCTCGACCCCGGGAATGGTTTCCAGATTGATATAGAGAAAGTTAAGGCCAAGATATCAGCTAAAACCAAGGCCATCTTCATCAACTCGCCGAGCAACCCGTTCGGCACCCTCATAGAGCCCGAAATTATGAGGCAGATAGCTGCATTGGGCATCCCCGTACTCAGCGACGAGATCTACCACGGCCTCGTATACGAGGGACGCCCCCACTCCATCCTGGAATACACCGACAACGCATTCGTACTCAATGGATTCAGCAAGCGCTACGCCATGACGGGACTGCGCCTGGGCTACCTTGTGGCCCCGCAGAAATACATGCGCACGCTCCAGATAATGCAGCAGAACCTCTTTATCTGCGCACCGAGCGACGCACAGCGCGCAGGCATTGCCGCCATAAAAAATTCCGACGCCGAGCAGGCAGAGATGAACCGCATCTACAACACCCGCCGCGAATACCTCGTAAATGCGCTTCAGGAACTCGGATTCAAGATCTGGGTGGAGCCCAAGGGCGCGTTTTACGTGTTTGCCGATGCAAGGATGTATGCAGCTGATACGTACCAATTTGCGTTCGATATTCTGGAAAACGCTCATGTGGGCGTAACTCCGGGAATAGATTTCGGCAGCCAGGGTCAGGGATTCCTGCGGTTCAGCTACGCCAACTCGCTCGAAAACATAAAGGAAGGAATCAGCAGACTGGACAAGTACCTGAAAGCCATGAAGAAATAATGCTATCAGCTGATATATAAACAATACAACGCTATCAGCTGGAAAAAATAAAAAAACGCCGGACTCAGAAAAACAAGGAGCTACGGCGTTTTTGGCTAAAATTAGTAATTTGGAAGGCAGAATACACCTTATAATAGGAATATTGAAAAAAATAGGCACAAAAATTGCTAAACGGATAGTGATATCTGCAATTTTTTGTATATTTGCAGATTGATAACAAGCTATTGCAAGCACCGAAAAAAGAAAACAATGAAGAGGTTACTGCCACTTATATTATTGATATTATTGAGCTTAGAGAGCAATCTTGCTCTGGGCCGCACGCTCGACGAGATACGCCGCAGCGGTGTGGTAAAGGTAGCTTTTACCCAGAGCGGAATGCAGACTGTCAACTACTTCTTTGCCAAGGAGTTTGCTCAGTTTCTGAACTGTGAGCTCGAGATTGTGCCCATCACCTGGAACGAAATTTTCTCTCACAACGGCACCGTGCCGGCCGACTACATAACCAACGACTCGGTATACTACACACCCGACGCACTGCGCAAAGCCGACTTTATCTGCGGCACCACATACATGTACCCATGGCGAGAGAAATTCTTTGATTTCGCAGGCATCATGCAGGTATCTGACCTCCTGATTATCAGCAAGGTAAAGCACAGACACAGCGCCATCAACAACCTTTTTGTGCCGGAGATGCTCAGGCCCAAGAGCCACAAGCTCAACGTGAAAAACTACAAGGACCTGAAGGGTCTAAGGATAGCCCTGATGGAAAACTCGTCTTACGAGAAAAACATCGACACCATAAACCAGCTGATAGGCGGAGGCATAGAGATAGTGAAGACCCGCAGCGAGGAGGAATCGCAGGAACTGGCCAGAATGGGCGAGGTAGACGGTTTTGCCACAGTATCTTACGTGGGCCTGCAGTTCGTGAAGGAAAACTCTCAGAAATTTAAGCTCGCATTCCCCATCGGCAAGCCCGACAATGTGGCCTGGGCCGTGGAGAAGGGCAACAACAGCCTGAAGATAGAGATCGACAATTTTTTCCACACGATAAAGGGAACCGGAAAGCTGGATATGCTGTTCTCGGAGAAATTCGGATTCAACTATGCATCGTACAGCAAGATAATAGACTCGTATTCAAAGACATCGGTAAACAACGAGGGCCGTTTCCGCGATATGGACGAGATAATGGAATCGGGCAAGCTGATAGTGGCTCTGCGCGACCGTGACCTCGTATACCACAAGTCGGGACAGAAACAGCTGAACCACTATCTGGCCGGCGAGCTGGCCAAATACCTTGGCCTCGACCTCGAGATACAGATTGTGCCCAGCCTGTCGTCGTATTTCTACGACAGCAACGGCAACATCGTGAAGGACAGCGCATACACTCCCGAGAGATTCAACCACATAGACATTGCGTGCGACCTCCTGTCGCCTGTGGACTGGCGTAACAACAAGATCGACATCCTGGAGGTGATGCCTACCGCCAATGTGGTGATAGCCCGCAAGGATGTGGACATCAAGTCGATAAACGACCTGAGCAAATACCGCGGCGTTACATCCAAGGGATCCATCTACGAGGAGGCCCTCATCGACAACAACCTCACCAACTACTATTACAAGGAGGCCAACGAGTTTTTCACCGAGATAATGAAGGGCCGCGCCGACTACACAATCACCAACTTCGATATCTACTCGCTGCCGCAGTATCCCGAGCTTGAGGCCAAGTTCGTAATAGGCGACATATACACCGTAGGCTGGGGAATCATGAAAAACCAGCCCAAGCTGCGCCAGAAAATCCTCGAGTTCATGGAGTGGAGCAAGACCAGCGAGACCCTGAACGACGCATTCAGGGAGCAGGCCGGCATTCCGTACAACGCCGCCCAAAACCACCTGCAGGCGCTATATCAGACGTATCAGACAGGATACTTCCCGTTTGTATTCTACGGCAGCGACCAGGGACTTCCTCAGGAGGACGTACGCTGCATATATCAGGACAGGGAAGGCTATATCTGGATAGGCACTCATAGCGGCGCCACCAAGTTCAACGGAAGGTCGATGGAGCAGATAAGCGACGTACAGGGCCTGTGCAACAACATAGTATTTGATATCTCGCAGGATTCGAAGGGCAGAATCTATTTCGCCACACTCAACGGCGTATCGTGCCTGGACGACGGCAAGTTCGAAAACTATTTCGCCAATGTGCCGCTCAAGCACATCTTCATCGACGGCGAGGACAACATCTTCCTCTACGGCGACAAGGGACTCTATTTCCTGAGCGACAACCACAAGCAGCAGACCTGCCTGAACAAGAAGGTGGAGAATATGCCTACCATCATCAACTCCATGTCGCAGCTTAAATCGGGCAGATGCACATATCTGGCCACTCCCGAGGGATTCTACACCCTCGACAGGGACGGCCACAAGCTCACCAAGCTCTGCGGCAAAAACTGCACAAGCGTATTCGTGGATTACGACGGCAAGATATGGATGGCCGCCAGCGACGGCATCTACACCGGAAACCACTCGCAGTTTACCCGCGGAAACATCGACAGCCTCCGCATCAACAACGATGTATCCATCAGCAACTCGCGCATCCACACCATCAAGCAGAACAGGGATATGTCGATAATGCTGATATCGGATTTTGAGGCTTATCAGATATTCTCCACCAAGCAGAGCGCCATCAAATACGACCAGAGCATTGGACTCAAGAACCTGAAGCTCCTCTCCTTCTTCGAGGACAAGGAAGACAATTTCTGGTTCGGTTTCAGCGGAGGCATCCAGAAACTCACCAACAGATCGCTCCGCAATCTGTATCCCGAGATAATAGACAGCTACCTCAACAACATAGAGGAAGACTGCATGGGCCGCATCTGGATGGCGTTCAACAACAAGATATACTACTATCAGCACAAGCTGGTGGATTTTACGCCCAACCTGGACGGCAACAGGGTTCCGTACGTGGTAACATCCATGCCCAACGGCGACATCTTTATAGCCGACAGCTACGGCTGGTACATATACGATGGCAAAAACCTGAGCCGCAAGCACGAGATGAAATTCTCCGACAGGATCTACAACCTGAAGAGCGCCTTTGCATCTCCCACGGGCGATATATTCCTGCTGAGCGGAGTAGAGGGCGTGGTATACAGGATAGCAAGTTTCGACAGCCAGCCGATACCGATAGTCAACGAGTACACATCGTTTGTAAGCCAGCTCGAAAACTTCAACGACATGATAGTGGGCGGCAACAACACCAGCCTCATCAAGTACAACGGCACCACATTCGAGGAGATATGCACCACGCCATCAGCTGTACTGGGCCTGCGCAATATAGACGGCAAGCTCTGGGTGGGCATGGAAAACGGCCTGGGCACTTATACAGCTGATGGCAGGTTCCGCAAGATAAACATCCCGACACTGCCGCAGGGCTCCATAAACTCTATACAGCAGAGCCGCGACAAGGAGCACCTCTGGCTGGGCACCAACATGGGATTCTGCTATTACGACATACTGAACAACAGCGTGGAATTCAATGTATACTCCAACGACGGACTGCCCGGCAACGAGATAGTAACCAACGGCCTGCTCCTTAACAACAAGGGCGTGCTCTACATAGCCACATACCATGGAGTATCGGTATACGACATCAGGAAAGACAAATCGGAGAAATTTGTGCCCGACTGCCGTATAGAGAATCTCTACCTGAACGGAACCAAGATCTCACAGCAGCGCCACGAGTTCAAGGCCAGCGAAAACAACTTCACATTCGAGCTCGCCGGCCTGTCGTTCAAGGACGAGGAGGCCATCACATACGAGTTTTTCATGAAGGGACTCGACAACGACTATGTGGCATCATACGGCAAGAAACACGAGGCCACATATCAGAACATGCCGGCCGGCAATTACGAGTTTGTGTACCGCGCCAAGAGCAAGGACGGAATCTGGAGCGACTCGCAGTCGTATCAGTTCATTATCCGCAAGCCGTTCTACGCCACATGGTGGTTTATACTGCTCACGGTATTCGGCACCATAGGATTCATAATAGCCCTCTTCAAGGCCAG
>JAZQPB010000182.1:0-12690 GCA_045628165.1 Bacteroidales bacterium | reverse complement strand
TGCATTGTCGCGGCTGCCTTTATATAAGGTGTTGCTGTCGGTGAGGAAAGGCTTTCCGCCGAGCTCCTTTATCAGCTTCACGATTACTGCGGCGTAGTTTGGACGCACGTAGGCCACATATCCGAACTCGCCGAAATGAATCTTTATCGCTACAAACTTATCCTTGAAATCGATTTTCTCGATGCCAGCGCGCCTAACCATCCGCTCCAGTTTCTGAAGCAGGTTTCCCATAGGATTGGCGCGGAGATTTGTAAAATATACTTGTGACGACATAATTCTATAATATTGATTTAATGGATTATACAATAATTTTTATATCAGCTGACCCTGAATCCTAAGATCGAGACATCATCCACCTGCTCCCTCTCACCCTGCCATTCGATATAGTTGTCGATGAGGATTTGACGAAGCTCCTCCATAGGCTTGTCATGGTTTTCCTGGAGAATATTGAACAACTTCTGCTGAGGAAGCTTACGGCCCTCAGGTCCGCCAAACTGCGATATGTAGCCGTCGGATAGCATGAAAACGCAGTCGCCTTTCTTAAGCTGGAGATATTGCGACTGGAAATCCAACGAGATAATATAATCACCTATTGGACAGCGTGTTGCCTTTAGTTTTTGGAGTTTACCATCGCGGATATAGAGAAGGTTGTTGTACGCGCCTGCAAAATCGAGCTGAAGGGTTTTCTTGTTGATGGTTATCAGCGAGATATCCATACCATCCTCCATCTTCTTGAGCGCGTTCATGCTCATGTAGCCGATAATCTTTGAGCGCAATTTCTCGAGAATCTCGGCGGAATTCCTGACTCCCGAAAGCGCAATCTCATGTAGCGACGACATTCCGAGCATCGTAAGCAACGCGCCAGGCACACCGTGACCAGTGCAGTCGGCCACTGCCAAAAGCTCATATTCATCGTCGGAGAATTTCCAGACAAAATCTCCGCTCACAATGTCCTTGGGCATATATAGGAGAAACTTGTCAGGAAACATTGGAAGAACGGCCTCTACTTCAGGCTGAAATTTTGACTGAAGAATCGACGCATTCATCACCTCGTCCATTATGAGGGAGTATTTGTCCATCAGCTGACGATGAAGACTTCGGATCTGTCTGCGCTTCTGGAAAATCATTTTCAGACCCCTGACGGCCACAAAGCCGAATCCCAATATGATGACCAGAATCAGGAGAATTATGTTTCGCCGGTAGCGGAAATCATAGAGACTCTTCTCGTTTTTCAGATATTCGGCTGTGTGCTTTATCTTGTGGAGCTCGTACGCCACTCTCTGATTTACAATAGTATCGCTTATCTCCACAAACTTGAGACAGATTTCAGCCGCCTTCCTGAAATCTCCGGTGGCCAGATAAACCGAATCCAGCATCTTGTAGGCACACTCCACGCGCTCCACATTGTTGCACTCGTATGACTTCAGGATGGTGTTCTTGCAGGCATATTCGGCCGAATCGTAATTTTTAGTCCAGTAATAAATCTGCGACAGACGGTACCAAACACGCGAGGTGTAGTCGTGCCAGTCGGTATGCTCGGCGTCGGCCAGATTCGAGAGCATCATATCCCGCGCCATATCGAAGTTCCGCTCCTGAATGTAGATATCAGAGAGATACCAGAGCGGAAGCAGGTAATCAACTCTTATACCCAAAGTATCATGACGAATATCGTATGCTTTTTTCAAGAAATCCTTGGCCGCTGGATTGTTGCCTCTCTGATAGTTGATGATTCCGTAATTCATATAGCAGTACGACATCGATTCCATATCAGCTGATAACGTTGCAGATTCCATGGCGATGTCGGTGTATTTCTGAGCGCTGTCCAGCAGACCAAACTCAAGACTCAGGCGCGCGACATTATTGGCGGAATATGCAATAAGGGAATCCAGCTGATATTTCTCCACAAACCTATAAGAGCATTTGAAATGGCTGAGCGAGCTGTCCATCATTCCGGCGTTTCGCTCGTTGATGGCCAGCACGGAATACGATTTCGCAATCCTGCTCCAGTCCGACAGGCTGTCGGAGAGGTCGATGGCCTTTATGGCGTATTCCATGCCCTTGAAGTAGTCGTTGTGACGGTAGAGCATCGAGAGCTGATTATACAGATCCACCTTGTCGCCATTCTCGGCAACGCGCAGCAGAGCCTCCAGACTGTCGGTGTTGCTTGGAGCAACCTGAGCGAACGACAATCTGTTTGCCATCAGCAGGAAAAATAATATAGCAGAAAAAAATCTCATCTAATTATCCAATTCTAAAACCGGCCAGAGTGCAATCGTAATCGAACACTCCGGCATTCCAGTCTCTCAAATATTCAAGAATTGCCGTTCTCTGATCCTCCAAATCAAGGTCCTGATACTTGAGCAGGAGATCGCAAAGGCCATCCAAAGTGAGTGCCTTGCCATCCGCATTTCTCTGATTGACAATGCCAGAGGTAATGAAATAGCTGAGGTCTCCGCTCCTGAGATCCACCTCAAAACACTTGATCTCCTTCTCAAAGAAATTGTCATCCTCGCAGTGGTCACCCACCAACACGAGCTTGCCGTCAATAATACAAATTCCAGGGAACTTGACACCGCAATAGTGGCTTATCATGGTGCGCCTATCCACCACGGCAATACTAATGTCGGTATTCGGTATCAGCTCCGAGGCATTGTCGAACCTATACATCATGGCCCTGAACTGATGCCTGAGACCTTCCACAATCTTGACAGGATCGCTGTAGACACGTGCCAGATCATGAAGAATGGCCGAGGCGAACATCGACAGACAGGCGCCCGTAATGCCGAACCTTCCGCAACTGCCCACAGCAAACATATAATAATCGCCGCGGTTGTGATACCAATGGATATCTCCGCTCACCGTGAGCTTGGGTTCAAATATCAGGAATTTGCTTCCATTGAAATCCTCAATCTCACTGAAATTAGGCATCACGGCCTTCTGAATCCTCTTGGCGTAATTGAGGCTGGCCTGCAGCTGATTTTCGCTGTTATCGAGCTCGCTGATGATGGTGGCTATCGTTACATTTTTTTTCCGCAGCCTGATAGCAATTACGATGCCGGCCGCCAAAAGCAGAAGCACCACGTACAGCACCAGCAGATTGCCCTTGTAGTTGTTTCTTACCACCTCGATATCATCATTCTGACGCTGAACCTCCTTGAGGAACTCGATGTCGTATATGCTATGCGAAAAATTCCAAGCCCTTATACTGTCGGTAACGGCTATCTGAGATGAGAAATATTTCTCGGCCTTGTCGTATCGGCCTATTCCTAAATAAATCCTACCCAACATGCCGTAGCCATTGCGGAGCATATTGTTGTTGTGGAATTTCTTGGAGATATAAATACATTTGTGGGCCAACTTGAGTGCCGAATCCAGGTTGCCATCCAACTCGTACATTCGGGCAAGGTTTACACTGATCTCGGCATTTATGTCGGAGAACGACGTATCTGCATAATCGAGGCTTACCTTATAATAATACTTGGCCCTGTCGAAATCGCCCATTGCAAAAAACACAGTACCAAGATCGCGGTAAGTGGCAGCTATATTCATGGGCATTGTGGTATCCTTTAGCCTGAGCCTCAGTGTATTCTGGAAATAATATCGTGCTGAATCCAGCTGATTTTTCTGAAGATGGTACCATCCGAAATTTGAGCTGATATAATTAAGAATCGACGAGTCCTCCAACTGCGAACACTTGTAGAGAGCCTCCCTAAGATACGGAAGCGACATGTCGGGATTGTGCATCATCAGAAAAGACTGAGCGATATTGTGATTGGCCCAGACCTCCTCGTCGGGGATTTTGTGATTGATGGCCAGCGACAACTGCTGATTGAAATACTCAAACGATTTGTTGTAATATCCCATGGCAAGATACGACAAACCCATGTAGCTGTTGCTCTGGCACAGCTGACGGTAATCGTCGTTCTGCTTGGCGCAATCAATGGAAATTTGCAGATATTTGATGGCATCGCTGGGAACAAAATATGTAAGACTGCTTCCCACATTGAAATACGCAACCGCGGCGGAATCGGGACCGGCCGACTCCGCCACTCTCAGAAGGCTGTCAATCTCGGGATTGTACTTCTGAGAAAATCCTAAACCTGTGTTTATCAGCAATAAAATTAAAACAACAAAACGCCGCATATTGTGAAATGGTTGCAATCTACTTAACCACCACAAATATAATGCAAATTAATTGGAATAAAAAAGAAAATAGATTTTTTTTGTCTTTTTATTGCAGCTGATGGGGTTACATTATGTTTGCTATCAGCTGATATGCTATATTATGTTTGCTATCAGCTGATATGCTACATTATGTTCGCTATCAGCTGATAGTAATATATTTAGTTTGCCTGCGCGTCGTCGTCTTCGTCTTCGTCTTCGTCTTCGGGCTCATCTTTCTTGCCGTACTCGCTATTGTACCATTCCTGGAACTTCAGCTGACTTGCCTTAGAAAGTTTTGAAAATTTAAACTCCACAAAGTTTTTGGCAACAAAAGTAACAGCGCCACCGGCATCCTCAAGCGTGAGTTTAGTATTGTCGCAGTAACTTATTGCAGCAGAATCTTTTTCCTGTCCAATAGTAAATCTAATTTTTTCATCGCCGCCTACCTTGTAAGATCCAACAAGCCCCGTAACGGTAATATCCGGCAGATCGATAACAAGGGCCGTATCGTTGAACAAAATGTATCGGTAAATATCGCCGGTCTGAAATTTCAGCAGAAAATCAGAATCCGGAATTTGCCATAATTTGTTCTCGATGGATACCAGACCATCATTGTCGTCATCATCCACACATGAAGACAGCGAAATATTCGCCATCAGCAACACGAACGCCAAAAGCAAAAACAAATTTACTTTTTTCATTGTTTGATATATTTATTTTATTATAAAATTCTACAAATTACCCGTTAATTGCCTTCGCTTTCAGTTCCAGATACTTTCTTGTGAAGTATGGTCCGATAGCGCTCTCGCGGTAGTCGAAACCGTAGGCGCGGCGTGTTACGGCCATTATCGGAGGCGCCTGGATACGTTTTGCAACTCCCATTCCTTTGAAGAGTTTGTACCAACGCTCGAGGTCGGCGCAGAAGGTCTTGGCGTCAGGGAGAATCTCCTTGATGAGTTCCTCTGTGAGTTCGGTTTCCTTGCCTTGGTTGAGGTAGTTTGCGAGGTCGCCGTCGAGATAATGCTGGAGAATCTCGTGAAGCGGTGCACGGTTCCACCACTGCTGCATAGCCTCAAGAAGACGGTCGTGATAAGGATAAACCAGCGGATCGCCCTTGCCTTCCTCAGGATTCTGATTGTCGGAAAGTTCGGCAGAAGGTTTAAGAGTAAGCACCTCAACAGGAACAATCTCGTGGTCGCTCTTCTCGTTGATATAGCGGCAGAGATCGTAAACAGTGTGTTTCCAGAGGTCGCCGATAACAGCGAAAAATCCTGCCACATCGCCGTAAAGAGTTGCGTATCCAACTGTCTGCTCGGTCTTGTTGCCGTTGTTGGTGAAGACACCTCCCCAGGCTGAGGCAATGGCAGCCAAAACTCGTCCGCCACGGTCGCGCGCCTGAACGTTCTCCATATTGAAAGAAGAGAGCTGAAGCACCATTTCCTTGCCGTCAGCGGTCTTTGTAACCAATCCATTAATCTGACTTGCAGTGAGTTCAGCACTTGGACCTATTGGAACCGAGGTGTAATAACAGCCGATATTCTTGGCGAGTTTCTCGGCGATTCCGATTGTGGTCTTGGTGTTGAATCTTGTAGGCATATTCACCAAAAGCAAGTTTTCTTTACCGATAGCCTCAGCGTAGAGAGCGGCCGCAAGAGTTGAGTCAACACCGCCTGAAGCGCCGATAACAACGTGTTTCAAACCGCACTGAGCCATATAGTTGCGGATTCCGTAAATCAATGCTCTGTGTATTTGTGCAAGTTCGTTGTAAGGCTCGGGAGCGACAGGATTCAGCACATTGAATCTCTCGCCGTCGAACTCCACGTCCTGATAAGTCTCGGCAAACATTGGCAACTGGCTGACGATTTCGCCCTCGCGGTTGTAGAAAGTTGAACTACCGTCAAACGAGAAAACAGTCTTGCCATTGTTCTGAAGTCCAAGGCCGTTCACATACATCACGGGGCGGTTCATCGACTTGGCGTGATTGCTGAAATGTCGGTCTCTTGAAATATTTTTACCTGTGGTAAATGGCGAGTAACTTATATCGATGAGAATCTGCGCGCCGTTCTTAACCAACTCTGTAAAAGGCTTGTAGTCATATTCATCGTCCCAGCCGTCCTCACAGATTGCGACGCCGAATTTTATGCCGTCGATCTCAACGGGCTTAAACATTTCCCAGTTGTCGGTGTGCTTTGTCATCCACTCATTGTCGCGGAAATGACGAGGCTCCTCGAAACCGCGGTAGTTTGGCAACAAGGTTTTCACCTTATATTGTACGCCGTTTTTGGTGGCCACATAAGCGCAGTTAATCTTAGCCTTTCTGCCGTCGAAACCAATCTGAGGCTTGCCTGTAATAGTCTCGAAGAATGCAACCGAACCGAAAATAATTGAAAAATTGTCGCCGGCCTCACTTGCAAGTTTCTGAGAGTAATACTCGCAATCGTCTATGAAGTCGTTCTCCTCGAAACGGTCGCCGATCATATAACCGGGAATTGCCATTTCTGGAAGAATCAGGAGATCAACGTTGTCGGCCTTTGCCTTCTCGGCCTCAGCCTTGCAAGTCTGAAAATTCTTCTCAGGCTGACCGGGCTGAATTGTTATTTGTGAATATCTGATTTTCATTTTGGATTATATTTACGTTTTTCTGACGCAAATATAAAAATAATTTTTTCAGTTGACAAAATATTTGAGACGAAAAAACAAAAACTTTATGAAAAAATTTTACCATTCGTATTTAATAGTGAACATTCGTGTACGTGCGTTGAATTTCTCAAAATTGCCGCCAACAGTTTTTGTAATCTCAAAATCCCTGAGGCCCCAGTAATATTCGAAATCAAAAAATATAAGTCTAAATCCCAATTTAAGACCGAAATCCTTGGATGGCAGGTAGTTGGAATGGATGAAGTCGGGAGTATCAGGAAAGTTGAGTTTTAAAGTTTTGGAAAAATATGGTCCGGCGTAAAAAACAACAAATGAAATGGTTGGGGCAAATTCTATCCTTTTGGCAGATTGGGTAAACGATATGCCAGTTACAGGGTCAGCTACCTCGAAATGACATTTCGTGAAATTGAACGACAATTTGAGGGCTGGAGTAAACAAAAGTTCACGTTCAGGTTTGTCGTCGGCAGGTCTATCAAAATGATTATCAAGACCATTGGGATTGTATTTGGGTTTGCAAAGCGGAAAAACAAGCGAGGTACCAATAGTAAATCCCCTCCGCTTGGAGATATCATCATTGATATCACTTTTCAGCGTTGGAATAGCGCATCCCAAATTGATATAATTCAACATAGATCGGGTAATTACCCATTGCCAGTATTTCTGAGAAGTGGTAAGTGTAGTATCAACAGATGGTCTACGGAATTGACTGACAGTATCTTGTGCAAATAGATTTCCTGCTAGCAATGAAACTAATGTAATGATTAAATAGATTTTTCTCATTGTGTTATAAGTTTTAAATAGTGCAAAGATAGGATTTTTTTTGATATTAAATTGATAATAGCTATATTTGCTGAAATTTAAAATAACAAAAAAAGGTAGTCACACTTCGAGGAATTAAACCATGAGTCACTGACTACCTTTTATTATATCATCAAACCAATAAGCATTTTATATATTCTTTTCCACAAAGCCTTTCAATTCCTCCAAGTCGATTTTCAGGAAATGCGAAATCTGTTCGAGATTCATCATTCCGTTCTTGTAGATTTCGAGGGCGTTGGTCAATAGATCCTGATGAGCCTTGGCCTCGGCTTCGGCACGGCCTTCAATACGTCCTTCCACCTTTCCTGACGCTGTGGCCCAGCGGATAGCGTCGAACTCGTTGTGGAGGGATTCCTGATGACGCTGATATTTCAATTTCTCTTCGGGAGTCATCTTGTCAACGTCGAGTTTTTCTTTTGCCTTTTCGAGACCGGGAACTGTTGTGTCAGGACTTATTGAATTGTTTTTCAGGAAGTTCATCCACTCGTTCATTGCATTTCGGGCCGACTCTCGGAACTGTTTTACCCTTATCAGGTAATAGACAGGCATTATGTCGCCGGGCTCCAAATTTGTGTATTTGTACTGACGACTGTCTCCTTTCTCGATTTCCTCCAAGGTGAGGTCTTCTTTTCGGGAGATTTTAAGACGGTCGTTTGTGTTGAGCCCCACAAAATCTGTCTTGCCCTCGTAAATAAAATCCTCTCCTATTCCAAAATCATAATAGATGATCGAGATTGAATAAACTTTCTTGATTTTGCCATAATCCTCTCCGTTGTTGATTTGCTCCACCACTGCCTTCGATACACCGAAGAGGATTCGCTCAATATAATAAGTGTATCTCGTGGTCTGAACCTCAACAATGAAAATCTCACCCTTGTCGTCAACGGCCTTGATATCCACACGGTTGTACTTGTCCTCCTCAGATTCCTGATTCGACTCACTTTCCAGGATATTCAGGATAGTGCATTTCTTACCCAGGAAGACTTCGATGAAGCCCTCCAAGACATCAAAATTGGCCTTGTTCCTCAACAAGGTCTTCATAGCGTAGTCAAACTTTACGAGCATAGTATTGGGATTTAGTTTCTGAGGCAAAGATAAGTTTTTTGGTGGAATTTTCAAAAAAATATTGCCAACTCAAAAATAATTTCTAAATTTGCAAATTATACTGATAGAATTAACGATAATGGAACAAAGCGAAATAGTATTTCTTGACCCCATGTCGGATATGGGATTCAAGAAAACCTTCAAGACACCGGAGGTTTTAATTCCATTTCTGAACGAGATACTCAAAAACTCCGGCAAAAAGGTTGTGAGCGTTACATACACCGACAAGGAATCATATTCAAGGGAGTCGGACAAGTACGTTATATTCGACGTGTTCTGCAAGTCGGACGACGGATCAGAATTCATCATCGAAATGCAGAAAGCGCGTCAGGCATTCTTCAAAAACCGAAGTTTGTACTACATTTCGCAAGCCGTTACAGCGCAGGGCACCAACAAAAGCGATTGGGAATACGACCTGAAACCGGTGTTTGGAATATTCTTCATCAATTTCCATTTGGAGAAATATTCTCATCCTGAGGACGTTGTAACAGAGTTTGCATTACGTGATGATTACGGAAACGCATTCACCGAGGACTTCAAAATGTTTTTCGTTGACCTTTTGAAATTCTCGAAGACCGAGAACGAATGTTGTGATTTCCGTGACCGTCTTATTTATGTTTTGAAAAACCTAAAAGATATGAAAAATATGCCATTCTTATCAATCGACAAGGTGTTTGAGAAATTGGCTGACGTGGCCTCATACTCAAAACTCACTCAGGAGGAGCGGTTCACATACGAACAGCAACTCAAACACGAGAGAGATTGGAATGCCTGTCTCCGCACCGCCGAAAGAGACGGAGTAGCGCTTGGCCAAGAAAAAGAACGTCTTTCTATTGCTAAAAAATTGAAATCCATTGGAATTGACATTCAGGCAATTATCCAATCAACTGGACTTACTGCCGAAGAGATTGAGGCATTGTAGGACATCGCCCCTTACTCCTCGTCCCTGACTTTTGAGGCGAGATTCCTACATACCTCTTGAAAAAGGTGCCGAAGTGCGACTGATTGGCGAAATTGAGTTCGTCGGCTATCTGTTTTATGTTCTTCGATTTGTTGGAGAGCAACTGTTTGGCTACCCTGATTTTTTCCTCGTTGATGATATCGCTTGCGGATTTTCCGGACATTTGCTTGCATATCGCTGAAAAATATTTGGCACTGATATTCAACTCTCCCGCATAGTCGTTCACGCTCATAAAGGGAACCTTTGGGTCATTGAGCATTAGCACAAACTTATTGAAAATGTTGTGGGCCGAGCAGTTGCTCCTTTCAGGCAAGTCAAGGTTGTCGGGTTCCACGTGCCTGATATCACGGCTGTAAACAATGGTTCTGAGCAAAAACTCACCCGGAATCTTCGCCGAAAGTTCATCCACATATTCAGGCGAGATGATGAATACTCTCGACTCGAAATCCATACTGAACATAGAGTGCTTAACGATATTCCATTGTTTTATATCACCTAATGTGTGTTCTGTATGTAATTGTACAGGTGATTTAGAACAATTGTTTAAAAGTCTGCAATAAAACAACGTAAAAAAGTCCCAAAAAATCAAGTTTCCGCTTGCCTTATAAAAAAAATTTAGTAACTTTGCAGGTTTAGACATACACACTTTTGTTATGATACAGGAAATTACCATAAAAAATTATAGATCATATAGGGACGAGAATACATTCAGTTTCGAGGCCACAGAGGATACTTTGGACCTTGAGGGGCACTCTGTACTCGTTGGCAGACAAATAAAGAAAGGAGTTGAGGAGGAGGTGCGTCTTCTTAAGTTCGGTGTTGTATATGGAGCAAATGCTTCCGGCAAGAGCAATCTTCTTGAAGTTTTCAACGCCTTGCACTCTTTCTGGAATGGCAAAACTGTGGAAGAAAGCGGTCTTTGTGAACCCTTCAAATTGAATAACGAAACTGGGAAGTATTCTCCTTGCGAGTTCAATCTTTTATTCTGGATTGGCAAAATCCAATTCAAATACTTTTTGTCCGTTTGTGACAACCAGGTAAGTGAAGAATCATTGGCTTATGACATTTCATACGAGGAAAAGCATTATTTGGTTAATGTAATGAATTCTGATTTAATAAGAAGGGAAAAATCCAAAGACAAAGAAAAATCTGAAATATATACTTTCTTTATTGAAGACGAAGATAATGAGGAAGTCGATGAACACTGGGGAGCTCTCAAATCCTTTTTTACTTCTTCTCTTACTGGATATTACTATCTTCCAGAACTCATTTTGGATGAGAAAATCCGTAATGCTTTTCTGAAGAACATCCTGAATGCCAAAGACAATATTCTGGACTTTTTCAGCAAATACGATTTCAATATCATAGATATTATGGACAATTCAGTCATAACAAAAAAGAAGTTGCCTGAATTGTACACATTACATAAATTTAGCGACCCAGAAACTCGGGAAGAAAAATCCGATTGGTTGCCTTTGCTTGAAACCGACTCTAAGGGTACCATTTCTCTTATGATTTTGATATTCCTTCTTTCGTACCGTAGGGGCTCGGCATATACTTTCAAATGCTTCGACGAATTGGAATCCTCGCTTCATCCCGAAATTGTGGAGCATCTTATTGATGAGTATATGCACAATCCTATTTATGCTAATTCTCAGTTGCTGATTACTACTCACGAAACATCTTTGCTGAGAACAACTGGAGATTTGCTTAGACCTGACGAGATTTGGTTTACCGACAAGGGAGACGACGGCGCTACAAGCCTCTACTCGCTTGCAGACTTCAAGGACTTGGAAGAGGTTAAGGATTTTCAGGGTGCTTATTTGCACGGTGTTTTTGGCGCTGTTCCTAAAAAGAAACGATATGGCAAGAGACATTAAAGGTAGAACACGAGAAGCAATATATGAAGAAGTGGTAACCCCCAATGTTGTTTCAACTGCCAAAGCTGGAATGCCCTTGGGTAAGAAACCCTATATATATTGCGAAGGTCAAACTGAAAGATATTTTCTTGGAAATATCCTTGACAATAATGAAATTGAATACGAGTTTGATCCCAAATATAGGGCTACAACTCAATTGACAGACTTATCTGACAAAATACAAGCGTCAATTAATCAGGCTACTATGATTTTTTGTTTCTTCGACTTAGATAGAATTATTTTTGAAAACAAAAATGATGAAGAGCAAAAATACAAGGATATTTTAAAGGAATATTCTGCAAATCCCAATGTGGTATTTTGCGAATCATTGCCTTCTATTGAGTATTGGGTTGTCCTGAATTTTGAGGCTTTGCCTTTTGATTTTCCTTTAGGATTAACAAGGCAATCCAAGGTTGAGGATATGATAAAAAAAGAAATTCCAATATACAAAAAAGGTATTCCTAAGCCTGAACACGATTGGTACCCAAAGTTCAAGGAAATTGCTAATATCTTATTAGCTAAAAACAGAGCAAATGATATTGCCTCGCGAATACAAAGTGGTGAGAAATTGTCTTTCTCAAACGCTTATAAATTGTTGGATTATTACAAAATAAACAATTATTAACCCACCCCACTATGACCAGAGAACAAGAAAAATCGGAACTTTTCCGCACTATATGGAAAATCGCCAACGATCTGCGCGGCAGCGTGGACGGTTGGGATTTCAAGTCCTATGTTTTATACACTATCTTCTACAGGTTCATTTCCGAACAGATTACCCAGTATATCAACGTCCGTGAGCCTCAGGAGGATTTCGATTTCGCCAAACTGCCTGACGACCAGGCTGAATATGGACGCGACGAGACCGTTAAGGATTTGGGATATTTCATTAAGCCATCGCAACTGTTCTGCAATATTGTGGCCCGCATCGACGACGACGACAACCTGAACGAGACTCTCGACAATGCCTTCAACAATTTTGTGGGTTCGGCAGTGGGAACTTCAGCTGAAGACAAACTTAAAGGCCTCTTCGCCGATTACGACGTCAACAGCCCCAAACTGGGA
>JAZQPB010000181.1:0-34602 GCA_045628165.1 Bacteroidales bacterium | reverse complement strand
TTCTCGAAACCCGATGGAGTGCCGTTGTATCCGTCGGAGATTATCATCTTGTCCTTTACGAGCAGCGCGCCCACCTTGCGGCGCGTGCAGTAGGAGTTTTCCGCCCATATACGGGCCATTCTCAGGTATCTTATGTCGAGTTCTTCTTGTTTGTCCATAAAAAAATAATATTATTTGTTTAATCGCAAAAGTAATAAAAAAAAATGCAGATACGAAAATCTTTCATAGAAAATCGTATCTGCAATTTTTTGATTGGTCTTTAAACTTTAAACTTTAAACTTTAAACTTTAAACTTTAAACTTTAATCTTTAAACTTTAAACTTTAAACTTTAAACTTTAAACTTTAAACTTTAATCTTTAAACTTTAAACTACTTGTTCCAGTAAGCCTCCAGCTTCTTGGCCTCCTCTACGGTTAGGTGGGTTACGGCGGCGTGCTTCTGCGAGTCGAAGTTGGTGCGGTGCATCTTTACGCCCTCCTCGTCGAAATAGCCGATGGTGGTGAATGTCTCGAAATCCTTGGTCTCCACGAAACCGAAGTTGGGTGGAAAACGGTGATAATTGTCGTACATGATTACCCATCTCTTTTCGCCGATAACCTTCCAGCAGTTGGGAGCCTCGTGAATCTGAGGATCGTGGTCGTCGTACTTATCGTCCTGGATATAAGGGCCGAGGATGTTTCTGCTTGAAGCATGTTTTACCGTGGCGGGGCCCTGGTGATTTACATAGAACAGGTGGTATAGGCTGTCCACATGGATGATGTCGCTGTCGATTACGGTGTAGCTTGGCAGACCCTTCTCGTTGTCGGGAGCCTTGAAGAGGATCTTGGGCTCAGATATCATCTCGGTAAAATCGTCGTTCATGTATACATAATAGATGCACTCGTGGTTGGTGCGCATTCTCACGGTAAAATGTACCAGAATGTGTCCGGCCTCATAGTCGTATACAGTCTCGGGTGCCCAGATGCATCCGGCCTCGCTCCATGGATAGTCCTTTCCTGTAAGAGTGTCCTTGATTCCGGTGGGCGATGTCAGCTTGCTGAAATCGAGATTTGTGCGTGTCCAGTGTATCAGGTCAAACGATTTCATTAGCACAAGGCCCTGATTGTTTCCCCATCCGTAGGTCATGCCGTCGCGCTCCCATTCGGTGTCGCGGTATTCGGAAATCTCGCGCATCTCAAATTTCCTTACGGTGTCGTTCTTGAACCTCTCCACCTGAGCCTTGCTCGAGAAAATGTGGAGGTCGGTCATGGCCAGATAGAAACCGCCGTCGGGACCGCGGAAAATGTGAGGGTCGCGTATGCCGTGTTGCTTGGCAATGGTATCGCCCCAGATGATGGCGTCGCCGTTGTTTAGCGCAGTCCAGTTGTAGCTGTCGTAGCTGATGGCCATGTGGAGGCTGTGGTCCTGGTCGCGGTGGTATACCATTGCGTAGGCTCCCATCTCGCTCTCGTCCGGAATCTTGCTGGCCTGTTTCTCAGGCTTGGTGGCGCACGACGATATCATCATAGCTGATACCATCGCAGCCATAATCAAATTGTTTTTCATAAATTGAATTGTTTGTTGTTGATATTAAGTGTTTGAGAATATTAATCAAATCTCCTCGAAATCCACATCCTGGCTCAGATCCGATATTTTCGGCTTCTGGCGCTTGGAGGTCTCCGGGTTCTGGTTTATTATAGTCTTGCCCTCCTGAGCCTTGGCCATCCTCCTCACATCATCTATGGTGGGAGTTCTTCTTGGCCGGGAGAATATCACCCAGGTGATGATTCTCGATATCAGGAAGCTTATCAGCAGAAACAGTAAAAAATTCATGGTGCAATGCTTTAGCCCGGCCGGCCGTTATCTCAGAAAGATAACGACTTCGGTACGGCGGTTTTTCTTCTTGTTGTCGTCGGTGGTGTTGGGCACCAGTGGGCTGTACATTCCGCGTCCCGATGCTGTGTATGCCGAGCCGGGCAGGCTGCTGTTGGCAGCTAATAGCGAGATTACCGCGGCCGATCTTTTGGCGCTGAGCTCCAGCAGGTTTTTGGCCTGGCCGTTGGCGTCGGTGTGCGATATCACCTGCACGCGGCAGTTCTCGTTTAGTGTAAGTACAGCTGATAGCTTCTTGATTACTCCATCGCCCTTGGTGGAAATATCGGTGCCGGCGGCTGTCTTGAAGAGGAAGTCGTTGCTTATGGTCATTACTATGTTGCCTCCCACTGCCTGTGCGTATGCGTCGCTCTGATTGGTGCCCTGTATGCTCTTGTTTACGGCAAACAGCAGGTTCTGGAGCTCGCGCTGCTGGTTTTCGTCAAGGCTGCGGAGACTGTCCTCCGTGGCCGACTGCATGGCCAGCAGGTTCATAAGGCTGTCGGCGGTGCGGGTCTTGCGGGCGAGTTTGGCCTTCTCCTCGTTAAACTCGTTGATGGAGTTTACGAGGCTCTGGTTTAGCGATGCCTTGTCGCCGGCCAGCTGATGGTTTTCCTGTGTAAGCTTGTTTACGCCGAGGTCTTTCTCGGAGATGCTCGATTTCAGCATGTTGGTGGTCTTGTTGAATTCGGCCACGGTGTTGTTGAATACGCGGTTGAGGCTGTCGAGCGACTTGCGTCCGTTGCTTACGGCTGTGTCGTATTTTTTCTTGGTGACCACGCACGAGCTCATCATGCACGAAAATGCTATTAATGAGAGTAATGTGATTGCTAATGTCTTTCTCATGATTGATGCAGGTTAGAGTTTCTATTTTTTTGTTTCCCCAAAAGTAAACATTTTTGTTATACAAATTCAATTTTTAACAAAACATAACAATAATATATGTTATTTTTGGGGCGTTGAATCTAATAAACGCGTATATCCATTATGAAGAAAATCATGCTTACAATCGCGGCATCGGCACTCATGACCGCATCCATCCACGCACAGACATATCTGGAGGGCAATGTTACCGACTCCAAGACCGGCGAGGCGCTTCCGTTTGTCAATATAGCCGTATCGGGCACTTCGGTGGGAACCATCAGCGACCTCAATGGCGAGTTTAAGCTCACAGTTCCCGAAAACATGATTGGCAGGGAGCTGATGTTCTCGTCGGTAGGTTTCAGCTCGGCATCCTACAAGATAGCGCAGGTGCAGAATCAGCGTGTGGCCGTTCAGCTGGAGCCTATGGACCTCAAGATAGAGGAGGTGGTGGTAACCGACAAGAGCGAGGCCGGCCGCAAGCTGGTGAAAAACGCGCTCGGGAATGTTCAGGCCAAATTTGTTGACTGCGATTACGCTTTTGCCGGCAATTATCGCAATGTGTATACCGGCGGGGGAGAGGTGCGCACTGCCGATTATGTGTTCAACGCCTACGATGCGGCAGGCTACAGGCGCGGCGAGTCCAACAACGCTTTCGAGGCTTTCAACTTCAAGTTTGTATCCACAAAGAGGGATTTCAAGGTGGCAGACTATAAGCAGGGACTCAACTATCTGGCCTTTGTGCAGGGGCTCGATCCGGTGCGCTATCAGCTGGGTGTAATGAACAGCGCAACGCTCAGGGATTTTGATTTCAAGATTAAGAGCGAGACCGCCGACAGGTATGTAATCGAGTTCAGCTGCAATAAGCCATCTCTCTTGAATACAGGCGCTTGCTCACCAACCAAATATTCGGGAACCATCACCATAGCCAAGCAGGACAATGTGGTGGTGGAGTCGGAGTATCAGCTCCAGCTCAGGAATATAAATCTGGACGGCCTCTCGATAGCTGAGGGCTCGGGCAATGGCGCTATCAGCTGCAAAATCACTTATGAGAAATTCACCAGCAAATATGCCATGAAGAGCATACAGGCCCGTATAGATGTAAGCGGCGCAGCTGATGGCGATTATCAGATAGCCGACGATGTGACAGTGACATCGGTGAATTACAAAGTGCCCGGCAAAATTAGCGGAAAGGTCTTTTTTTCGAGGTAGAAAGTTCTTTTTTCGAAATTTTTATTATATTTGCGATGGCTAAAATGTATTAGCTGATACAAAACTACATAGATGAAACGTACAGTACTTGAGATGCTTAAAGAGGCATCCAACCAGTTTAAGAACAATATTTACGTATCCGACAAGACCGACAACGGCTGGCAGGGCAAATCCTTTGAGGAGGTGGACCAGATGTCGGATCTGCTGGCCATAGCTCTCATGGACAAGGGCGCTATGCCCAACGACAAGATAGCCATAATATCGGAGGGCCGCAGCTCCTGGATTGTATCGGAATATGCCATTCTGAAGACGAGGGCCGTATCGGTGCCCCTGAGCGTGAAGCTTCAGTCCGAGGAGATTCTGTTCCGCATCAAGCACTCGGAATCCAAGTTCCTGTTTGTTTCGCAAAACTGCATTTCGAAGGCCATAGAGATGGCTAAAGAACTCAATGAGCTGGGCGTCAGGATTATTTACCTTGATGCGCAGACTCCCGACTGCGATTCGTACAAGAGCGCGTTGAATGATTTTATGTTCTATGACGATCTGCTCGCGTTCGGCAGGGAGCATTGCGATGAGTACCGTGAGCAGCTGAAACAGAGAATCGAGTGCGTGACCGAGGACGATATCGTGACCATCAGCTACACATCCGGCACCACCGGAAATCCAAAGGGCATAATGCTGACTCACCTGAACTACTGGGCCAACTCGCACGACGCTGTGCAGTTTTTCAGGCTCGAGAACAATTTCTCTACGCTGGTGATTCTTCCTCTCGACCACTCGTTTGCTCATACAATAGGTTTCTACTGCGCTCTGCTCTGCAGCATTACTCTCTATTTTGTGGATGCGCGCGGAGGAATGCGCAATCAGCTGAAAAACCTTGTGCCAAATATCAAGGAGGTGCAGCCCGACTTTATGCTGAGCGTGCCTGCCATAACGGGCAACTTTATGAGAAAGATTCAGGACAGCGTGGCCGACAGCGGCAAGTTCGCCAACTGGCTCTTCAAGGTGGGCCTCAAGAACGGCATCCTCTTCCACGGCGATGGTTTCCAGAAGCCGGGCATCATGGGATGGCTTTTCAGATATCCTATATACAAGCTGGCCGACAAGTTGGTGTTCAGCAAGGTGCGCAAGGTTTTCGGCCCCAACTTCAAGTTCTTTGTGGGCGGCGGCGCAATGCTCGAGATCAAGCAGCAGCAGTTTTTCAACTGCATAGGCGCGCCCGTAATGCAGGGCTACGGACTGTCGGAGGCTTCGCCGATTATTAGCGTAAACCAGAGGCACCGTCATAAGTTCGGATCGTCGGGCGGAGTACTGAGCGGTATCGACTGCAAGATTCTGGATCAGGACGGCAGGGAGCTTCCTGTAGGCGAGAAGGGTTTTGTGGCCATCAAGGGCCTTAATGTGATGAAGGGATATTTCAAGAACGACAAGGCCACCGCCGAGGTGATAGACAGCGAGGGACGACTGAACACCGGCGATATGGGATACATGGACAACGACAATTTCCTCTTTGTGACCGGCCGCGAGAAGGCTCTCCTGATAAGCGCCGACGGCGAGAAGTATTCGCCCGAGGAGATTGAGGACGCTGTATCCAACTGTTCGGAGTTTGTATTGCAGTGCGTACTGTACAACGACCATTGCAAATACACCACAGCCGTAGTCTCCATCGACCAAAACCGTCTGAAAAACTACGCCCAGGCTCACGGAATTACATCCGGCGAAAAACTCCTGGAGGTGGTTACAGATTCGTTCTTCAGTTTTACCCACGATTTCTCATACAAGAACAGTTTTCCCCGCCAGTGGATTCCTTCGGTATTCCACATTGCCCCGGAGCCATTCTCCGAGCAGAACGGCATGGTAAACTCCACCATGAAGATTATGAGATTCAAGGTGATAGCTAATTACAAGGAAGCCATCGACCGCATGAATACCGTGGACGGCAAGGCCGAGAATCAGAAGATAAACATTGCAACTTTGGAAAAGATGATTTCGTAATATAATATAAAAAAGGTGTGTTTCCTGAAAGAATGATTTCTCGAAATTCACTTTTTTTTATAATAATCAAAATTTTTTGGCTAAATATTTGCAATAATCTTCAATATTAAATATCTTTGTAGCTCAATAATCCAAATTAATAATTAATTGCCATGGATCACATTGTAAGTTCAGGAAATATGAAGACCCCTTGGGTCAATTTTGATCCCGATAAAGGATTGATAGAGCTTGGCGGACGTTCCATCCCGGAGAACACCGAGCTTGTATATCGACCTCTTATCGAGTGGATTGAGGAGTATGTCCAGAATCCAAAGGAGGTTACCAATGTGAAGGTAGATTTTGAGTACTTCAATTCAAGCTCCGCCAAATATCTTATCAGATTTCTGGAGTATTTCACCACTCTAAGAGACGATGGCAAGGAAATCAACATCAACTGGTATTACGATGATGACGAATTGCTGGAGTACGGTGAGGATTTCCAGGATGTATTGGAGCTGAAGTTCAATTTCTATCCAAGCAAGGATATGAAGAGATTCTAAGAATTTTTTTCTTTTTCCCCACTATATTTTTTTTATTGCACATAGTTTATTTTTTCCTGAAATATAATTTATTTTGTATTTCAGGTTTTTTTATGCATATTTGGGAACTGAATTAATAGACCTATTGAATCATGAAAAACATTACTACAGCCCATTATTCTGTAAAACAGAGTCTTATGAGCGAGCTCATCAACAGAGCTTCCTCTAACGAAGACCCTGTGTATTCCAATACCAAGTTGTCGCTGCTGAACAATGCAATAGTATTCCCCGTGCCGGCGGAGTTCAAGATAGACATCTTTACAGCCAAGCTTACGGAGTATCTCAATCAGGACCTCAAGGCCAATACCGCCGTAGAGCGTGTGGGCGATGATATATTCTACCTTCCATTCTCCACGATAGTGCTCATCAAGAAGGCCGTGGTTTATCATCTCGTGGATAATCACCTGTATGTAAACGTGGTGCCGGTCAAGGAGATGCAGAACGTAAGCTACAAGGAGGGCGCCATTTCGGGATTCCTATCGCAGGGCAAGAGCGACAAGATTTTCGAATATGTGGAAAACTACGTGATGAGCCAGTTCTATGCGCAGGGCATCGAGTCGGTGCGCCCGTACGGCAGATACTTCCTTACCGGAAGCATGGGCCTGTCCACCATACTGGCCAGCCACATGGAGCCCGGCGAGAAGATTCTGGCCAAGCTCGATATCCACAAGATAGAGCAGTCCACAAGCGGAAATGTAACCACCGACAAGGACGAGGCATTCTACCTCTGCACCACTCACGGATCGTATTTGATAGTGCTCGACGAAAATCTCCAGGAAAAATACCTTGAGACACTCTCTGACCACGAGATGAAGATTACATCCAAGCTTACACGCGATCTTGTGTCGTGCGGATTTACCCAGTGGCTCTGCAACCGCGACAACAACAAGCTCTTTGCCGAGGTGGCTCCGCTCAACAACAAATCTACCGACGAGAAACTCAACGGCTTTGCCCAGCTCCACTTCAACAACGCCGAAGAGCCTGCCGACAAGATCCAGGCAGCTGATATGCTCCATGCATACGCCAAGCTCAACAACAATCCTTTCGCCAACTTCGAGGCATCGCTCATAGAATACAGCGCAAGGCTTCATCAGTCAGCTCCCGACGTAAGCGAGGAGTCGGCCGCCGTAAAACTCATGGAGAGCGCCAACTCCCTATTGTCGGAGAGCGACTTTGAGGGCAAGCTCAAGGTCTTTCTGTCGCAATACAAGTTTACATCGCAGGAGCTGCTGGCCCTTATATTCGTTATCAGCAGGGCCAAAAACCGCATAGCTGATACCAAGATTTTCGCCTCCGTGATGACCGACCTCAAGGCCAGGTACTATAAGATGGATTCCGATTCGCTCAACCGCGCATTTGTAAGCCTCTCCATAGCCAAGAAACTCAACATGATAGGAGAGAGGGAGGCCGCGGCGGTTTTTGCGGCCGAAGCCTACGACAATGCCGGCCACAACTACGCATCGCTGATGGCGCCCGGTCTCGACACTCTGCCCACCGACACCACCACCGGCGACTCCATAACATACGAGGCCGCCACCGAGCTATACAAGAGCGCGCTCACCGATGCCGACCGTCTTAAACATGCAATGACGATGGCCGAGCTGAAACCTCTCATCAAGAGCAACTTGGATAATGTGCTTAAATATTCCACCAACAACGCCATAAACACAAGATACTCATCGGCCATCACGGTATTCGACGCCGAATCGTTTGCCAACTACAGCTACATGATGGGATCGGAGATAGATGGCAAGTTCAGCAAGCTGAGCAGCTCGTATATGCCTTCGTCCACCGACTGGAGAAAACCATATTCGGGTTTCAAGTCGTGGGCACAGAAAGCCCAGCCTGATAGCTCCATCTCGTCCATCAAGACTCATGGCACTCTTGTGGATACCAACAACTTTCATCTTCTCTACACACTCGGCGAGCAGCTGTCGAGGTATTTCGATATTCAGGGAGTAGATATTTATGTATTAGCTGACCGCAACCAGGGCGTAGTGAGCAACGACGACGGCGAATCCAAATACATCTACATAGACCAGGAACTGCTGGATATAAACAACCCCAACTACATGAATGCCAGCGAGCTTACATTTATGCTGGCCAGGGAATACGCCGCGCTCAAGCTCGGACTCTCGCGCCTTACATGCCATACGCAGTGGCGCAGATACTCCAAGCTCGGAGTTTCCAATATCGATGCCATTCAGGGATTTGCCAACGACGCCGATTTCATATCGAAGGTTTCGGAATCATACAACAGGGTAAAGCTTTTCAACAAGCTGATATCCACACCCGGATACTTCAACTTTGATGTGGAGGATACAGCTAATGCGTCTTTGATGTTAGCTGATACACTATCTACAGTGGAATATCAGGGCACCGAGAAAATTTCCGATATCAAGGAAAAGGAATACGCCGCACTCAGCCTGCTATCAGCTCATATACTGGACCGCGTGGGACTTATGATAACCGGCAACGTGGTATACGCCATCAAGGCCATCATCCACAACGAGCAGCAGATATCAGCTGATGGCAAGTTCGACAATGGAAACACCGTGGCTATGTACGCCACAAAGCTTAGCGCCGACGGCAAGCCAGCTAATTACGATTTTGCCATGAGACTGGATTCGCTACTTAGTTTTTATGTATCAGCTGATTACAAAAAATATTAAAAAAAACACTCATAATATTTGCATTATCGCCATATTAGTAGTAATTTTGCATCGTCTTAAAAGGACACAATTTGGATTGGTCCTTTCGTCTAACGGTTAGGACGCAAGATTTTCATTCTTGTAATACGGGTTCGATTCCCGTAGGGACTACAAAGGGTCGAGGTTAAAAAAACTTCGGCCCTTTTCTTATTTTAAAACAATTATTTGCTATGAATATCACCAGCACCTCAGATATCGATGAATACGTAGAGAACCACACCACCGCAGAGGACGAGGTTCTCCGACAGCTCCGCCGACGCACCAACCTTACAAGCACGATGCCGAGAATGCTCTCGGGTCCTGTGCAGGGCAAGTTTATGGAGATGATAAGCCTTATGGTGTCGCCAAAGTACGTTCTTGAGATAGGCACTTTCACGGGCTATTCGGCATACTGTCTCTGCAAGGGACTTCAGCCCGGAGGCAGACTTCACACCATAGAGGTGAAGGACGAACTCGAGGAGCCGATTCTGGATTTTTTCGACAAGGCAGGCATCTCCGACAGGGTGGAACTTCATATAGGTGACGGCGCGCAAATCGTTAAGGATCTCGACGTTACCTTCGATCTCGCTTTTATCGACGGCGACAAGCGTCAGTATCCTGAGTATTACACCAACGTTTTCCAGAAACTGCGTGTGGGTGGCTACATGCTCATCGACAACGTGCTCTGGTACGACAAGGTGCTCACCGACCCAAAGGCCAATGACCCTTACACCCGTGGCATCATAGAGATGAACGACATGGTGCAGAACGACCCAAGAGTGGAGAACGTGCTCCTGCCCATCAGGGACGGATTGACATTGGTGAGGAAAATTAGAGATTAGTAGAAATTACATTAATTGAAATATTTCAATATTATGAAAATCAAGTTTTTGAGTGCGATGGCACTTGGCGCATTACTCGCATCTTGCGGCGGCAATGCCAGCAACAATGGCAACAAGGATGCCGCCACTACAACAGATTCCCTCACTATCGAGCAGCCTGCCGCTGCCGGGAATAAGGAGGATGTCAAAATCGATTGGGCATACAACTTCATCAAGGCTCTCGACAAGAAGTATTTCCCTAAGGAAATCACCCAGGCCGATATCGATGAGGCTATGTCGAATGAACGCGGCATCATCGATGAGACCGGCGAGTATTATCCTATTCATCAGGTGATGAACGGCGACGACGGCTGCTACACCACAGCCACAGCCTACGCATTCCCTAAGAAAGACGGCAAGAGCTGTTTCGTTCTCTATGTTACAGAGGCAGGCTGCGACGGCAGCTCAACCACAGGTGTCAAGGCTTTCAGCTTCGACGGCAATACCATATCCGAGGTTGAGTGTCCATTGCAGCGTCCAAGCATCGACGACCTCACCGTAGGCATCTCCGATCCTTCGCTTAAAGACCTCAAAAAGGAATACAACAGCGACAAGGGCCTCGAAGGTCTCGACATCAGAATGAGTGCCGACAACGACAACCAGATAGAGATCCGTCCAGGTCAGCTTGGCTACGAATACCTCGATGAGCAATATACACCAGCCGTATATACTTTCAATGGCGAGACTCTCGTAAAAAAATAATTTCTTTTTCCGGAATGCAATAAAACAACAAACCCCACGGAAAGATTTGCCTGTTCCGTGGGGTTTTGTTGTAGTTATAGTTTCTCTATTTCGCTTTCCGAAATTCCCGTGGACTTCGCTATTACGGAAGCGTCGATGCCGAGATTTTTCATATTGCGGGCGATTTCAATTTTGGTTTGGTCGATTCCTTCGGCCTTGCCCTTGTCGTATCCGTCCTCGAAACTGCTTTCCATAGCGTCCTTCTCGTTGTAGTAGGCGTCTATGTGCTGACGGTATGCGCGTTTCTGCTCGGGAGTCATACTGTCGTAATCCATTATCCTCTTGGCT
Source organism: Bacteroidales bacterium (assembly GCA_045628165.1). Taxonomy (GTDB): domain Bacteria; phylum Bacteroidota; class Bacteroidia; order Bacteroidales; family UBA3824; genus UBA3824. The sequence goes on along the minus strand of JAZQPB010000181.1, from coordinate 23,505 downwards.
TCCACGAGACCCGGAGTTTTGGTGTCATTGTTTATTGTGGATGATTTCAGGAAACTTATCCATTCCTCCAACGACGACTTGGCGTATTCGTTGAAATTGTTGATCCTTATTATGTAGTATTCTGGGAGAATGCTGTCGGCAGGGAATAATTGCGTCTTCTTTTTTTCTTCCAGGTCGTCCTCCTCTTTCTTTGTGAGCATCAGACGGTCTTTGTCGTGGATGCCTATCAGCTCGCTTTTGCCGTGGTAGATGTAGTCCTTACCCTGTCCGAAATCGAAATAGAGAATGTTGATGGAATATACCTTGCGGATCTTGTCGTAGTCGTCGCCAAGGCTTATCATCTCGGTTATGGCCTTGCTTACGCCGTAGAGCATTCTTTCTATATAGTGTTGGTATTTGGAGACTTGAACCTCAATGATGATGATTTCGTCCTGAGAGTTCTTGGCCTTGATATCCACGCGGTTGTACTTGTCGGATGATGACTCTTGGTTGCCCTCGCTTTCCAGGAATTCGAGGATTGTGCATTTCTCGTTGAGCAATACCGACACGAAGCCTTCAAGAACAGCGGCGTTGGCCTTGTTCCTGAGGAGTCGCTTGATAGCCCAGTCGAATTTTACGTAGTTTGCCATAGTGCTGAAAGTTTGATGCAAAGATAGTATTTTTTGCTCAAAACTCAAACATCTTATCTTCTATCTTGGCAAGTTTTGTCCTTGTCGTTGTTTATTCGATAATCAGTTTTTTCAGTTCCTCCTTGTTGGGAAGTATCGTTTGGTATTTGCTTGCGAATATTTGTGTGTTGTTTTCAGGAAGAGTGATTTCCACCAATGTGTCACTTTTCTTTTTGCATAGAACTATTCCGATGGTTTGGTTCTCGTGGTCCAGCTTCACAAATCTGTCGTAATAGTTCACATACATTTGCATTTGTCCTAAATCCTGATGTGTCAGTTCTCCTATTTTCAGGTCTATGAGCACAAAGCACTGCAAGTATCTGTTGTAAAACACAAGGTCTATGTGGAAGTGCTTGTCCTCTATGCTTATTCGTTGCTGACGTCCAGCAAATGTATATCCTTTGCCAAGTTCCAGCAGAAAATTTTGTAGTTTGTCGATTATTTTCTCTTCCAGTTTGGATTCCGAATAGGATGATTGTTCTGTGAAACCTAAGAATTCTACTATATACGGATCCTTGATTAAGTCTTGTGGTTTTTCTATTATCTGTCCTTTTTGAGAGAGTTTCAACACCTCTTCCTTGTTTTTGGACAACGCAAGCCTTTCGTAAAGGCTTGTGTTGAATTGTCTTCTTAGTTCGCGCAGGCTCCAATTGCAGTTTTCTGCCTCAATTTCATAGAAATGTCTCTCCAACGGGTCTTCTATACCCATTAGAAATTGATAGTGAGACCAACTTAATTTGAATTGCGCAGACACTGTCTGCGTAATTTGTGTGAAATAAGTTAAATAAAATTTACGCATTTGCTCTAAGTTTCTCTTAGAGAAGCCTTTGCCAAATTCCTTTGTTAACCTTTCTCCAAGGTTTTTCATTGTTTTTTGTCCATACTCTGCACGTTCTTTCCCTCCTTGCTCGTTTTCTACAATTGCCTTTCCTATTTCATAATAGGTCTTTACGATTGTGGTGTTTATTGTAGATACAATGGAGGATTTGCTGAATGTTATTAGTTCAGCAATTCTTTGGTACAGACTATTGTCGTCATTTATTGTGGATATAGATTTTTCCATATTTGCGTTTTTGTTTGCAAAGATATCGATTCAGGTTTTTGTTTGATGCAAAGATAGTATTTTTTGTTCAAACCCCCAAACAGATACTCGCTCCTTCGTTTTTTATTTCTATCTTTGCATATCTTTATTAATAGAAATATGCTGAGTTTCTTTTATCATATAGGACGTTATTCCATGCTGATGAGGCGTGTTTTCTCCAGGCCCGAGCGCTGGCGCGTGTTTTTCCGAAACACCGTACGCGAGGTGGAGAATACGGGCATCAGTTCCATAATGATAGTGCTGATAATATCGCTATTCATCGGCGCGGCCTGCGCCATTCAGATGAACAATGTGTTGCAGTATTCCTTTATCCCGAAATACCTAATCGGCTTTGGCACAAGGGAGATATTGCTCTTGGAATTTTCCAGCACGATAGTGTCGCTGATCCTTGCAGGCAAGGTGGGATCCAATATAGCGTCGGAACTCGGCACCATGCGTGTTACCGAGCAGGTTGACGCATTGGATATGATGGGCGTGAACAGCGCGTCGTACCTGATATTGCCAAAGATTACAGGTTTTGTGCTGTTTGTGCCAGTGCTTATGATTTTCAGCATCGCCATCGGCCTTGTGGGCGGTTATATTGCCTCGTTCATGATAAAGGGCTTATCTACAAGCGATTATGTGCAGGGTATCACCATGATGTTCCGACCATTCTTCATATCCTACTCGCTCATCAAGTCGGTGGTGTTCGCATTCATAATAGCCTCCATATCGGCCTATCACGGCTACTACACCGAGGGCGGAGCTATAGAGGTGGGCAAATCGTCCACACGCGCGGTGGTAAACAGCAGTATCACAGTGCTTTTGTTCAACCTTATTCTTACCAAGTTGATGCTATGATAGAGGTCAGGAATGTATATAAGGAGTTCGATGGCGTTGGCGTGCTTAATAATATCTCTGCCGAGTTTGAGCCAGGCAAGACAAATCTCACCATCGGTCAGTCAGGCTCGGGAAAGACTGTATTATTAAAGTGTATCGCTGGTCTTCATCAGGTTTCCGACGGCGATATTCTTTATGGTGGCCGTTCCTTCGTAAGGATGAACGAGAAACAGCGCAAGGAAATCCGCAAGGAGATGGGCATGGTTTTTCAGGGAGGCGCTCTCTTCGATTCCAGCACCGTGGAGGAGAATGTTATGTTTCCGCTGGAAATGTTTACCGACATGACCTACGAGGAGCGTCGCGAGCGGGCCAACTTCTGCCTGAAGCGTGTGAACATAGTAAACGCCAACAGCAAGTATCCATCTGAGATTTCGGGCGGTATGCAGAAGCGTGTGGCCATTGCCCGCGCCATAGCCCTCAATCCCAAGTATCTGTATTGCGACGAGCCAAACTCAGGCCTCGATCCCGTTACCTCCATCCTTATCGACAACCTGATAAAGGAGATCACCATCGAATACAATATCACCACCATTGTAAACACCCACGACATGAACTCCGTGATGGAGATTGGTGACAAGATAATCTTCATCTACAAAGGTGAGAAGCGCTGGCAGGGAACCTCGGCCGAGATCTTCGACACAGGCGTAAAGGAACTCGACGACTTCGTATTCGCATCAGCAAGAATGAAGGAGTTGAGGGATTTGAATAGGGGAAGGGGGTGAGAAACGTTGCATTATTGGATTAAATATTTATCCATATCTGATGCTATATATAAATATTTTTTTCTATCTTTGCAGTCAAAACTTATATATATACAGATGGAAAAGATTGATCTCTCTCTCCCATACAAGGTAAAGGACATGGGACTTGCCAAATTGGGACGTAAGAAACTTGAACTCGCTGAATCTCAGATGCCTGGTCTTATGGCTCTGAGAGCCAAATATTCCGATTCCAAGCCCTTGAAGGGCGCCAAGATTATGGGATCGCTCCACATGACAGTGCAGACTGCCGTTTTGATAGAGACCCTCACCGCTCTCGGAGCCGAGGTTCGCTGGGCAAGCTGCAACATTTTCTCCACTCAGGACGAGGCCGCCGCAGCCGTGGCCGAGCGTGGTGTTCCTGTTTTCGCATGGAAGGCCGAGAACCTGGAGGAATACTGGTGGTGCACCGAGCAGGCCTTGACTTTTGCCGACGGCGTAGGTCCAGACCTTATCGTGGATGATGGCGGCGACGCTACATTGATGCTTCACCTTGGCGTGGATGCCGAAAACGATCCCAAGATTCTTGATACTCTGCCTTCGGGCGAGGACGCCATCCAGCTCTACAAGCGTATTCAGTTTGGTCTTTCGGCCGACGGTCAGAAATGGCACAAACTCGTGAAGAATGTACGCGGAGTTTCCGAGGAGACAACACAGGCGTTCACCGCTTGCATCAGATGAATGAGCAGGGCAAACTCCTGTTCCCAGCCATCAACGTAAACGACTCTGTTACAAAGTCCAAGTTCGACAATCTCTATGGTTGCCGTGAGTCTTTGGCCGACGGCATCAAGAGAGCCACAGATATCATGATTGCCGGCAAGGTGGTAGTGGTATGTGGCTACGGCGACGTGGGCAAGGGTTGCGCACGCTCCATGAGAGGTTTCGGCGCACGTGTGCTCGTTACCGAGATCGACCCAATCTGCGCGCTTCAGGCCGCAATGGAGGGTTTCGAGGTTACCACAGTGGAGGACGCTCTCTCTCAGGGCGATATCTATGTTACCTGCACAGGCAACCGCGATATCATCACCGCCGACCACATGAGCAAGATGAAGGACAAGGCTATCGTCTGCAACATTGGTCACTTCGACAACGAGATTATGATGGCCGACCTCGAGAAATGGCCTGGCATCAAGAAAGTTAATATCAAGCCTCAGGTTGACCAGTACTATTTCGAGGATGGTCACTCGGTGGTAATCCTCGCAGAGGGCCGTCTCGTGAACCTCGGCTGTGCCACAGGTCACCCATCATTCGTGATGAGCAACTCGTTCACAAACCAGACACTCGCCCAGCTCGACCTCTGGCAGAAGAAATACGAGATTGGTGTTTACCGTCTGCCAAAGTACCTCGACGAGGAGGTTGCACGTCTGCACCTTGCAAAACTCGGTGTGAAACTCACAACTCTCTCTAAGGCTCAGGCCGACTATATCGGTGTGGACGTAAATGGCCCTTACAAGGCTGACCACTACAGATACTAGTTAAAGTAATTGAAGTGATTGAAGTAATTGAAGTGATTGATACTCTTCACTTGCTGATATTACTTATTAAACAAGTTTTTTATTTTTTATTGCCTGCTATACTATGGGGAATTCGTTACGGGAGCAATCCTTGCAACGGGTTCCCTTTTTTTTGTTATTCTGCTGAATATAAAAACAAAAAAAAACTGCCAGCGGATTTTAACTCGCAGGCAGTTGAGGTTAAAAAATCAAACAAACAATCAAATCGAATCCTATAAAAGAAAAATCATTAGTCCTTTTATTGTACGGTGCAAAGTTACGCACTGGGCCATATTTTTGCAATACTCATTTATAGGTATATTTTAATTCCTAATCTCGCAGTTTATTATTATCTTTGTGGCTGGCATTTCGCCATGTATTCATCAAAGCGTTAATGGAAATGAAAGTATTGTTGGTATCTACGTCGGATAAGATAGGTGGCGCTGGAATAGCGTGTACCCGCATTTTCAATGCCCTTCGCAAGAACGGCGTTGATGCAGGCATGCTCGTCAGGGACAAAATCTCCGACGATCCCGATATCCATTCGGTGAATACTGGCGTGGTGAGGCGGGCCTACAATTTCCTTGCGTTCTGCATGGAGAGGCTGAGGATACTGGTTCATCTTCGGTTCCGGAAAAAGAACCTCTTCCAAGTCTCGCTCGATAATTGGGGAACGTGGCGTCTGCACGACAATCCACTGGTGCGCGAGGCCGACGTCATCAATTTCCATTGGACGAGTCAGGCCATGCTGAGTCTTGGACAGCTACAGAAACTCCTCGATATGGGCAAGAAGGTGATATTCACCATGCACGATATGCACTGTTTCACAGGAATCTGCCATTACGCTCGCACCTGCACAGGATTCAGGACCGAATGTGGTAATTGTCAGTACATTAACGACGGCAAGACCTCAAACGACCTCTCGCGAAGATGGCTTCTGAAGAAACTCGCAATGCCCAATCGCCAGAAAATCACTTACGTGGCATGCAGTAAATGGCTTGCGGATATTGCCCGAAGTTCCAGAATGTTTCAGGCTGCCAACGTGCTCGATATTCCCAATCCCATAGATACCGAAATCTACAAGGCCGTGGATAGGGCAGGGGCGAGGGAGCGTTTCGGGATATCACGCAAATACGTGATCCTCTTCGGCGCCATGAATGTGGCCGACCCTCGCAAGGGCTTCGATTATCTGGAGCAGGCTCTCAATATCCTGCACGTTAGCCACAAAGAATATGACAATGATATACAACTTCTGGTATTCGGCAAGTGCGACGACGGTATATTGGCGCGTCTGCCATATCCCGTAGCAAAAACCGGGTACCTGACCGCCGAGAAGGATCTCGTGATGGCCTATTCGGCAAGCGACGTGTATGTGACCCCCTCGCTTGAGGACAATTTGCCCAATACGGTGATGGAGGCCTTGTCGTGCTCCACTCCGTGTGTATCCTTTGATATAGGCGGACTGCCTCAACTCATTGACCACAAACTGAATGGCTATGTGGCCAAATATAAGGACCCCAACGATCTTGCCGATGGCATTATGTATGTAATCGGTGCAGCTGATAGGCAGGATTTCTGTAAAAACGCCCGCCGCAAGGTAGAGGAGAATTTCTCGGAGGCCGTGGTAGCTGAACGCTATCAGCTGGCATACTCCAGATGAAAAATGAAATGATATTAGCTAACCTAAAAAATCTATTATTACAATGAAAATCTTAACATTGCCAGATTCGGTGGATCTGGGCGGAATCCTGAAGCAAGATATGCTGTACAGGATTGGAAAACTTGACAACGGACTTACTTACTACATCCGTCACAACGAGACTCCCAAAAATCAGTGCGAGTTCAGGATTGTGCAGAAGGTGGGCTCGCTTCAGGAGGAGGAGCATCAGCGCGGTCTGGCCCATTTCCTGGAGCACATGGCTTTTGAGGGTACGGATCATTTTCCGGGAAATGAGCTGCGTACATATCTGGAAGACAACGGAATAGCCTGGGGCTCCGACCTGAACGCCTATACTTCTTTCGACAGAACTGTGTACAAGATAGGCCGTGTGCCTACCGACAAGGGAGCTGATATAATAGAAAGCTGTTTGCAGATACTTGCCGACTGGAGTTCGGGACTTCTGCTGCAGGATGCCGGCATTGCCAAGCAGCGTGGCATCATCAAAAACGAGTATCTAATAGGCAACAATGCTGATACCAGAATGAATAATTCGATAATGCCGCTGGTTACATCCAACAGCCGGCATTCGCAGCGTCTGCCCATAGGCATACTTCCTGTAATAGAAAACTGTCCGGGCGATGCCATCCGCGATTTCTATACTAAGTGGTATCATCCAGCCAATCAGGCCGTTATAATAGTAGGCGATATAGATGTGGATGCCATGGAGGCCAGAGTGATTGATATGTTCTCTCATATCAGCTGCCCTGAAAATCCTGCTCCGGTGGAGGTGTTCGAGATGCCCTACGGCGGCGGACCGATATTTGCCACAGCATCCGACAAGGAGGCTTCCTGCACATCCATCAATCTCAATTTCAAGTTCTTGAATCCGTCGTTCGGCCTGCGCGACAAGGTTTCGCGCTCATATTTCAGGCTGGTATTGACGCTGCTCTCCAAGATGATGGGAGTGCGCCTTATGGATGTGGAGTCGGCAGCTGATACGGCACTTACATATAACGAAAGCCATATGTGCGATTTTTTCTGCGCTCCCAATATCATGATGCTCTCGCTTGCAACCTCGCCTGTGGCCGGCAGGGAGAAGGATGCCTACTGTCAGCTGCTCAGGGCGGCGCTGAGTGTCTCCAGCCACGGTTTTACGAACACCGAGTTTGAAGTGGCCAAGGCCGAGGTGATGAGCAAAATGATATCGGCGGTAAATGATGCCGACAAGAGGAAAAACTCCACTTATGCCGATTCGTGCCTGAATAATTTCCTGGGCGACGAACCTCAGCTTACAATGGAGTCTATGTGCGATTTTACGCTCAAGTGTTTCAGCTTCATCGACTTGGATTATATGAACTCGCTGGTGGCCCGCATAATATCTGCCGACTGCTCCAATCTTGTGGCGGCCGTATATTCCGACAGCTCCGAGAATACTTATCATTTCGATTACGATACTCTCTGCGGCCTTACCGATGGAGTGCTCAGCGAGGCTCTCAGTCATGTGGACGGCGGCGATTTCGATGATGTGCTGATGCGCGACATTCCCGAGCCGGGTTCCGTTGTGTCTGATTTTCACGACGATGCCACTGGCTGCGATGGTTTTGTGCTGTCTAATGGCGCAAAGGTGGAATACAAGGCTACCGACTTCAGCAACGACGAAATCTGTATCTGCGCATACAGCAAGGTGAATTGTTCGCGATTCGGCGACGACCTTATTCCTTATATTTTGGTATTAGCTGATGGCATTACATCTGTGGGCCTCGCATCGTACAGCGAGTCTCAGCTGGGCAAATACATCAAGGGAAAGGATATCAGCTACAGCGTGTCGGTATCTGACCACGGTGTTCTTGTGAACATCACATCGTCGGTGCGCGATCTCGAGAGCGCTATGCACGTGCTCCACTGCCTGTTTACAAATCCGGGAAATTCCGAGTCAGATTTCCAGAATTTCCTGAAGAAGAAGCACCTGGAGCTCGATTCCTTTGTAAATGTTCCGGAATATATCCTGATGAAGGCCATGATCGACTACAGTTTTGTGGATAATTCGCGCACACGCCTTATCACCCACGACGAGCTGAATTCTCTCGACCTCCAGACCATGAGGGAGATGTATCTCGAGCTGATGTCGGATGCGTCAGAGTTCAGATTCTCGTTTGTTGGAAATGTGGATTCGCAGCTGATACGTAACCTATCAGCTGCCTACATAGCCACACTGCCTGCCGCCGGCCTGGGCGACAGAAACGATTCGTCCAAATACAATGAGGACAGGCGGTATATCCATTTTTCGGCGCGTACGGATATGGAGAGCCCCATAGGTGCTGTGCTGCTGATGCTGCTGTGCAAGGATTTCGACAACAATATACACAACGAGCTGTGCATCGACATGATGTGCGAGATTCTCGACAAGCGCATAGAGAAGGCTATCCGCGAGGATTCGTCGATATCCTACAGCGCGGGTGTGGAATACAAGGTGATACCTCTGGCCTCCAACGATAAAAAGCTGAACGTGGTGCTTATGATGAATGCGATGGTGAATCCGCAGTATGCGGATTTCAGCCGCAAGCTTGTACACAAGGTGCTGGACGATACATACGCCAGCGGATTCAGCAAGGCGGAGCTCAGTCGGGAGCTCAAGCACACGAGAAAACAGCGCCAGCAGGCTCTGAGGCAAAACGGATCGTGGACCAGCTGGATGCGCTATTACCATAAGTACGGCGTCGACTACATCAACGATTACAGCCAGGTGCTCGATTCAATAGATGTGGAGCACCTAAACCAGATTTTCCGCAGGCTGTACGATATGGCTGTGCGCCAGACTTATATGCTTGCTCCCAATGGAGTAGAGCAGCTGATGGCGATTAATTAAGTAACTATTTATTTATAACAATGAAAACACTCAATTTGATTGTAGCACTGTGCCTGATAATGCCATTGGCATCGCTGGCGCAGTCAGAGCCCTTGCCTGTGGATACGGCATACCGCATAGGCCAGCTCGAAAACGGACTTACCTATTATATTCGTCACAACGAATATCCTGAAAACCAGTGCTGCTTCTACATAGCACAGAAAGTGGGATCCATGCAGGAGGAAGAAGACCAGCGCGGACTTGCGCATCTGCTGGAGCATATGGCCTTCAACGGCACCGAGCATTTCCCGGGAGGACGTCTCATCAAGTTTCTGGAGGAAAACGGCATAAAGTTTGGCGCCGAGCTCAACGCCTACACCTCGCTGGAGGAGACTGTATACAACATCGACGCCGTGCCCACCAACAAGGGCGAGGCTCTGCTCGATTCGTGTCTTCAGATTCTGGCCGACTGGAGCGGCGGTGTGTCGCTGCTCGACGAGGAGATAGACAAGGAGCGCGGCGTGGTTAAGAGCGAATACCTGATGCGCAACTCGGCAAGCCAGCGTATGCTCGAATCTATGCTCGAGACCATCATGAGCGGAAGCAAATACGCCTTCCGTATGCCCATCGGCCTTATGGATGTGGTGGAAAACTGCCCTTACGAGGCTCTGCGCTCTTATTACAAGAAATGGTATCACCCAAGCTATCAGGGCATCATCGTGGTGGGAGATATCGATGTGGATATGATGGAGCAGAAGATTAAGCAGATGTTCTCAAAATTCACAAATCCAGAGAATTACGCACCGATAGTGCAGGAAGTGGTTCCCGACAACGACGAGCCGATTTTTGCCACTGCCAAGGACAAGGAGCAGCAGAATACCGATATCTACCTCTTCTTCAAGTACGACAGATTCCCAAAGGAGCAGCAGCTGACATACAACTATCTGCCATACGATCTTATGGGGTCGTTTGTATCGTACATGTCATACAACCGCATGGACGAATTGTGCAAGAATCCCGACAGCCCTGTGCTTCAGGCATACGCATCGCCATCGGATTATGTGCTGTCGTCCAACAATGGCGCCTTCAATATCTTTGGCCGCGCCAAGCCCGGCAAGGAGCTCGAATCTTACAAGATGCTTCTGCGCGAGTCGCTCAGAATGTCGAAATACGGTTTTTCTACCGAAGAGTTCAACCGCGCCAAGCTCGAGCTTGTATCAGCTTATCAGTCGCAGTACGAGGAGCGCAACAAGGTGAAGAACTCTACCTACGTAGACAACTGCGTGGAGCATTTTCTCCGCTGCGAGCCGTTGATGTCGATAGCCGACGAGTATGAGCTCTACATGAAGCTGATGGACCAGATAACTCTCGACGATGTAAACAAGCTGACCGCATATTTCATCAATACCACCGGCAAGAATCTCGTGGCATTCAATTATGCGCCAGAGGCCGAGGGTCAGTTCTATTTCAGCACCGATATCTACAAGACTGCTACTCAGGAGGTTCTATCCGAGGATATTAAACCTATGGTTGATGATGCCAAGACGGAGCCTCTCATCAAGAAACTCCCCAAGCCGGGTGCCATTGTATATAAGGATTTCGACCCTGTAACCGGATCGCGGATACTCAAGCTGAGCAACGGCGCAGTGGTATACACCAAGAAAACCGACTTTAAGGACAACGAGATTATCTTTGCTGCCAATTCGTTTGGCGGATCGTCGCTCTATGAGGTGGGAGAGGAGCGCAACCTCAAGTATCTGGATTACGTAATGTCGAATGTGGGACTCTCCAAGCAGTCGCAGACTTCTGTGGAGAAACATCTTGCCGGCCGCAATGTAAGCCTGTCGGCTTCCATAGGTCTCCTTACCGAGGGCCTCTCCGGCAGATCTGTAAACAAGGACATAGAATCACTCTTTACGCTCATTCACTGTTTCTTCCTGTATCCCGGCAGCAACGAGTCGGATTTCAGGAATATTCAGCAGCAAATCCGTCAGCAGATATCCACAGCCACACTCGATCCAAGGTCGGCTCTGTCTGATTCCGTAAAGGCCGTACGCTACAACCACAATCCACGCGCCATGCGCCTTACTGTGGAGGATGTCGACAAGATGGATTTCAAGCGGATGCGTTCTATTTATAAGGAGCGTTTTGCCGATCCGGGCGATTTCACATTCTATTTTGTGGGCAGTTTCGATGAGGCCGAGCTCGACAACCTTATCTGCCGCTACATAGGCTCCATCAAGGGAGGCAAGAAGAAGGAGACTTTCCGCTCGCATACTCTGGATATGAATACCAAATACGTGTTCTGCTGTGCCGAGCGCGAGATGGCCACACCTGAGAGCCGCATCCAGAAATACTACACTCTCCAGAATGTGGATTACAATCTCCGCAATATGATTACATACAATATTGTATCTCAGATACTTGATCAGAGATATTTCAAGGCCATCCGCGAGGAATCGTCCATAGCCTACCACTCTGGCTGCGGCATGTATTTCAATCCTTCGGAGACCCAGGGCAAGGCCGACCTCACATTTGTGGCCAGCAATCCGCTGAAGGCCGAGTACGCTAATGTGGCCAACCGCATGATGGATTCCATAATGACCGCCGCTCTCGACAAGGGTTTCACCCAGGATGAGCTCGACAATGTGCGCGCCTTTATGGTGAAAAACCACACCGAGAATCTCCGCGTTAATAATTACTGGCTCACCATGATGCAGCGCAAGTTTGTATACGGCGGCGATTTTGTGTCGGATTTCGATTCCATAATCAACGCCATCGATACCGATACTCTCCACGAGGCTCTCAAGACTTTTATAAACGCCTCGTTTACTCAGACTTACATGTTGCTTCCTGAAGGTGTAGTTCAGGTGGAATAATGTATCGCCATCAGCTGCAAAAAAAATAAAATAAAAAAAACAGATTCCCGCCGCGGTGTTGCTCTTGGCAGGGATCTGTTTTTTTTGTTTTTTTTCAGCTGATATGTTTTATCTTGCGAGTATTGCCTTGAGGGTGGCCTCCAGTGCATCGCCTCTCAGGTTTTTGGCTATTATCACGCCGTTCTTGTCTATCAGGAAGTTGGTGGGAATGCTCTGAATATCAAACTCATCGCAGATGGGCGACTCCCAGCCCTTGTGGGTGCAGATGTGGTATTGCCAGGTGAGTTTGTCCTTTTCGATGGCTCTGGTCCATTCGCTGTTGCGCGAGTCTATCGAGACGCTGAAAATCTCGAATCCGCTGCCCTTGGTAAACTCCTTGTCCTTGTATTCGTTGTAGGCTTTTACGAGGTTGGGATTTTCCCTGCGGCATGGCGGACACCACGATGCCCAGAAGTCCACCAATACCACCTTGCCTCGGAGCTCGCTGAGGTCCAGCGTGTTGCCCTGTGGATTGTCGCCCTTTATGTTTGGTATCTTGGTGCCGATGGCCGGCGACGAATTCTGCGCCATCGATAGCAGCGGAAGCATTATTAATGCTATCAGGTAAAATAATTTTCTCATTTTGTTGTGGTTTTATGTTTAATATTATTGTTGGATATTTGTTCTAATTCTGAATAACACACTTCAAAATCCTTACCAAAAGAAGCTTCCGCATCTCCGAAAATCGTATGAGTCAGAAGTTTATCAAATTTTAAGATTTTTTTGCCAAATAATTTCATAAAGTGTAAAAAAAAACTAATTTTGCAATTTGAAAAACTTTAGTTTGTACAACGAAATAATTAATAAACATCAAATTTTCTACTATGAAAGGATTTTTCAAAAGTTCGATCGGTAAGAAGGTCATAATGAGTGTAACTGGCCTCTTCCTGATTCTGTTCTTACTGTTCCACATGTGTATGAACATCGTGGCAGTATTCAGTGCAGAGGGCTACAACGCAGTTTGTGAGTTCCTCGGTTCCAACTGGTATGCCGTAGCAGGTACAGCAGTACTCGCTTTCGGTTTTATCTTCCACATCGTTTACGCGTTTATCCTTCAGATCCAGAACCGTAAGGCACGCGGAAATGACCGTTACGACAACCAGAACCTTCCTAAGGGTGTGGAGTGGTCTTCTAAGAACATGCTCCTGCTCGGTGGTATCGTTTTGGGTGGTCTTCTCCTTCACTTTGCTCAGTTCTGGGCCAAGATGATGTATGCTGATCTCGTAGGTTGCGAGGAGGCTATCGAGGGTGCCGTTCGCAATGCTGATGGCGCTTTCTGGATCAACTACTACTTCTCTCAGTGGTACATCGTTTTGATCTACCTCGTATGGTTCGCAGCTATTTGGCTTCACCTCAACCACGGTTTCTGGTCTGCCTTCCACACACTCGGTGCTAGCAACAGCAAGTGGATCCCAAGACTCAAGTGCATCTCTACCGTATTCACAACAGTTGTAATGGCTGGCTTTGCTTTGGTAGTTTTGGTTGCATTCTTCAGAGCTTAATTCTTGATTATTTGTCTGGAAGTAATTAAGGATTTATCAAACAATCAATTAAATATTTTTATTTAAACGAAATCATAAATTTCATATTATGGCAAATTTGGATTCTAAAATTCCTGCTGGCGATTTGAAGGACAAATGGACCAATTATAAGGAACATCAGCACCTTGTAAATCCAGCCAACAAGAGAAAAATCGATATTATCGTAGTAGGTACAGGTCTTGCAGGTGCTTCAGCAGCTGCTTCCCTCGCCGAAATGGGTTTCAAAGTAAAGGCATTCTGTTACCAGGACTCTCCACGCCGCGCTCACTCAATCGCTGCTCAGGGTGGTATCAATGCTGCTCACAACTATCCTAACGATGGTGACTCTGTTTACCGTCTTTTCTATGATACAATCAAGGGTGGTGACTACCGCGCCCGCGAGGCCAACGTTTACCGTCTCGCCGAGGTGTCTAACCTCATCATCGACCAGTGTGTAGCTCAGGGTGTACCTTTCGCTCGTGAGTACGGCGGACTTTTGGCTAACCGCTCATTCGGTGGTGCTCTCGTATCCCGAACATTCTACGCCCGCGGTCAGACGGGTCAGCAGCTTCTCCTCGGTGCCTACTCAGCTCTCTCACGTCAGATTGGCTTGGGCAATGTTGAGATGCACAACCGTACCGAGATGATGGACCTCGTAATGGTAGATGGCCGTTGCCGTGGTATCGTTACAAGAAACCTCCTCACCGGCGAGATCGAGTCGCACTTCGCTCACTGTGTAATCCTTGCTACTGGTGGTTACGGTAATGTTTACTTCCTCTCTACCAACGCTATGGGTTCCAACGGTTCTGCCGCTATGAAGGCTTACCGCAAGGGTGCTTACTTCGCCAACCCATGTATGGTACAGATCCACCCAACATGTATCCCTCAGCACGGTGACTATCAGTCTAAGCTTACACTTATGTCTGAGTCGCTCCGTAACGACGGCCGCATCTGGGTTCCTAAGAAGAAGGAAGATGCCGAGAAGCTCCAGAAGGGCTTGATCAAGGCTTCTGATATCAAGGACGAGGACCGCTACTTCTACCTTGAGGAGCGTTACCCTGCATTCGGTAACCTCGTTCCTCGTGACGTGGCTTCTCGTAATGCAAAGGAGCGTTGCGATGCCGGTTACGCTGTAAACGCTACTCAGAACGCTGTATTCCTCGACTTCAAGTACGCTATCGAGCGTCTTGGCAAGGATGTAGTAGAGCAGCGCTACGGTAACCTCTTCCAGATGTACCAGAAGATCACCGATACCGATCCATACAAGGAGCCTATGATGATCTATCCTGCTATCCACTACACAATGGGTGGTATCTGGGTTGACTACGAACTTTCTACCACAATCCCTGGCTTGTTTGCAGCTGGTGAGGCCAACTTCTCTGACCACGGTGCCAACCGTCTTGGTGCCTCAGCTCTTATGCAGGGTCTCGCCGATGGTTACTTCGTATTGCCTTACACAGTACAGGAGTACCTCGCTGACCAGTTCAACGTTGCAAGAATGGATCCTAAGACTACCAAGGAGTTCCAGGAGGCTGAGAAGGAGGTTAAGGCTTACATCGATAAGTTGATGAACGTTAAGGGTACTGAGTCTGTTGACTCTATCCACAAGCGTCTCGGTCAGATCATGTGGAACAACGTTGGTATGGCCCGCTCTAAGGAGAGCCTCGAGACAGCTATCAAGGATATCGCCGCCCTTCGCGAGGAGTTCTGGAAGTCTGTCAAGATTCCTGGATCTAAGGACGGCTTGAACGTTGAGCTTGAGAAGGCCAACCGTGTTGCCGACTTCCTCGAGCTTGGTGAGCTTATCGCACGCGACGCCCTCCACAGAGAGGAGTCTTGCGGTGGTCACTTCCGCGTTGAGAGCTCCGACAATGGTGAGGCCAAGCGTGATGACGAGAAGTTCATGTACGTAGGCGCATGGGAGTACAAGGGTTACAACCAGGCTCCTGAGCTCCACAAAGAGCCTCTCAACTACGAGTTCATCAAGGTTCAGACACGTAACTACAAGACTGGTAAGTAATTCTTTCAGGTTATTTACCGTTATAGTTTAATGTTTTATCAATCAAACAAACAGTCAATAAAATGGCAGAACATAAGGGTTTGAATTTGACCTTGAAGGTATGGCGTCAGGCTAACCGCCAGACTCAGGGCAGATTCGTTGAATATAAGGTAGAGAATATCTCTACAGAGGCTTCGTTCCTCGAGATGATGGATATCCTCAACGAGCAGTTGATCAATACAGCAGATCCAGACGGTCCAGTGGCTTTCGACCACGACTGTCGCGAGGGTATCTGCGGTATGTGCTCACTCTTCATCAATGGCCGTGGCCACGGTCCAGACGATCAGATCACTACTTGTCAGCTCCACATGCGTAAGTTCAAGGACGGCGACAAGATCACCATCGAGCCATGGCGCTCGGGTGGTTTCCCTATCATCAAGGACTTGATGGTGGACCGTACCGCTTACGACAAGATCATGCAGGCAGGTGGTTTCATCTCTGTTTCTACAGGTGGTGTTCCTGATGCCAACGCTATTCCTATCAGCAAGATAGATGCTGATGAGGCTATGGATGCCGCTGCTTGTATCGGTTGCGGATGCTGCGCTGCTACTTGTAAGAACGGTTCAGCTATGCTGTTCGTATCTGCAAAGGTATCTCAGCTCGCACTTCTCCCACAGGGTAAGATCGAGGCTGCCCGCCGTGCTAAGGCTATGGTAGCCAAGATGGATGAGCTCGGTTTCGGTAACTGTACCAACACCGGCGCTTGCGAGCTTGAGTGTCCTAAGAGCGTTTCTATCTCGCACATCGCAAGATTGAACCGTGAGTTCCTCAAGGCTAACATCAAGGACTAGTGAAAGTTAGGCTTTAGGATATATTTATAATAGCGGCAACTTTACTTTTTTTTGAGTATTGTTGCCGCTATTTTTTATTTGATAATTATAAAAATCTTGTTTATTTTTGTTTATTCAAAATTTTGATTGTATGGAAGAAGAACAGCATATTGAGGAAGTCCGTTGGGAGCAACGTTTCGCAAGCTTTTCCAAGGCGTTGACAGCTTTGTCGCTCGCCCTTGATGAGGTATTGTCGGAAGAGTACGATAATCAAAGGCCTATAGTCAAGGAAATGTTCCGTGACAGTGTGATTCAGCGTTTTGAATTCACTTTCGAACTTGCCTGGAAGTTGATGAAGGATTATTGCAACTATTGTGGTTTTGATGTCAATAGTCCTAATGCGGCAATCAAGCAGAGTCTTCAGATGGGCCTTATTGAAGATAGGCAATGGATGGAGATGTTGAAGTCGCGAAATGTTTCCACCCATACATACGACGAGGAAATGGCCGACGAGGTTTTGCTCGACATTGAGGTGTATTACAATTTGTTTGAATCTTTCCACGATGTAATGGAAGGTAAATTAAATAAAGATAAGTAATGATTTATGGTATGTTGGAAAAAGAGTTTGAGTCTTTCCTCAGTTTATTCCCCAAATATCCTGAGGTAGAGAGTGTTGTGCTTTATGGCAGCCGCGCCAAGGGGACCAACAAGCCTTTTTCTGATATCGACATTACCCTTAAGGGACCCAATCTAACCCGCAAGATTCTTAATGATATAGCTTGGGATTTCGAGGAACTTTATCTTCCATATTTCCTTGATGTCTCCATATACAATAAACTGAAATCCAAGGATTTCGTTAATTCTATTGATAATACAGGAGTTACCATTTATCATAAATCAGTCAATGTATAGGAGAAAAGTTTTATTGGTAATTATGGGAAATTATTGGTGGATTTCCCATAATTGTGTTTCTTGTTGTTTTTTTTATAAAAATATTGATTGAAAGTCTTTTTATATAGAATATTTTAAACTAATTTTGCGGCGGAAAGGAATACTCTTTTTTTTATAAAAAATATGACAAAATATTTGCAAGATATCCTATCAACCACAACACCTCTGGGCGCTGTGCGCGGTTTCGTATGCGGAACCACGCACAGCGCTTTTTTTGTCCTGATAAATCAACAATATTATAAATTCTTAAAACAATTATGCTAATGATAAAAGAAGAACAGAAACATGATTACATTGCTGCCGAGATGGAGGTGGTGATGGTGGATAGTGCGGATATTATCTGCACAAGTCCTGGTACAGGTAATACAGAATCCCTCGGCGAGGAGGATTTTGATTGGTAAAATCAATTAAAAACATTCAGAAAGTTATGAATTATTCAATGAGAACATTGCTTGCCTTTGTGGCAGGCGCGTTTGTTTTGAGTGCCTGCAACGACGATGAGCTTGCAGTTCAGAATGTTCCCGTGCAGGAGGAGACTCAGACTCCGACTTTGAAACACCTTGTGTTCAACGCCATTCAGGAAGGTGACGAGGCTATCAGCAAGGCTTCTATCGAAAACTCCAACAGCATTGTGTGGAATGCAGGAGATAAGATAAGCGTGTTAGATGGCTCTGATATTAATTTCGGCAATCAGTGCTTCACTCTCACCTCAGGCTCAAACTCCACCACAGGAATATTCGAGGGCGAGGCTGTGGAGGCTAATACATATTATGCTGTGTATCCATACGTGGAGTCTTATTCAGGGCCTGTTACTGAGGCCGAGGCATTAGAAGCTGTTGGTGGCGACTCTGGCTTGCTTGGTTTTTTACAATCTATGTGGTATGTAGACGAAGATTGGCTTCGTTATTATATTATGTCAAGCGAAGGCATTTCTGCTGAGAATTGTGAGGTTATCATGAATTATCTGAAGGGGGAAACCGTAAAAAAAGGCCCATTCCTCACAAGTGACGGCAATATAGAGAATGTGGTGATTCCTGCTGTTCAGAACGCCGTGGCCGGTAGCGCCGATCCTGCTACCATGCTGATGATAGCAAAGAGCACCGACAAGTTCGATTTCGAGTTCAAGAACGTATGTGCCTATATTAAGGTGACTCCTCAGTTTGATTGCTCGGCAATTGCCATTATCTGTGAATCCGACTGTGCGCTTGCCGGTACCGTAACCATTGATTACAATGATGGTGAGCCACGATTGGTAAGCACCGACAATTCTTCCAATCAGGTAATCCTGAAGGGAGACATTAAGGCTGGCAATTCTTATTACATAGCAGTATGTCCAACAACTGTAAGTGGAGGTTTCCGTATAGAGTTCCTTAACTCCGCAAAGACCCACTACTACAACCGCGAAAGCACCAAAGACCTTGTTCTTACACGTAGCAAGGTAATCAACATGGGCGAGTTTGCTCAGGATGGTAAATGGTCTTATAGTTCCGATGTGTCGGGCAACGACGGCGATGGTCACAATTGGGAACTTGTAGCTCCTAACCTTAAGATAGCCACAGAGACTGCGTCAAATGCAGTAATGGTTATCAAAGATGCCAAAGGATTATGGGGTAATGACTGGGAATTGCTGACGGTTGATGATATCTCTTTATTGCCAGTGACGGATTTTGATAATTATGCTAGTTCTTTGTCTTTGAGTCCTCTTGGTGTTCTGTCTCTTGTTGAAACGCCTGTCAGTGTTACCAATCTGAGTTGTGACGGCTATATTTGGATTTCAGATATTGAGAATAATTACTATAATTTTCTCAATCTCTTTTTTGGTACTGACGGTACTGACGTTTTTTTTGAAATTAGCGTTTTGTATAAGTACGTTCGTTAGGAGAACTTGATATCAGGACTCTGGAATTTCTTATAAACTTCCCAAATGTTGTCTTCCGTGGCACATTGGGGAAGTTTTGTTATATTTCTCAGACGCTTTAATAATCCTATTTCAGCAACTTATTCCAATATTATCTGCTGAAATGGTGTTTCGAAAAGGTTATTTCAGCAACTTATCTCAACATTATCTGCTGAAATGCCATCGAAAATCATAGATTTAGACAAATTTCTATGTGCTTTCTTGTCTAAATCTCTTGTTTTTGATGAGATTTAGACAAATATCTGTGTGCTTTCGTGTCTAAATCTCTGAAATTTTAAGAGATTTAGACAAAATTCCTTGCTTGTTTGTGTCTAAATCTTTATATTTGCGGAGTAATTCATTTAATTTGTATTCTATGAGGGCAAATATATTCGGACGAAATGAGGAGATTGAGCGACTTGAGGAATATGTAGATTCCAATAGGTCGGAGTTTATCGCCATATATGGAAGGCGGCGAGTAGGCAAGACGTTTCTTGTAAGAGAATTGTTTGAGGGCCGTTTGGTGTTCCGAATGTCTGGTATGGAGAATGTGGACAATAAAAAGCAATTGTTGAATTTCTCGTTCGCCATTAATGAGTATTTCGGTGTTTCGTGTGATCCTGAGAACTGGCTGGAGGCTTTTAGATTGCTGTTCAAATGTGTGGAGCAGTCGTCAGCCACAAAGAAGATAATCTTTATTGACGAGTTGCCTTGGCTTGATACTTATGGTTCAGATTTCGTATCAGCCTTGGATTATTTTTGGAACAACTACGCATCTTATAGGAACGATGTAAAGCTCATAATCTGCGGAAGCTCTACCTCTTGGATGCTCAGCAATGTGATTAACAATCACGGAGGACTTCACAACAGGGTTACGCATCAGATTGCTTTGAAACCTTTCAATCTCTGTGAGACAGAGAGTTATTTCAAGTCGCGTGAGTTTTATTACGACCGTCAGGAGATATTGCAGGCGTATATGGCTGTGGGTGGTGTGCCTTATTACTTGTCGTTGTTCTCGCCTAAATGCAGTGTGTCTCAGAATATCTCAAATCTATGTTTCAAGAGCAATGGTGAATTGCATTTCGAGTATCCAAAGTTGCTGAAGTCCTTGTTTTCCAAGAGCGACAATTATGTTTCTGTAATCAACGCTATCCATACAAGGCTTTGTGGACTCTCGCGGTCAGAGATTGTGGAGGCTACCAAGTTGCCCAACAATGGATATCTTACGCGTATTCTTTCTGAGTTGGAGCAATGTGATTTTATCCGGAGCTATCAGCCTTGGGGAAAAACCAAGAAAGATGCCCTCTATCAGCTGATAGATCCCTTCACTTTGTTTTACTTCAGGTTTTTGCAGGGCAACGAAACCGTAATGGACGATTATTGGCAGAAGGTTCAGCTTACTGATGCATACTCAAATTGGTGTGGCTATGCCTTCGAGGTTGTCTGTCTCAATCACTTGGAGCAAATAGTTAATGCAATGGGCATAAGTGGCTCTCTCAATACACCTTGCTCATGGTATTATAAACCTTCAAAGAAGGTTTTGCAAGATGAGGAACCTGACGAGGATCTTCTGAATAGGGCGCAAATTGATTTGCTTATCGACCGTTCCGACAATATGATTAATGTCTGTGAGATGAAATATTCTCTTGATGAATATGTGATTACCAAGGAGACCGACCAGAAGCTTCAGCGTAGAATCAGGATTTTCAAGAAAGTATCCAAGACAAGGAAAACTATTGTTCCAATGTATGTTACGGCCAACGGACTTGCGGGGAATTCATATTCACGCAGGATTTTCTCGCAAGTTATTGGTGATGATTTGTTTGCCTTCTAACAAAAAAAAGGGGCGTCTCTCGACGTCCCTTTTCCCAAAAATTACTAATATCAACTTAAACCAATATATGAAAAAAAACAATTCTGTTGTTCGTTATCTAATACGGTGCAAAGTAACAAAAAAGATTTGTTAATCGGTTTGAATTGTTCTTAATCATTGTTAATTATTCCGCGGTGTAGGGGAATATGATTGTGCAGGTTACGGGCATGTTGCCGTATTTCTCCTCGCCTGTTAGGGTGAGCTTGCCGTTGCTGATGGTGCCGCTTATCTTGCCCTTGCAGGTTTTGCCGGCGGCGTCGGGCTCGGTCTCAAACTCTGTCTCCCTCAGCGTGATGCTGCCGTCGTCGTTTTTGGTGAATTCCACTTCCACTACAGCTGATGGGAATATGCTGTGTGTCTCCTTGAGCTCGGTGGCGGGCAGCCTGATGCCGAGTTTGTTGTCGCCGGCAGGGCCTATCATTACGCCTGTGCTGTCGTTGGTGGCGGTCATGGTCTGACCCATGGCTGTGGCCGTGAGGGCGTATGTTCCCTGGTACACAACGTCCATGGGGTCGGTCGATATTTCAGGCTCGTTCTCGGGCTTGTTGTCGTCCTTGTCGCAGGCTGTCGCGAATAGCATTGCCGATGCTGCGAGCATCAGCATGATGTTTCTAAGTCTCATTTTGTATTGCTTTTTTGATGGTTATTAAATACGCCGCAAAGGTAATCACTTTTGCGCTATCCGGCAATACTTATAAATGAGGATTTATTATATCAGCTAAAACCACCTGTGCCATATCATCCACCAGCCGAACTTGATGCCTAAGACCACGTTCCAGAATGTGGCCTTCAGCCAGCCGTAGTGTTGTCGCATTATGCGGTAGCGCTCCTTGAGGCCGGGGACTATGGTGCGGCGTGTCTGTCCGCCTTCCATGAATAGCGATATTACTGAGTGTGAGTTTTTTATATCAGCTGATATCTCCAATATCTTCAGGCACCAGTCGAAGTCGGCGGCGTAGCGGTATTGGGTGTCGTAGCTGGGGCAGAGGCTTCTTTTTGCTATGAACGACTGGTGGCATACGAGCATTCCGCGTTTGTAGCTGTCGGCGGTAAGGACCTCTGGCGGACGGTGTCGTCGAGAGTGTATCACGTTGCCCTCGCTGTCGGTGATGTCGGTGTCGCCGTAGATTACGTCAGGCTGTGCGCCATTAGCTGCACTGAAAATATCCTCTATGATGGTGCTGGAGCTTAGTAGGTCGCCGCTGTTGAGGAAGAGCACGTAATCGCCGGTGGAGTGGGAGAGGCCCTTGTTCATGGCGTCGTACAGGCCGCGGTCGGGCTCGCTTACTACTTTTGAGATGCGGCCGGTGTATTCGCCTACTATTTCCATGGTGCGGTCCTTGCTTTTGCCGTCGATGATGATGTACTCGATGCCAGGATAGGTCTGGGAGAGCACGCTCTCGATGGTGGCGCGGATGTATTTCTCGCTGTTGTATACTACGGTTATGATGCTTATTGTGGTCATTGCAGTTGTGTCTGGTATGTTTGTATGCCATTAGCTGATACAAAATTGAAAAAAAATATTGAAATGTGGAAAAATATTTTTTGTCAATTGAAAAAAAATGTTTTACTTTGCACTCTGAAATATACTCTATGGGTGTGTTTCCTGAAAAAACAGAAAAATATTTTATTAACTAATATTAGTACTAAAAATTTATTAAAAATGGCTCATCACGCATCTGCAAAGAAGAGAATCAGACAGGACGAAGCTATCAGACTTCGCAACCGTTACTATGCAGTAACAATGCGCAACGCTGTAAGAAAGTTGCGTTCATGTGAAAACAAGGAAGAAGCTGTGAAAGCTCTCCCTGTAGTATCTAAAATGATCGACAAGCTCGCAAAGAGAAACATTATTCACAAGAATAAGGCGGCTAATCTCAAGTCTAAGCTTGCTCTCCAGATCAACAAGCTCGCTTAAGTACTTGTGATTTTTTAGATATTTGTTGCAACAGAACAGACCTCGTGGATACCGTGTCTTCCGCGAGGTCTTTTTTTTATGTATGCTGCGCATACATCCGTAAGCTTCGCTTACGGTTATGAATGGCGACGCCCCTGCGGGGCTTGGGGGGCGTTGTTAACATTACCTTTAAATTTAAGTCGGAGGCCAAGCGG
>JAZQPB010000180.1:0-4805 GCA_045628165.1 Bacteroidales bacterium | reverse complement strand
CCAACAACTACGGACCTTATCAGTTCCCCGAGAAGCTGATTCCGCTGTTCATCAACAACATCCGCCATCGCAAGCCGCTCCCTGTCTATGGAAAAGGCGAGAATGTACGCGACTGGTTGTATGTTGAGGATCACGCTCGCGCCATAGATACCATATTCCATAATGGCAAGATTGCAGAGACTTATAACATCGGCGGCTTCAACGAGTGGAAGAATATCGATATCATCAAGGTAGTTATTAACACCGTAGACAGGCTTCTCGGTAGGGCAGAGGGTGAGGATATGAACCTCATCACCTACGTTACCGACCGACTCGGCCACGATGCCCGCTATGCCATCGACAGCACCAAGCTTCAGAAGGAGTTGGGCTGGGAGCCAAGCCTCCAGTTCGAGGAAGGCATCGAGAAAACCGTCCGCTGGTACCTCGACAACCAGGAATGGATGGACAACATCACCTCCGGCGACTACGAGAAATATTACGAATCTATGTATAAGGGCAGATAAAAAAAGTCCAATAAAAGGCGTCTGTAAGACGCTATCTTGAATAACCGGGCACGCCGAAGTAAAAGCATCCATGCTTTTACTGGCGTGCCCGGTTATTATGTATATATTTTTTTGTTTGATAATTCCCAAAATTCTCACTATCTTTGCTGCGTAAAAACTGAAAAAGAACGAAAATTATGGCAAAACATCTCGTAATAATGGCCGGCGGCATTGGCAGCCGTTTCTGGCCAATGAGCACTCCTCAGATTCCCAAGCAGTTCATCGATATCACCGGCTGCGGGCGCACCATGATTCAGCAGACTTTCGACCGCTTCGGCGGCATCATAGATATCGATCACGTTTGGGTGGTTACCAGCGCCAACTTCAAGGAGCTTGTATCAGAGCAGCTGAAGGGAATAAATCCGCAGCACATTCTGCTGGAGCCCTGCATGCGCAATACGGCCCCGTGTGTGGCATATGTCAGCTGGAAAATCCAGAAAGAGGATCCCGAGGCGCTCGTGGTGGTGGCTCCAAGCGACCATCTTGTGCTCAATGTACCCGAGTTCCAGAACGCCATATCGCGAGGTTTCAGTTTCATCGGGGCAGGTTCGCGGATACTCACCCTCGGAATGCGTCCGTCGCGCCCCGAGACCGGATACGGCTACATAGAGCAGGGCATATCAGCTGATGGCGTTATATACAAACTCGACGCCTTCCGCGAGAAGCCAGACCTGAAAACCGCCATCAGCTACCTGGAAAAAGGCACTTTCACCTGGAACAGCGGAATGTTCATGTGGAGCGTATCCACCATCGTGGGCGAGCTCCGTAAATACGCGCCCCAGATAGCCGGCGTAATGGACCAGATACTTCCTGAAATGTTCACCGGCGGCGAGCAGGCCAGGGTAAACGAGCTCTTCCCCACCTGCGAGAAAATCTCCATCGACTACGCCGTAATGGAGAAAACACAGATAGCCTACGTGCAGCCCGCCGAGTTCGGCTGGAGCGACCTCGGCACATGGGGATCGCTCCACACCATCACCGCCCGCGACGCCCACAACAACGCCATCATCGGCGACTCCGTAAAGGTGATAGAGAGCGAGGGCAATATGATAAAAGTTCCTGATGGCAAGAAGGTTGTAATCCAGGGCCTCCGGAACTGCATCGTATCCGAGCACAACGGCGTGCTCCTCATCTGCCAGCTCAGCGAGGAGCAGCGCATCAAGGAGTGGCACGATTAGGTTTTTGTATCAGCTGATAACACACTTTCTACATACACACACAAAATGGAAACACACAAAAGACAAGAAGATAAAAGCCCCTTCAACAAGGTTTGGGTGGGCTTCCTGCTGGCTCTTGCACTGCCGTTCCTGGTGATGAGCCTCTACTGGTATGCCCTGCTCTCGCAGACAGCATCGTTCGGCGTGCTGTTCACCAATGCGGCCATGTTCATGAAGGTGATAAGCATCTGCGCGTCGCCCGATATTCTGCTGTTCATATTCTTCAACCGGAAAAACTGGACCGAGGGCTCCAAGGGTATCGTATTAGCTATACTGCTGATGCTTCTGGTTACCATATTCATAAAACTGTAGACTTGTATATATGCGAAAGGCTCTGATACTGTTGATGCTGCTGGCCTGCTGCCTTGGCTGCTACGCCCAGGTTAAGGAGACTGTCGTAAACGACAACTTCATCGACGCCTCCACCGGATGGCCCGAGGATGTGGTGCGCAACGAGTACAGGGCCGTAATACGCGATGGATTCTACGAGCTCCAGTACGACAGGACCTCAGGCTCCAAGTGTTTTGATATTCCGCTGCGGATGTATCTGCGCGAGAATTTCTTCATAGAGACCACGGGCTCCATCACCGCCGGCGACAGGCAGAGCGGTTTCGGCATAGTGTGGGGCCGTGGCAAAAACGGATATTATGCGTTCGTGATTACAGCCGACGGCCGTTTCTTCGTGAGGAAGATGGATGCGCGCAAGGGCGGCGAGTTCCTTATAGGCCCGGTGCCGTGCAAATATGTGCATCAGGCTCCCGAATCCAACAACATAAGGGTTCAGTATTCCGAGGAGGAGCTGATGTTCTTCATCAACGGGCGCTACGTGGGACATCTGCCCGTGGAGCCCAATTACGGCATCAGGGCCGGATTTGTGCTTTACGGCAAGCAGCAGACCAAGATAAGCAATTTCGGGGCATACGGCACCAAGAGCTACGACAAGCTGCCCGGATACGAGGGCAATCTCATGGTATCGAGCTACGAGATAGAGGACGGCGGTGTGGAGGGCAACGGCGACTGCCGTGTGCAGCCCGGCGAGACTGTGGAGCTGGCTGTTAATATCAGGAACAACGGACGCGGCCGATGCGACAGCCTTAATGCCAGGTTCTACACTCTCAGCAACTATGTTACCATACTCAATCAGCAGACGGTGCAGCGCATCAGCAATCTCGACAAGGGACGCACTCAGACCCTTATGCTCAGGTTCAAGGTAGACAGCCACTGCTCGCTCGATAAGATCAACTTCCGCATCGATGTAACCAACGACCAGGGGCTTATGGCGCAGATAGTGCCGCTCACTGTGCCCATGTTCACCAAGATACGCCCCATCAACAAGGAGCGCGAAAACGAGAGGGTGCAGTTCACTTTCAATTTCACCGAGCCCAACACTTCCGACATCAACACATATTTCCCCCTGCTGATGATGGATACACGCGATGTGGCCAGCGTGATAATAGGAGTGGAGCAGTATTCGGCCATGCCGGGCGTCAAGGCCCGCTACGCCACCAACGATGCCAAGATTTTCCGCTCGTATATGCTCAATGTGTGCAATCTTCCGCGCAACAATACCATAGCCATCTCCAATCAGAATGCCACCATAGGCCGTATCAGGAGCATGATGAAACCCGGCGGCGAGCTCGATATCAAGCGTCAGTACAGCGAGCTCAAGGATGTGGTGGTGTATTTTTCGGGGCTGGCCATGTGCGAGCCCGGACGCACCGAGCCGTACCTGATGATGTACGATTCCGACCCGTCGAATCCGGAGCGCACTGCATATCCGCTGTCTGATTTCGTGAAGACGTTGCGCTCATATTTCACCGGAAACATCATCTGCCTGTTCGAGACGTCGTTTGCCGGTGTCGACAGGGAGGGACGCAGTTTTCTGCCCAACGGCGGATCGGCCTGGTACAATGTGTCGCTGCCCATGGTATCTGATGGCAAGACTTGCCTGATGTACGCATCGGCGTCGCAGTTCCCCAATCCAGTGAGCGACGCCACGTCTCACGGCCTCTTTACCCAGGAGCTGCTCACGTGCATGCAGACATACGCCAACAACAGGTCGCAGCTCGATATCAAGACTCTGTTCGAATACATCAGCCGGAATATGGCCGCCGAGACCTCCAGGCGCGGTGTGCAGGTTTTTCCGCGCGTGGACTGCAAAAACCAGGTAGGCATCATGCTGCTCTGGTAGACATCAGCTCTTACAGCACATTTTTTAGTAATTCTATTAATATGATTATGAAAAAGTTTTTGACATTATTACTGTTCTTAGTTTTGTTTAATGCAGGCGCGGGCGCACAGCGTGTGGGCCTTGTACTCAGCGGCGGCGGTGCCAAGGGCCTGGCCCACATAGGCGTACTCCGCGCCCTCGAGGAAAACAACATTCCAGTCGATTACGTGACCGGCACATCCATGGGCTCCATTATCGGAGCGCTGTATGCCATAGGATACACCACCGACGAGATGACCAAGCTATTCCATTCCCACGAGTTTTACGTGTGGCTAAATGGTCTCACCGATCCCGACCTTCAGTACCGATACATGAAGCCGGACCCTAATGCCGAGTGGCTATCGCTCAAGTTTGACCGCGACACCACTTTCAAGGCGTTTCTGCCCACCAACTTCATCTCGTCTTATCAGATGGATTTTGCATTTGAGGAGCTGATGGGACCTGCCGCCGCGGCCGCCAACTACAATTTCGATTCGCTGATGGTGCCTTTCAGATGCGCCGCCTCCGATATCTACAAGAAACAGTCAAAGAAGTTTGACGGCGGATCGCTCTCCACTGCCGTAAGGGCAAGTATGGCCATTCCGTTCTATTTCAAGCCCGTTACGTATCTGGGCACCATCCTCTTCGACGGCGGTATATACAACAACTGTCCTATCGACTTCATGGAGGAGGACTTCAACCCCGATTACATTATCGGCGTCAAGGTATCGGCCAACAACGACAACCCATCCGAGGACGATCTCCTCACCATGGTCTATAATATGATAGAGGACCCCAGCAACTACTCCATTCCCGCCGACAAGGGAATACTTCTGG
>JAZQPB010000179.1:0-23885 GCA_045628165.1 Bacteroidales bacterium | reverse complement strand
ATGCCTCTATGTCGCTCCTTACGCCGTAGATTACAGGCTCGGGGCGCTCTTTCGGGTGTCGGGTCATGTATACGTACGAATAGAACAGCACCTGGAATGCCTGGCTCGGACGCTTGTCGTGCTTGTTGGAATCAAACACATCATCCACATTCTGAAATTTCATCTTCTCGGCCACGTTTCCTGTCTTGTAGTCCACAATGCGGATGGTGCCGTCCTTCAGCCTGTCTATGCGGTCGATGGTGCCGCCTATGTTCACCTTGATTGTGCGGCCGTCCACATCCACATCTATGTGCGAGTAGATACCCTTTTCGGCGCCCTTCAGCTCAAATGGCGCAAGCGTAATGTCGTATACCAGTATTCGGTCGAGATACTGCATCAGCACATCGAAAAATACTGCGTCGAAACCCGAGAGCTCGTTCCTCGATTTGCGTTTCAGCTTGAAAGTTTCATTATAGGCAGCTAATACGAAACTCTCTTTCCTGGGGTCCACGGCCTTGATGGCTTCGGCTGTTATTATGCCGTTGGGATCGCAGATGTCCTTGTAAATCTTCTCGATGGCGGCGTGGAGTATGGTTCCGAAATCCGCGGCTGATGCCTCTTCCTCTATCTGCTCCACTGGGTTTAGCCTTACCACGTACTGGAAATAGAACTTGAGCGGACAGTTGATGTAGGTGTTGAGAGCTGATGGCGACAGCGACCGCGCGTCATCGCCCTGCGAGAAATATCTCGAAAGCCTCTTTACCGAATCGGCGCTGCCATCCACTTCAAGTTCGCGTCCCTGTGTGGGTTTTATGTTCCTTACAAACTGGCTCTGTGTGATGCTGAGCATCGAATCGGGCCTCTGCTCGCTCGATGCCTCCTTGAGCACCTGAGTGGCAAATCTGCTGGGCTCGCCGCTCACATTGGTGGCAAATACGTTGTTGTAGAGTATCTTTACGGTATTGGCGCGCTGCAGCAGACGGTAGAAGAAATATCCGAAAACCGCGTCCTTGTATTTCACTATCGGGAGGTCGAACGCCAGTCGCATTCCCTCAGATATGAATGAGTCGTTCTCGCTGCGCTTCGGGAAAACGCCCTCGTTCATGCCGAGCATTATCACATTGTCGAAATCGAGGTTTCGGGTCTCTATCATACCCATCACCTGAATTCCCTGGTCGTCCTCGCTCTCAAATGGCACAATTATCTGCATCAGATGGCTCTTCAGGATATTTATAACGAGGTCTTCGCCCAGCTGGTCCTGAGGCAGTTTCAGCAGATTGTTGTAGAGAGTCTTTATCTGCAGATATGCGTTGAAAATAAACTCGTTCTCCAGTTTTGGACTCTCGTCGGGCTTGGGATTCTTGATGAAATACAGCTGCGACAGTATCGAGAGATAATTCTGGAGAATGTCTGCGGGGCTGTTTTCGGTATCGTATCCGCAGAATATCGTGCTTAGTATGTTGCTGAACGATCCTATGAAATCGGCCTTTACGCGTATCATGCGGTCCTCGCGGATTCGCGCATTCAGCTGCTTGGAATAGAATTCCGGCAGATTGGCCACCAGCGGATGATTTATTACCGACAGTACATCGTTGAAATAATAGTCGGCAGTGCCTGAACTGGCTGATTTTCTGAAGTTTCGTTTCAGCTGAAGGCAATTTAATATGAAAGAATACACCGGAGTCTCCGAAAACGGATATCCCATCGTAACATTCACATTCCTTACGCTCTGCGGCATGCTGTTCAGCACCGGAAAAAGCAGGTGCTCGTCGCCCAGTACCACTGCGGTCTTGGTCTCCGAATATTCTTCTTCCTTCTGGAGATTTTCTATAATATCGTGAATGCACTTGGCCTGGCCCACCTCGAGCGGCACGCCTATGTATTCCACGTTTTTGGGCGAGTGGAGTATGTTGCTCTGCGGTTTCTTGTGCAGCTCGTCGGGAAATTCGGTAAGCAGCTGACGCATAAAGAGGCCGGCCTCCTGAGCCTTGTCGGCTATGTAGTAATCGTCGGCGTCCCAGTAGAATCGGGCTTTGCCAGCTGATAGCAGGTAGCGGAAGAGTCCCCGTTCGCACTTGTTGAGCACGTTGAATCCCACAAAAATGTAAGTTCCGAATTTTATCGGGAGGTTTCCATTGCGGGTAAGCTCATAGATTTTCCGGTTTTTCATACCGGAATACATGGCCCTGGCATTATCGAGTATCTGATGGAACAGACGGTAAACACGCGGAAGATTAATCCAGAGCTCCTTGAAACGGGCTTTCTCGTGGGAGAGACGCTCGTTGGAGAAGTTGGCCCAGAATGTGCGGATTATCTCCACCTGCTCGGGTTCAAATCCTGCGTAGAATTCCTCCAGCTCATTGATATCGGCAAAGTTGTGGCAGAGCTGATTGATGTCGATCAGGTAATTGTCTATCTCGTTGAAATCCGAGAGTATCCTCCTGCCTGTATCGTAGAAAGAGTTGAAATCCGATGCTATATTCGAATTCATCATCTTCGCATCGGCAAACACCTGATGGAATGCGTCGTACAGATAGAAAAGCAGCGTGAGCTCGTCGGCCACGTTGCACCGCATAAACTGGTTCTGAATCTTGTTTATCGGGAAAAGACTGCCGGAAAAAGACACCTCGTTCTTGAGGCGCGCATATATTTTCCTGAAATGAAGCATGGTTCTGTTGTTCGGGAAAACCACGCAGACCGAATTGTCGTTGCTGTATTTGCGCAGAATGTCCTCGGCGCACTCTTCAAGAAATGACTTCATAGTCAGGTAGGGGGTTAGGTATATGAAATGTTATTAGCTGGACCGGGCCACTACTCCTGATCGGCCAGAGCCGCGAGCTCCTTGCGCCGTTTCCGCACTATGCCCACGGTGATTATGGCCGTAATTACGAGCGACGCCACCGCCGAGCACGCAAACAGCGTATCGGGCCCTATGAATGCCGATGCCGCTTCGTCGTCCATAAACATCTTGAGCACAGCCTTGGTTACCTGCACAATGCCGAGTATGAATGTCACCCAGGTAACTATCACCATGAATATATTGGAAATCAGTCCGTTGATGTGGCCCTTGCCCATGATGCGCGGATCGTTTACCACCATGAAGAGGAATATGGCCACAAATGGGAGTATCAGACCGTTGAACGCCTGGGCGGCCACGATTACCGGTACAGGCTTCGTCTGGAACAATCCCATTCCGACTCCGAACGCCAGTACCACGTATGCGATAATGTGGAAATACTTGCCGTTTTTCGATTCGCCATCAGCTGTCTTCTTCTCGAATATGCTGCGGGCTGTGAGCGACGATGCCAGTGGCGATGTGATGGCGCTGGTGAATCCGGCCGCGAACATTCCGAATCCGAAGATGTATACCGCCCACGGGCCTATATCCACCATCAGGGTATCGGATAGCAGCTGATACGAGAATCCGCCCAGCTCGTTGAGGGCCTCGGGAGTATATCCGCGGGTCATCTCCGATCCCACACACAATATGGCCATCGAGATAAAACCGCCCAGAATTACCGCCACCGAGATTCCTATGCGCATATCGCGCACGGTGGTATCCTTCTGCACCACGCTGGATCCCAGAAAGATATCGTATGGCACCACTGTGGTGCCCACAAGGCCGAGCACAAGAAGGCCCGCACCCGATGTGTCAGGTATCGATGGTATTACAAGTCCCTTGGCTATCTCGTCGAGCGGTGGATTGGATACCACGGCCGTGGTGATGAACGTGAATCCCATGATGAACACAAACGCTCCCATGAAATTGGCGATAGACCTTATGGACTTCAGGCTGAGTGCCAGGCCCGCTATTACGGCTATGGCGCCCACTATCAGCCGCTCGTCGAGATTGGGGAACACAAGCGACAGACCGGCCACCGATCCCAGGATATTGCCGGCCTCGTATGCCGCGCATCCCATGATGATGGCGCCCACAATGAGCACAAGCACAGGTACTTGCGCCTTCTTGCCCATGTAATGGTATTTGATGGCCTGGCCAAGATTCATGCCCGAATATATGGTGGACCTTGCGCTGGCCTCCTGCAATACCAGACAGGCTATGGTAGAGAAAGACAAAGCCCACAAAAGCTGGAACTGGAAATCAGATCCGGCCTTTGTAGCGGTGGTGACAGTTCCCGGGCCGATGAAGGCGGCGGAAATTATCGACCAAAAGAGGATGTTGAGTATCCTCTTCCAGATATTGCCAAGGACTTTGTTTTTCATTTACTATATTCAAAAAGTTAGTTGCAAATATACAAAATTAATTTTAAAAATCAATCCTGATATTCTGCTGTTTCATAAAATCTACAATCTGCTGTGGATTCTCGATTATCTCCTCGCTGCTGCGCAGATAGTTGCCTATCACCTCCACGGGATCGTGGTGGGCCGAATAGTCGCCTCCAATAATCTTGATGGGCTCGTTTCGGCGTCTGTAGTAGAAACTGTACTCCGCATTGTCGAGATCAAAGTTGTGGTCGGGGTTCTTGTCGAGGTCCCATACAGGAATCATCGTAAGGTCGTATCCCTTGGGGAACTCTCCCGACTTGGTCTCCAAGTGATTGATGGCCTTCAGGCTGTAGAAATCCACGAGATAAATCTCGCCGATGGTGTACGCATCGTGGTCTGTAACATCGATGTACACGCTTCCGTTCTCCGCCATCATGAGCTGGCCCCTTGCGTAGGCCTTGCCGCAGAATACACTGCCTCCCATGTAGAAATCGAATCTCTGTCCCTGTCGGAGTGTGCCGAAGACGAAGATCCGCACCAAATGCTGATTGAGATTGTTTTCCATAATATTATTCCTATTAATATTACATTAATGAATATATAAATTTCATGCCAAAGTTACTTTACCAAACATATTTTTATGAGAAAAAACCCAGCAAAATTAATTTGCTGGGTTTCCATATTGTTTGTTGATGCTTAATTACCAAGAAGAGTTATTAATCATCGAAATTGTCGTCGTAATTGAAGTTGGCCTGGAGCGCAGCCTGATATTCCTCCTCTGATAGGCCGTCCTTGTAGAAGTTGAGCGGATCCTTAGGAACATTGTTGATGCGCACCTCGTAATGGCAGTGCGGCGATGTTGAGAGGCCGGTGTTGCCCACAAGGGCTATCACGTCGCCTCGCTTCACCTTGTCGCCGGCCTGTACCAGCAGCTTGCTGCAGTGGCCGTATACTGTCATGTAGCCGAAACCGTGGTTTATTTTCACCACATTGCCGTATCCCGACTGAACGCCCGATACAGCTACCACGCCGTTACCAGTGGCGTATATTGGAGTGCCGGTAGGAGCTGTGAGGTCTACTCCGGCGTGCATTCTTGAAATATGGAGTATAGGATGGAATCTCATTCCGAATGGAGAGCCGAATCTGGTGAGGTCCTTTACAGCAATAGGCTGGATGGAAGGAATGCTGGCCAGCATCTTCTCCTTATTGATTACAAGTTTCTTTACGTCGTTGAAAGATTTCGACTGTACTATTATCTGCTTGGAAAGTACATCAAGCTTATACGCGGCACCTATCATAATTGTCGAGCTCTCGTAGCCCCTGAGTGTATCGTATCTGTCGGTACCACCAAAACCGCCTTTGCGCTCTACAGAAGAGATTGGAGCCTCCTGGAATATGCTCCTGTAATAATTGTCGTCGCGGTTCGAAATATCTGAAATTACTGCCTCCATCTTGGTTAAGGAATGCTCGATGGATGCATATTTTTTTTGCAGACTGGCATTCAGCTCTTCGGCCTCGTGCTCTGCAGGCGATCCTATATAATAAGTTGCTAAAACGCCTACTGTGATTCCCAGTACTATGGATGATGCAAAACGAGGTAATATCTGTTTATATATAAATTGCGATATGGCCTGTTTCTGTTGTTCAAACTTCAACGTTACCGGGTTAAATTTGTATTTGATTTTATTTAGCATTTTGATTAATTTTCTTCATTAAATAGTTAATTGAATAATCAGGTTTTTGCCTTGCGTTCCCCTTAACTATTATGAAATATTTCTATGATGCAAATTTACATTATATAATTGAAATATGCAATACCTGAGAGCCCTCAGGATGCAAACTTAACATTGGAGACCGCTCTCCAAAATCATTCAATGTTCTGTATTACACATCATTACACCGCCAATAATGCAATTCGTGTAAGCGTCATTTTATTGAAAATATTTTCGCTTATGTAATGCAGCTTTTACATCGCAGTCAATTAATAATAGTTTAACGGAACCGCATTATGGGTATTTGCAATTATTGTGCCGAATTAACAGAAAATTAACAATGCCTTGCATCGTATTTTGGCATGTGAGCTGATATGCACAAAAAAACACCCGCGGCCGATGCATAATCCATCCGCCGCGGGCACGCTGTATATATTTCATTTCAGCTAAAACTCATAATCATTCAGGTACTCATAATGCGCGCCGTGCTTCACCTTGCCGAATCTCGCAGATACAAACATACTGCACACAAACTGCGGGTTTTTCTTCTGCGCCATTATGTCGAGTTTCTTGGCAAAAGCAGTCAGCTTGCTGCCGGCCTCCATGGCTATCAGCCTGTTGTCGTGCTTGCCGAACTCCACGCTGAGCCCGAGCTTGCAGCTTACGCCCGGCACAGCCGACATCTCGCTGAATCCCTTCGAGAATTCCGACGTGCCCATCACTATGCTTGCGTAATGGTTTACGGGGTCAAACTTCTCCGACCTGATATCGGAGCTGCTGTAATATATCTCGTAATATATCGGCTTAAGCAGGGCCAGGTCCACGCCGCCGAAATAGAAATACCTGATCTCCACGCTGCCGAGGTCAAACTTCTCGAACAGTGTGCGCTGACGGCCAAGCCCTAAGAATATCTCGCTGCAGAAATTCTTCTTGCCAAAACAGTACTGCCCGTATCCCCACGACCCGAATACGGGATGGGCGGCCCGGTACTGCTGTGGATGCTTTATGAACGAGAATCCGCAGTCCCAGAGATTTTTCTTGAAGGCATTTACGAACTTTCCGCTGCGGTAGTCTAACTCCAGGCCGGTGCTCTTTACCACCACGCCCACCGACCACTCGTTGCGGTAGAGTATTTTTCTCTCGTTATCGATGTCCCCCTGCGCCAGCGCGCACTGAGCGGCCAGCGCTGCCAGGAGAACAAGGAGGCAAAATCGTCTCATTGTTTATTCATCGTAATTAGAATTGAGCCACGCTTGTGTATGCGTATGCAGGACAAGCAGGGCGTGATGATTTGCATGAGGAAATTGCTAATACTGCCACCAGGGCTGCTACTAATAATAATGCTTTCTTCATTTTGGTTCGTTTTTATTGTTATAATGCAAAATCGCTATTCTTAAAACGCAAAAATACCTATTTTGTTAAGATTTTGGCAAAATATTTTCAACTTTTTTTCAAAATATTAGCAAACACAATGAATATTAGTTCATTAGATTCACTTCAGCTGATGGCATATCCCATATTTTATCTATTAGTTGCCCGTATGGGATAATATTTGGTAAAAAAATGTTATAAAATTCTTGTTTAATAATATAAATATTATACCTTTGCTAAATATTACTAATCTTAAAAACTTTACTAATATGGCACAATCACTCACTGGAAAGGTAAAATGGTACGACACTACCAAGGGATTCGGATTCATAGAGGCCGAGACAGGCAATGACATCTTTGTACACTACACAGGAATTCCAAATGTGAACAACAAGAAAGTAAATCTTATGGCCGATCAGAAGGTGACATTCGAGATTACAGACGGCAAGCGCGGTCCTCAGGCCACCAACGTTTCGGTTTCAAAATAGCAACAATGCTATCCAACAAAAAATGCCGCAGATTCGCAACAGAATCCGCGGCATTTTTTTATCTATGTTTTTTTGCCATCAGCTGATGGCGAGATATCCTACTTGCTCGACAGGATAACATCGCAGTTCGCGTTTTTCTTCTGGAACGATGTTGCGAAATCATCAAGCTGCTTCTGCTCTATGAGGAGATTGCGTCCGCGGAGAAATTCGAGGCGCAGGTGGGCGTAGAAGTAGTCGAGGCTGGCGGCAGAGATCCTTGTGCCGGAGCAGTCCACCTCCTTGATGGTCTTGATGGGCTGCAGCGGGCGGAGTGTGCCCACCTTGGTATCAGCTACATTGAGATATACAAGAGTCTTGGATGTGGAGAGAGGGGAGAGGTCCTCCACATTGGTCTCCGAGCAGTCGAAGGTCTCAAGCTGAGGGAGGCGCTCTATGCCCTGTATGGAGAAGAGGCTCTGGTTCTGCGATACATTGAGCTCGCGGAGGCTCTTGAGGTCGCCTATGGTGCCCAGGCTGTTTACGGTGCAGAAGTGTACATCGAGCTTCTGGAGCTTGCCGAGGCCGCTGAGCGGAGCAAGCGATTTCACCATTGTATTGCCGCAGTTGAGCTCCTCGAGATTCACGAGGCCCATGCATGGTATCAGGCTGTTGATATTATCGTTGTTGCTGCAGTTGATCTTGGTGAGGCTCTTGAGGCCCTCGATGCCCTCCAGCGACTTTACGTTGGTGTTGCTGCAGTCGATAGTGAGAAGTCCGGTGAGGAATGCGAGCGGCTTGAGCGACTCGATATCCTTGTTGCCGGCACAGTTGATGTGCTTGATGAAGGAGAATGTAGACAGCTCCTCATCTGTAGGATCCACGTTCTTTCCCTTCAGCTCCTGGTTGCGGAATATAGTTTTCCAAGGTCCTGGCAGGCTGTTCCACCACTCGCGATAGTTAGACTGCGCCAATACATTGGAACCAAGTACTGTCATCAGACATACTATGGCAGTAAGTTTCTTAAGGAATCTGTTTTTCATATTTTTTTTCAAAGTTTGCGTTTATATAATTAATTTCTTAAAAATCCAGCTGAAGCTGTCCCGTGTCGGAATCCTTGCGCGCAGGCTTCGGCTTGGCCTCGGCCTCTGATACGGGCATGTCGAAAAGTGTCGGGTAATCGTCGTCGAATTTTTTCAACACTATGGACATGATGGCCTCACGTAGAAACCTTGCCCTGTTGTTTACCTTGTATTTCTTGTAGTATTTCATCAGGGCCTTGTATTCCAAGTCGTTGAGTCTGAACGACTGACGGTGCTGGCGCTTGAATTGCTCCTTCTCCTCGGCAGTCTTTCTTGTCTTGGGTGTCTTGCGTACAGCCATATATTATATTTTAATACATTATATATATCGTAATTTTGTCGGGTTTTATTGCATCAATCCTACAAAATCTTACTTTATTAGAATGCAAAATTAATTCTTAATCTGAAATATCAAAACAAATTTTGGATTTTTTTTCATA
Source organism: Bacteroidales bacterium (assembly GCA_045628165.1). Lineage (GTDB taxonomy): Bacteria > Bacteroidota > Bacteroidia > Bacteroidales > UBA3824 > UBA3824. Next base: position 14,610 of record JAZQPB010000179.1, on the reverse strand, counting down.
CTTATATAATAAGGTGAAAAGCGCCGCCGCCGCCGCTGTGCTCAGTATTATCACCCACGGACTCTCGGCCGCCTGCGACAGGCTGAGCTCGCCGCCGCGCGCCTCCATGTATCCGCCTATCACCGCTATGGCGTTGTTGGTGATGTGAGCTAATACGGGACACCATACACTGCCCGATATCACGAGCATAAGTCCAAGCTCGGCGCCGAGCACAAATCTGGGCACAAATCCGAAAAACTGCAAATGTATGGCGCTGAATATAAACGCGGTAACCACGGCGGCCCAGTACGGGCTCATGCGTGTGGTATCTGATATGATGGCCTGCTGTATGCCCACGCGGAAAAACATCTCCTCGCAAAGGGCCGGTATCAGGGCCAGCACTATCATATTGGCCAGCATGGCCGTAATGTCGGGAGTCTTTATCAGCTGCTCGGTAATCCTGGCCGCCTGGTCCTCCTTCTGCCTCATCCAGTCCTCTATGCCCTGCATGCTCTCGGGCAGTGTCATCCGCAGATTAATCTCCTCGAGCCATCCGCTCAGCGGAAGCGATGCTATCATGATGGCCACGCACAGAGCCAGCGACAGAGGCCTGGGAGCGGGCGATGCCGACAGCCTTGCCATGCGCGGACCCTTGCGGCAGAGCAGGCACAGCGCAACGGCCGGCAGCAGAAACACACCGCAGGCCAGCACTCCCTGCAGAAACCTCATCACCTGGGGCTCGCTGTGGGCCATGGCGTCGCCGCCGAATATCATTATAGCTGATACGTCGCCTATGATTATGGCTATCAGCATAAACGCCATCAGCAGCATAACAAGGGCAATGCTTCTGCCCCAAAATCCCAATTCTGTGAAGTATTTTCTCATTCTGTAATTTTTTTTGCAAATTTTGTTTTTTTTTGCTAATTATGCAACTTTAAAAGCAAAAAACAAGTTTTAATTCTAACACGGACATACAAATCACAAAAACATAAATCAAAATGAAAAGATTACTTACAGTAATGCTGCTGATAGCCATTTCAGCACAGGTATTTGCACAGCGCGGAGGCGCGCCCAACTGGATTTCGCTTGCAGGAAAAATAGGCGTGGGATCGTCGGCGCTTATGTGCAAGCAGATCTCGGACAACGAAAACTGCTCGCTCAACTATATGGCCCCGTCGTTTGGTGTGGGCGGACGCCTCGGCGTGGTTTTCGTGGACAGGGTGGGAGTATCGCTCGAATACATGAGCTCCAACTATCAGAACAAGGCCGAATTCAATCCACACATTTCGGGCGAGAGCGTGCTTAACAGCAACATCAAGATTAAGGCCGGCGACCTCCTGATACTGGGCCGATACACAGGCGAATACGGATTCTATCTGGAGGTGGGCCCCAAGATTACATCCGTAAAGGAGGCCACAAGAGAGCTCGACGGCAATATCAGCCTGATGGGATTGAGCGCCGGAGTGGAGTCATCAGCTGATGTCACCGACAAGTTCAACGGCAAGTTCACGAGCATCGTTTTCGGTCTCGGATTCATGCCATACAACGGCGAGAGGATTCAGGTAAGCCTGGGTGTAAGAGGAGCGTACTGCGGCAAGAATGTATTAGCTGCCGACGAGAATATATACTTCGGCAACAAGACCCTGGGAATCCAGAATATAGAGATGAAACCGCTGAGCGCTCAGGTGATGGTGGAGGTCAACTACCATTTCGCTCGTTTCGGATCGGCCACCTGCGGCAAGCAGCGAATCATTTTCTTCAAGTAGCTAATGTCAGTAATTTCCGTAATTGCTAAAAATGTATCAGATTTGTAACCGCAATTTGATTTTTTAATTGTAACTTAGCCAGCGGAAATTTTCAACAAAAACACATACAAAAAACATATATGACACAGGAAGAACTCCACGCAATCGATTTCAATGTAAAGACATTGGGCGAATGCAAAATCAAGTCGCCGTTCGTGCTCTCGGAGGTGGAGGGCGACGAGGTTTACGACTACGTAAAGGCCGACGACCGTATCCTATACGACGCATCGTCCAAGATGCTGGAAAGACTCAAGGCCGGCATCACTCCGATATCGTTCGAGAAGGCCGGTCCCCAGAAAAAAATCTACTTTGATCCCGCCAAGGCCAAGGTGGCCATAGTAACCTGCGGCGGCCTCTGTCCGGGTCTCAATAATGTGATCCGCGGTCTGGTGATGCAGCTTTACCGCCGATACAATGTAAAGAACGTGATAGGAATCAGATTCGGCCTCATGGGCTTCAATCCCGACTACGCACTGGAGGATGTGGAGCTTACACCGGATGTGGTGGACCGTATTCACCTGCAGGGAGGCAGTTTCCTGAGCAGCAGCCGCGGAGAGCAGCCTGCCGACGTGATAGTGGACAGTCTCCAGAGGTCAAACGTGAACATACTCTTCTGCATAGGAGGCGACGGCACACACCGCGCCGCACAGAAGATAGCCGACGAGGTGGAGAATCGCGGCCTCAAGATAGCCGTGGGATGCGTGCCAAAGACCATCGACAATGATATCAACTTCATCGACAAGACTTTCGGTTTCGAGACCGCATTCTCCAAGGCCAGCGACATCTGCATCGACGCCCACAATGAGGCCAAGGGCGCATACAACGGTATTGTGATAGTAAAGCTGATGGGTAGGGATTCGGGCTTTATAGCCGCCAACACCACACTCGCCACCGGTGATGTTAACTTTGTGCTGATACCAGAGATGAAGTTTGACCTCTACGGCGAGGCCGGCCTCATCAATCAGATAAAGAAACGTGTGGAGCGCCGTCAGCACGCACTGGTAATCGTGGCCGAGGGCGCGGGACAGTTCTTCTTTGAGGAGAGCAACGAGCGAGATGCCAGCGGCAACAAGAAGTACTCCGACATTGGTGTATTCCTGAAGGACAAGATTCAGGAGCAGTTCAAGAAAGACAACTTCAAGTGCTCCATCAAGTACATAGACCCGAGCTACATAATCCGCAGCGCCGCCGCCAACAGCAACGATTCCAAGTTCTGCAACCAGCTTGCTCAGAACGCCGTTCACGCCGCCATGGCCGGCAAGACAGCCTTCACCATCGGCCACTGGAACAGCAACTTCACCGTAATGCCTATCAAGGCCGCCGTTACAGAGCGCAAGCGCATCAACCTGGAGAGCGAGATCTGGTGGAATGTGCTGGAATCCACATCGCAGCCCGCCCGTATGCTCAACAATCCCGACGAGAGCGCCGAATACAATATCGACAGCCCTAAGCTTTAGTTTAGAGATTAGAGATTAGAGATTAGAGTTTAGAGATTAGAGATTAGAGTTTAAAGCTTAAAGATTAGAGATAAAAAAAGTGTAAAGCATCAGGACTTGGTCTTGAGGCTTTACACTTTTTCATTTCACAAAGAAATCGGGATTGTTCTCGAATGCCGTGCCTATCACTGCGATGTCGGCGCCGGCGTTTAAGGCTCTGTCTATGGCCTGCATGCTCCTAAGTCCGCCGCCCACCATCAGCGGCGATTTGCATACACGGCTTACTGCGCGTATGGTGGCCTCCGGCACGGGATTGAGCGCGCCGCTGCCCGCCTCCAGATAGATGTTCCTCATGCCTATCTGCTCGCCGGCCAGGGCAGTGGCCACGGCCAGGTCCACCTTGTTGGCAGGTATCGGCATTGTGTTGCTCACATACTGCACCGAAGTGATGGCGCCGCCGTCTATCAGCACGTAGGCGGTGGAGATCACCTCGATTCCCGATTTCAGAATCCTGTACGACGATTTCACGTGTTCGCCTATCAGGTACTCCGGATTTCGTCCCGATATCAGGCTCAGCAGCAGAAGCGCGTCGGCGTATGGACTCAGCTGATTGCCTCCGCCAGGGAAAAGCACTACAGGCTTGTCGGTGCACTGCTTGATGGCCTTCACGGTGTCATCCACCGAATTGGACACCAGGCTGCCGCCCACCAATACAATGTCGGCCGGCGACTGTTCTATCTTGTCGGCCATGCGGCGGGCCTGTTCGTCGTTTAGCTTGTCAGGATCCAGAAGCACGGCAATGCGTTTCTTGTCCTTGTTGAAAATTTTCTGATATATAGTAGTCATATTAGCTGAAACAAAAATTATACATCCAACAATACGGCCACGCACACCACGCAGCCATCCACATCCATGCAGTGGATATCAAACTTCCTCGTGATTCCGCCGTCCACCACACGGCCCTCATACAGGCTCTGCGCCCTATTGAGATGGCACAGCGCATACGAGTTCTGATAATCGTAGCCCTCTATGTTCCATGCCTTGTACATGGCCTCTTTGGCGCACCAGTGTATATACAGGCAGCGGAGCATGTCGTCCTCGGGGATTAGTGCTATCTCGCTGTCGTGCAGATACTTGTTGCGTATTCTCATGATTCTGGGCGTTATCCGCTCTATATCTACGGCGGCGCGCACATCGGGCGATATCAGCACCGCGGCTATGCCCTCGGCGTGCGATATGCTCAGCTCGGCATCCATTCCGCTCAGGCGTGGCTTGCCGGCAGCATCGTATTCCACTGGAACGTAGTGGCCCAGCATATCGGCTATCAGCAGCCTTGTGGCCAGCCATTCGCGCTGCCTCCGTCCGCTCTTGAATCCCGAGTACCGTTCTTTTTCGGCAGCTGATAACATGTTTTCTGCCATGGCGTACAGCTCGGCGGCGCTCTCCTCTATCTTCCAGAGCCCGAGAGAGGTTTTCCCGGGCAGCTGATACGTAATATTGTACCTCGCCATAATTTTCCGTGCGCTATTTCCACACCATGCTCTCGAAAAGCCTCTCGATATCAGCTCTTACGAAATCTATGCTCGGCATCAGCGAATCCTTGTTGGGCGTGCAGTTGAAATACAGCGACCCTCTCAGGAAATGCCTGGTGCTGTCGGTCAGATAAAACTGAATGGGACTCGCCACATTTCCCTTTATCGAATACAGCAGGCCGTATACGCGCGTGGTGTCGTTCACATACGATACCTTCTCTATGCCCTCGGCCTTCACGGTGTGCTTGTATGCCAGCGTGTGCGAATCCTCTATCAGGGTGTCGAGGTTGCCCGTCAGATACTTGAAGCTGAGATGCACCTTGGCGTTCATGCCCTTGAACACGATATTGCTCCAGTATTTCTCGGCTCCGCGCGAGTCCTCAAGCTCCATTACGCAGTATTTGGGAATATCGAACATGTACGGGAGGTCCAGACTGTCGAACGACGAATACTCCTTCTGCGGATACGTGATGCGGAAATATCCGCGCGGCTTGGGATTAGGCTTCTCGCCGCACGATGATATCATCACCGCGGCCAGCATGGCTATTATGTAAAAGATTTTTTTCATATCAGCTGATACATATTATATTATAAACACTAATTGCAAACATCAGAATCTTACTCCGATTTTCTCGATGCGGCGTCCGCTGAACGATTCTACCGAGAATGTGAGGTCGCGGCACTGGATTCTCTCTTCCTTGGCCGGAAACTCGCCCCTGATCTCAAGCAGCAGGCCCGCCAGCGATTCGGCGTCGCCCTTCAGCTCGTCCAGGTAATTGGTCTCCAGGCCCATCTCGCGGCAGAAGTCGTCGAGCATTATCCTGCCGTCGAAGATGTAGAAATTGTCGCTCACCTTCTGCAGCATATTCACATCCTCCTCGTCGAACTCGTCGGGAGTCTCGCCCACAATCTTTTCCAGAATGTCCTGCATCGTTATCAGGCCCGATATTCCGCCGTATTCGTCGGAGACCGCCGCCATGTGGTTTTTGGCCTGCTGAAACTCCTTGAGGAGGTCGGATATTTTCTTGTTTTCCGATACGTAGGTTATCCTGCGTATCAGCTTGTTCCATTCAAAGGTGTCGTCGTCGGATACGTGCGGCAGCAGGTCCTTTACGTACACGATGCCGAATATTGTGTCGGGATTGTCCTCGCAGACGGGCAGGCGCGAGAAGTTGCTGTCCTCTATGGCCTTCTTTACGGCGGAGAACGGGTCGCCCTTGCGCACGGCCACTATGTCGTGGCGCGGAGTCATTATCTCCCTCACCTCTATATCGCCAAACTGGAGAATGTTCCTTATCATGTCTTTCTCGCCGGTCTGCGGAGGATCGCTGCCCAGAGCCACCTGCAGCCTGCTGCCGGAGGTCTCGCTCCGGGAGTTGCTGTAAGAGTTGCAGAACGAGAGCGGAGCTGTAAGCGCCTGCACGGTGTTCACCAGCCAGCCCAGTCTCAGCAGCATTCCGAGTTTGCGTTTCTCGCTTATCATGCGCCCCGGCACCACGGCCATTATCACCAGCACAAAGGCCAGCAGCACAAAGAACGCCATATACGACGGCCACGCCGGGTCGTCGAACACCAGCAGCGCGCCGCCCTCATACAGATTGTTTCCGCTTATTAGCGATGTGAGCGACAGCACCGCGCACAGGGCCAGCAGTGTCTCGGCTGTGGCCAGCGATGCCTTCACCTTCTCCTTGCGCTGATAAAACTTGTAAGCCTTCTGCAGCCGCTGGTCCTTGCTGCGGTGCAGCTTGCGCGATTCGCTCTCTGTAATGGAGTGCACGGCGCTCCTGAGCATCGACAGCAGCATAAGCATGGCCAGCGCCATCGCCGCCGCGGCCACCGGAATCCACACCAGCGGATCTACGGGCAATATTAGTGATATGTCCAAAATATTCATCTCTGTCTTTTGTCTGTTGTTGTTTCAGAACGGGAGGCTGTCTCCGTAGCTTTTCATATCAGCTGATATGTTCTCGATATCGAACCCCGGAAGGCCCGCGCCAATTTTCTGTGTATCAGCTGATATGCCCGTTGTATTGTTTTTGCCATCAGCTGATATGCTGACATCCGGCAGTGGCGATTCCTGGTTGGCCTTGCTGCGCTGGATGATTATCAGGTTGCTGGCCAGCACCTCGTAGATTCTATGTCCTGACTCGGGAGTGTCGTTGATGTAGCGCGACTTCAGCCGGCCCTCCACGTATACGGTGTCGCCCCTTTTCACGTACTGCGCGGCGTATTCCGACAGCTCGCGGAATATTACCACCTCGTGCCACTCGGTCTCGTCGATAAGGCGGCCTCCGGGTCCGGAAACTCTCTCGGTGGTGGCCACCGACAGCCTTGTAAACGACACTCCCTGTGCTATATAGCGGGTTTCGGGCGTGCGCCCCACGGTGCCGATAAGCATTATTTTATTAAGTCCTAACATAAAAAATGAAGTTGGTGAAAAATTATACAAAATTAAATAAAATCTTTATATCTTTGCAAACAGAATCATAAAACATTTTGTAAACATGAAATTTCTAAAAATCTTTGGACTCGTAATCCTTTCCATGATATTGCTGGTAGCGGCATATCTGGGCTATCACCGGTTTTTCAAGAAGGCCGGCAATGTAAACGCATTCAGCGCCGTGCCCGACGACGCAATTTTTGTGGCCACCACTTCCGACCTCTCCAAGGCGTGGAACACTCTGGGTAAGAGCAATTTCTGGAATTATCTGAAGACCACCGAGTATTTCAACGACCTGAACGAGGATATTGAGATGGTGGATGGTTTCCTGAAGGACAGCAAGCTGGCCGACAAGCTCCTGGAGGGCCGTGAGCTCGTGATGGCCTGTCTGGAAAACGGCAGCGGCTCGTGGGACCTCGTGTACATGATAGACCTTCAGGAATTCTCGAAATATTTCGACGACCTGTCGGCATCGTTCAAGCTGCTGAGCGACTACAAGGTTTCCACCAACAAGTATTCGCAGGGCGGCGAGGATCCGAGGACTTTTACTGTTTTCACATTAGCTGACAAAAACGATCCCGAGTTTAATATCTATCTTACTCTGGCCGAGAACCTTCTGATAGTGGGCCTCGACAAGAAGATGGTTTACCGAGTGCTTAACGATTTCGGCAACAGCACCTGGGCCGTAAATGCCAAGTATCAGGAGGTGGCGGGCGATTTCTCGCGAAACAGCCTCATCAAGCTCTTTGTGAACTACAAGACCATGGACAAGCTGTATTCCATGTATTCCACCGACCCGAGCGAGGGCATGGACATGATATCGCAGAGCCTTGTGTATTCGCTCATGGGTCTTGAGCTATACGACGACGAGATTGTGCTGAACGGAAGCACCTGCCTCGATTCGGTATACTCGTATCTGCGCGCGTTCAGCAATGTGGGCACCGGCAAGACCAAGGCTTACCAGATATTGAGCGATCAGACTGCCATGTATCTCTCGCTCCAGTTCAACGATTTCGAGAGATTCTACGATGAGCTTACATCGGAGTATGCCCGCGGCAACAAGAAGGACTGGGACGATATGCAGAAACTCATGAAGACCACCGAGAAACTCCTCGGTTTCAGCATCAAGGACGATTTTCTGGGTTGGATAGGCAACGAGATTACTATAGCCAAGCTGCGTCCGCTCTCCGAGAAATCGCGCGACATTGATGTGGCCGTTGTGATAGGCGCCGGAAATATAGATGACGCCAAGGCCCACCTCACCAATATGTTTGACCACATTCAGCACCGCACTCCGCTCAAATTCCGTCTGGAGCCTTACCGTAATTTCGATATCAAGTATCTGGATATCAATGGATTCTTCAAGATGTTTTTCGGCAAGCTCTTTGCCAAGATCGAGAAGCCTTATTATACTTACATAGAGGATTTTGTGGTGTTTGCCAATAGTCCGGAGGTTTTGCATCAGCTGATAGACGACTATCTGATGGGCCGCACGATGAACCGCAGCTCCAAGTTCGAGAATTTCAAGGACGGTTTCGACAACAAGGCCAATCTCACAGTTTTCATCCAGACTCCCAAGATGTATGAGACACTTCTTAAATACGCTCCCAACGACCTCCAGAAGGATATAGAGAACAACCGTGAGCTCATCAACAGTTTTGCGAGATTTGGATTTCAGCTGGCCAACAACGGCGGACAGTTCAAGAGCAAGCTCGCGATTCAGTACGATTCCACAGCCAACCAGGAGGACATAGCGCTTCAGGTGGAGAGCCTTGTGGAGAGCAATATGGGAATTTCGGACATCGACTCGCTGTCGTTTAAGGTTGTATTGCCGGAGGGCATAGCTGATGGTCCTCAGCACATCAATTACGATACAATAGACGCTCTCCATTTCGACGGAAATGTTCAGGACGGAATGGCCAACGGTATCTGGCGCACATATTATGAGAACGGAAATGTATTTGTGACAGCCAACTATATGCAGGGCTATCTGAACGGCAAGGCTTATTTCTATTACAACAGCAACAAGGATCTTAAGCTGGCCGATATCGACTACAAGATGGACAAGATAGACGGCTATTACATTGAGTATTTCCGCAATGGAAATATGAAGTCGAAGATAGAATACAAGGACGGCGAGAAACACGGCGAGTGCCAGTATTTCCATGAGAACGGCAATATAAGGTTCTCATCTAAATACAAGCACGGCAAGCGTTCCGGCAAGTCAGTGGTGTACGACGAGAAAGGCAAAAAAATCGGAAAGCTCGATACTGATAATTATTAATTGATTACGAATTACGAATTGCTGACCAAGAATCAAGCAGGCCAAGCGTTCGTAATTCGTAATTCGTAATTTATAAAAAAATGGAATACCTGAAAGTATTTTTGATTGTTGTAGCAATAATAGCTCTGTGTTTTGTGGGGCTCGGCATACAGACATTCTGGGGCAAGAAAAAACGTTTTCCCCAGTATGAGGTAGGCGAAAACGAGGAGATGCAGAAACTGGGCATTTACTGCATGAACCAGATTCAGCAGCAGATTGATAGGGAAATAATTGAGGGCCGTAAATCCAAGCACACTCTCGAGGACTGCGAGGGCTGTCCGCTCCGCACCGCCACCTGCGCCGCCAGAAAAATTAAGGAGCAGATGGCGAAGAACGAGGAGGAATAGTTTTTTTTACCTCTTCAGCCTGTCCAGATCCACCAGCAGATTGTCGAAATCGAAATATTTTGCACAGCCCACTTCACCGCCTTTGCGGAAATACATTTTGTTGAAGTCGGGCTGTGTTTCGTTTATGTATTTCTTGTAGAAAAATATTGAATCCTCCATGCCGAGGCGGTTGCGGATTTTCAGCTGATATATCATATCTTCCGGCAATGGAGAGATGTTGTCCACGTAAGACTCGGCGCGGTATTCTCCCGAAATGGAACCGAGAAACTGGCGCACTTTTTCTGTGGGAATGTCGACTATGTGGCCGTCGGCATCCTGCACGGTATAGGCATCCACATTGGTGGAGATTGTGAACGACTGGGCGCGGTCTATAAGGTTGTTGACGGCGATAAGTGAAATGCCTGCGCCGTTAATCTCCAATAGCGAGCGGTTTTTCCAGTATTCGGCGGCCGGCTGAAGGTTGGCTGAAGGATTGATGTTGAGTCCCGGCACGCCTACTATGTAGCATTTGCCTCCGTCCACGCTGCCCACGAGCATCGGCGATCCGGGCACCGCATTGAATTTCATGCACTTGATGTCTCTGCCGGGCGATTTCTGGAAATGTATCTCGTAATCGAATTTTCCGTCTGGGGAGTATGTGCTGCTGCCCATTATCTGGATGTCGCGGAATACATTGAACAGCGCAGAAATTTTGCCATCGTCGGCGGTGCAGATATGTGCGCCATCAGCTGCCGATATATGCCATACGGTATCGCGTGTTAGGGTAATGGTATGCCCGCCGGCACATATCACAATGGCACCGCAGTCCTGCTCCTGTATGGTGAAATCGCTGTCGCCTCCGCACGACTGCAATGCCATCAGCATTATTATTATCCAAAAGTTTTTCATTCTAACCTTCTTGTGAGAAAAAAAAAATTTAATTTCGTCCAATCCACGTTATTTTGTGTATTTCCGTTTGCGGACTATGAAAAGTATTACGCCGAAAATGGCTATCACCATGAGAGGCAATGCCACGTTGAGGAATGCCTGGAGCGACCGCTCCTGCTGTGCGCGCTGCTTGTCGAGGATGCGTACTTTCATCTCCTTGAGGCGGATGGTGAGCAGGTCGCCATTGCCGGTAAGATAATTGACCGCGTTTACGATAAATTCCTTGTTGCCCTTGAATGTGTTCTGACTGTTGCGGTCGAAACCGAGAGGATACGGCTCACCCTTGGGCGATATGTCGTTGAGGGCCACATCGCCGTCTGATACCACTATCTGCTTGGATGCCGCCGATGAGGCCTTGGTCTCGTAATAGCGGCCGTTGATGGTGCGTCCGCGGCGCTCCTTGTATAGCGATTCAAAATTTCCCTCCAGCAATACGGCTATGGACTGATGCGGCTTGTTGTAGTCGTTGGGGTCCTGACGCGTGCCCACGCCCTCCAGCGAGAGTGCGAACGGCGCGCTTATGGTGCGCGAGTATTTGCCGGATTCCAGCAGGATGGTTTTGTCGATGGGCACATTGGTGGCCACTGTGTCGATGCTTCCGGCAAAACGGCACCAGAGATAGTTCAGGTGCTTGGTGATGGGATTTTTGATTCGGCTAAGCAGCACCGGATAATAGTCCCACGGGAAGAGCTTGATCTGCGGCTGTCCGCCCGGGCCGTTTACTGCCAGGCCGATGCCGGCGCACTGCATATCGCGGATGATGTTGGCGTTTAGGCGCACTCCGTATGTGAAGAGCATATCCTCGAGGTTCAGCTCCACGGGCAGCACCGCCGATGCCTCGCGCTGCATCAGGCTGTCGATGGAGGCCGTGGTGGCGTCCAGCAGCCAGAGCACATTGCCGCCCTGCATTATGTACTGATCGAGCACAAACTTGTCTTCCTCGCTGAATGGCTTGGATGGCTTGGCTATCACCACTGCGGCAAAACCGTCCAGCACGCCCACGTTGCCGTTGAGTACGCCACGGCGAACGTCGTAGTAATCAGAGAGCTCGGTGCTGATATCTATCAGCTGCTCCTCGCTGGCCTCGCCGTGACCCTCCAGAAATGCTATGCGCGGTTTCTCCACCTGCGAGAGGCGGTAGATGGCGTTTATGATCTCGTATTCGAGGGTCTCTATGCTGTTGAAAATGTTCTGCTCGTCGCCGGGCTCCAGCTGAGGGTCGGCCTTCAGGAGGTTGAGTCCTATCTCGCGGAATAGTGTGGTGTCGTGATTGTCGGGGCCGGTTTTGCCCTCCAGGGTGTAGCTTACCACGGCGCATGGGAAAATCATGGTCTTGGTGGTCTGCTCGGATGTGTTGTTGTCTATCTCCACGGGCTTGAGTCCGAGGTCGAAAAGCTGCTTGTATATTCCGTAGCGTGCGTCCTTGTTGTCGGACTGCGATGGATTGATGAAGGTGTATCCGATCTTGCTGCCGCCGTATATGCGGAACTCGTCGAGCTTGCTCTTTATCTCGTCTTTCATCCTTGAGAAAGATACCGGAAGCTCGTCGCCATCCAGATACACGCGCACCATCACCTGTCCGTTCAGGTTCTGGAGATACTCTCGTGTGAAATCCGTGAGCGAGAAATGGCGGTCGTCGGTGAGGTCGAACCTCGTAAACACCTTCAGCGATATGATGTTGATAACCAGAATAGCCGCTATGGCTATGGCCAGCCTGCGGAGGCTGTTTTTCCTGTTTTCTGTCTTGATATCCATAAGAAGAATTATTTCCAGTTGCGAGATTCGAGTTTATGCTTGGCCAGAATAAGGAACAACGCGTTGGCCGACAGGAAATAGACTATATCCCTGGTATCCACCACGCCCCGGCTTATGGAGCGGTAATGGGCGTCGATTCCGAGATTGGATATGGCAAGGCCAAACTTGCCTATGAAGCCGCTGATGGCATCCATGCCCAGATACATGAACAGGCACACGCCCACGCTCAGCAGAAACGCCACAATCTGGTTTTCGGTGAGAGCTGATGTCCACACACCTATGGCGCAGTATACCGATGCCAGCAGAAACAGACCGAGATACGCTCCTGTGGTTTCGCCCATATCGAGGCCCGCGATCTCGGCGCCGGCCGCTGTCTGCTGTCCCTCCGCCGACAGGCTGCCGATGGAGAACACATATACCAGTGTGGGCAGTATGGAAATGAGTATCAGCGCCAGACCTGCCAGATACTTGGCCAGTACTATCTGCATATCGCTCAGCGGCTGTGTGTACAGCACATCGATGGTTCCGGTCTTGAACTCCTCGGAGATCATGCGCATGGTGATGGCGGGCACCAGAAACAGGAAAACCCACGGCGAAATCTGGAACAGCGGGTCCAGATACGCAAAACCGCTGTCTATAATATTCATGTTTCCGCGGAATACCCAGAGCACCAGGCCGTTTACCAGCAGAAAGATAAATATCACTATGTATCCCGTTATCGAGCTGAAAAAAGCCGACAACTCTTTCTTGAATAATGAGAACATTTTTTATACTATACAAATAAAACAATTATAAAGATGCGCCACAAAAATAGCAAAAAAAGCAAAACAAAAACCACTTCGGCATGATTTTCAGATACATGAGCATAAAAATTTTTTTTTGGTGAATTTTAAGACCAAAAAAACATCAAAATTACCGCAGATTAAATAAAAAAAACTCCCAAAACGATTTATTTCACCGAATGTTAAATAAATTTAATATAGAAAAATTGCTCATTGTAAAATAAAAGCACTAAATTTGCATCAGAATTAAACAAAATTATTGGTATAAACTTAAAACACACAAGAAAATGGCAAGACCAAGAAAGAATGCCGCAGAGGCTGCTGAGCCAAAGGCAAAGAAGGCAACAGCTCCCAAGAAGGAGACAACTGCTAAGAAGACCACCAAGAAGAGCACCACAGCCACATTCAAGCTTACCCTCACCAAGGAGCAGGCACAGAACGCACAGAAGGTTGCCGTAGCAGGCGAGTTCAACGGCTGGGACAAGGAAACCACTCCAATGGTACAGACTCTCGACGGTTTCGAGGTAGAGCTCTCTCTCGAGAAGGGCAAGAAATACCAGTTCCGCTACGTACTGGATGGCGCCACATGGATCAACGACCCTTACCGTCCTACAGTAGACAACGGCATGGGCGAGCAGAACTCTGTACTCGACGCTTCGCTCTAAGCTGATTAAGAATCGATAAACACACAAAAATTTTTTTAAAGGCAAAATGAAAACAAAATTTTCGTTTTGCCTTTTTTTTGTATATTTGCATCCAAAAGCAAAAACGCAACAAAATGCAACTAAAAGCAGAACACCTAATTAAGATATACGGCAAGCGCACCGTAGTAAAAGACGTATCGATCAACGTAAAACAGGGCGAGATCGTAGGTCTGCTGGGCCCAAACGGAGCAGGAAAGACCACATCGTTTTACATGATAGTGGGCCTGATAAAGCCCAACGGCGGCACCATATACCTCGACGACACCGATATCACAAAGCACGCCATGTACAAGCGCGCGCAGCTCGGCGTGGGATACCTTCCGCAGGAGGCTTCGGTATTCCGCCAGATGAGCGTGGAAGACAACATCCTGTCCGTGATGCAGGTACGCGGATTCAGCAAGGAATACCAGAAAGAGAAGCTGGAGAGCCTGATAGAGGAATTCGGCCTCGGACACATCCGCAAGAGCCTCGGAATACAGCTCTCGGGAGGCGAGCGCCGACGCACCGAGATAGCCCGCGCGCTGGCAGTGGACCCCAAGTTCATACTCCTCGACGAGCCTTTCGCCGGTGTGGACCCCAT
>JAZQPB010000178.1:0-16282 GCA_045628165.1 Bacteroidales bacterium | reverse complement strand
CCTGGCGGCCTATGAGATTGACGTTGGGATGTAAGAGGTCCTGTGGACCTCCACGCTCCGTAGCCCCGGCCATCACCACTTATCAATGATGGCTATGGCCGGGGAAAATTGAATCGTTATGGCCGGGGGATGATGATGGATTGATCCGCCGTGTAATTTCGGGACGACACATGGGTCGTCCTCTACAAAATAATCCTTATTAATAAAAACAGCGGGCACATGGGCCCGCCGAGACAGATGGTGTGAATCCACGCATTAGTTGTTTTGGCGGGCCTATGTGCCCGCTATTTTTTTATAATTGTGCGGATCATTGTAGGGGAGGGCCCGTGTGCCCTCCCGTGTGCAAAGTTTCATTTTTTTTGTATTTTCACAAATTAATCATTATCTTTGCCTCAATTAAAAATATAATGCCATGGTAACGATAGCAAATCCAATATACGATACGGTTTTCAAGTTTCTGATGGAAGATGACAAGTCTGCCAAGATACTTATAGGCGCATTGCTTGAGGTTGAGATAGTAGAACTTCAGATGCGTCAGAATGAGCATGCGTTCAAGATAAAGAACGACCTCGAGATTCTGCGCATTGATTTTGCCGCCAAGATAAAGGACAAGGAAGGAAAAATGCATGTGGTGACTATTGAACTTCAGAAGGCAAAGATTGAGAGCGACGTGCTGCGATTCCGCAAGTATCTGGCCGCCCAGTACCGCAACAAGTCAAATGTTGAGGTCAAGGACGGACACAAGACAGCCATTCCTATTGTGTCCATTTTCATCATGGGCTATCCCTGCTGTGATGTTCCAGAACCTGTGATATATGGAATCCCTGAATTCTACAATGCCGAGAAAAAGAAGATAGAAAAACTCGAGAGTGAGTTTGTTTTCGGGTTGATACACAAGATGATAATAGTACAGGTGCCATACCTCAGAAAGAAATTCCTTGCTCCAGTAGAGCGAATTCTCTCAGTATTCGATCAGACCTACAAAATCGACAAGCAGGCCAAGAATTCGCATTATCTGAAAGTGTCAGAGACTATCGAAAATGCCCCAGACTACAATTACATTGTCCGTCAACTTGTAAAGGCATGTGTAAGTGATAAGATACAGGACGAGATGGATGTGGAGGACGATATCTATGACGAGATAGAATTGTGGGGGCAAATGTTGGATAAGCAGGCTAAATTGCTTGACGAGCAGACCAAGCAGCTAGACGAGCAGACCAAGCAACTAGACGAGCAGACCAAGCAGCTTGACGAGCAGACCAAGCAACTTGACGAGCAGAAAAAACTTCTTGAAGATAAAGACCGTAAAATGGCAAAAAAACTTTTTTCTACTGGTGATTCTGTAGAATCTATTGCTGAGTTCTTGAATATTGATATTGAGGTAGTAAGAAAGTATGTTCTATAAAATGTAGAACTTACATTGACAATCCTCATGTGTTAATAATCGCTATGGCCGGGGAAATTGGCGGGCATCAATAACGCCCATGGCCGGGGAATCATGATTGGCGTTTCACATATCAGCGAGCCCCTTGTGGGCTGCACGGTGGTAACCACTGGCATCGCCTGTGGTGATTATGTATGTGTGTTGCATCGCCTGTGGCTATTATGGATGTGTGTGGCAATTCCGCCGACCACCCCCACAAAAAAAAAGGATTCCCTTGCCTTCCGGCACGAGAATCCGTTTTTCATATCTATAAGCTAAAACCTGCCGGTTAGAAAGGCAAGTCGTCGCCGCCGGCCTGAGGCTGCTCTACAGGACCTGATGGGGCGACTGGATTGGTTGCCACTGGTGCGCCGGCTACAGGAGCTCCTACGCCCACCTTCTCTACCTTCCATGCTGTAACAGATGTGTACCAGCGACCCTGATACTCGCGTGATGAGAGGTCGATGGAAACCTTTACATTATCGCCGATTACGAGGGAGGCGATATCTACTCTGCCGTTGAATACTGTAACTGCTACATCTCTTGGATACTGGCCGGGAATCTCTACCACGAAATCCTGGCTGCTCCAGTGGCCGTTGCGGCCCTCACCCTCGCGCATAGGGAGGATGGTCTTTATTTTGCCTTCTATTTCTAATGCCATTTTGTTAATGTGTTTATATGGTTATTGATTAGTTTACTTATTAGCTGGGCCCTTCTTTATCTCGAGAAGCTCCACGTCGAAGATCAGGATGCTGTTGGCTGGTATGTTGCCCATGTTCTGAGGACCGTAGCCGAGCTCCGGAGTAATTACGAGCTGCCACTTGCTGCCCACAGGCATCATCGATATCAGCTCCTGCCAGCCCTGGATTACACCGTTGAGGGGGAATGATGCTGTGCCGTCGCCGGGGTGTTTGGCCGATGCGTCGAATACGGTGCCGTCTATCAGTCGGCCCTCGTACTTGCATACCACTGTATCTGTAAGTTCCGGCTTCTCGCCTTTGCCCTCGGCTATTACAGAGTACTGCAGACCGTTAGGCAGGGAGATTACGCCGTCCTTCTTGGCGTTCTCTTCCATGAACTTCTGGTTTTTCTCTATCTGAGCGGCGCTCTTCTTTACCTGGATGTCGTTTATCAGGCCCGAGAGGTACATGTTGGCCTCCATCGGGCTCTTGAATTTGATGGTTGCTGAATCGTTGTCGAATGCTGCCTTGAATCCTGCGATAAAATTCTCGAAATTCATCTTGAGCTCATACTCGTCCTCCAGTCCGGTAAAAGTCTGGCGGGCCTGCTGTCCCATCAGAGTACCGAAAGCATAGCTTGCCGAGTCGCAGTTGTTTTTTAATGTTACGTTCTTGTTGATCTGTGATGAACCGCCGCAAGCAGAGAGCATCGAGGCGGCTATGGCTGTAGCAGCCAATACTTTGCCAAAATTTTTCATTTTGAATTTATATGGTTAGTGATTTTGTTTATTATTCTTCGTCAAACAGGCCTTCCGATTCGTCCATGTCGTCCATGTCGTCCATGTCCAGTACCTGTCTCTCGTCTACTGATATCAGCTCCACAGAGAATATCAGGGTGCTGTATGCCGGCAGAAAGTCGCCCGGTGAGTACGATCCGTATCCGAGCTCGTACGGGATGTAGAATATGAACTCCGCGCCCTCGCTCATCAGCTGGAGGCCCTCGCTCAGGCCCTCTATTACGCCGTCCACGTTCAGTGTGGTTGGCTCGTCGTTCTCATACGACGAATCGAACACGTCGCCGTTTATCAGCTTGCCCTCGTAGTATATCTTCACGCTGTTGTCTGTGGTGGGCTTCTTGCCGTTGCCCTCCCTTACCACGAGGTACTGCAGGCCCGATTCTGTGGTCTTCACGCCGGGCTCCTTGGCGTTGTTGTCCAGGAACTCGCGTTCCTTGGCATCGGCCTCGGCCTTCTTCATCTCGGAGAGTTTCTCGCTCTCGGCCATCAGTATCTCCACGGCCCTCTCCTTGTCGAAGGCGGTCTGGTCGCCCTTCACGTCCTTGAAAGCCTTGCCTATCATCTCGGGCGATACGTCCAGCTTGCCCAGGTCCGAGTCATAGAGATTGTCGGCCAGCAGCAGTCCCACGGCGTAGCTCACAGAGTCCTGGTGGCTCGATACCTTTACCTTGTCGAAATATTTCTGTGCCTGTCCCATGCCGCATATTGTCATCAGCATGGCCATTGTCAATATTATTTTTTTCATAGCTGTATTGTTTTTTTTATTTGTTTTCTGTTTTTTTGCATATCAGCTGAAAAACTAAGCCACGGTGGCCAGCTCCTGCTTCAGGATGCTTATGGCCGCGTCGATGGGCGAGTTTTCTATGCTGGCGTAGTTGTCTATTATCTTCTTGCCCAGCTCAGAGGCCTTGGCGTCCATGGGCACGGTCTGCGCGGTCTGGTTTATCAGCTGGATAACCACCTCCTTGGTGTCCTTTACGGCCTTCCAGGCGTTGTCGCTCACGTAGAGCTGCTGCGAGAAGTTGTGCTCAAACTCGGCCCTTATGGTTACCAGCAGCGCCTTCTGCAGCTCTATGGCCATCATGCTGGATTCCACTGTGCGGGCCAGTATGCTCTGCGGCTCTATGCGCTCCAGCAGGAGCACCAGGCGCTCGTATGCCGATATTATTACGGGCAGCATGGTCTTCTTGCTCTCTATCATCAGGTCCATGCGCTTTTTGGCGAGCTCAGCCTGATATTTCTCGTCGTCTCTTTTCAGAAACTGCTTGAGCATCAGGTATGCCGTTAATAGCACCACCACCGATGGCAGTACGTATTTCAGGATTTCGAAAATTTCCATTTTTCCGTTCTGTGTTAGTTATTAAATTCGCGTGTCAAAATTAATAATTCTTTGCGAATATTCTTTGTGTTTTGGCCACAAAATTAAAAAAATGTTTTTTTTGCCTCTCTATGGGAAACTAAATTTTGTAATAATCAATGTTGTGATTATTTTTGCATTTGCAAAGTATTATATTACAGTACAGGATGAAGACATTGTATACCATAGCGGCCCTGTGGCTGGCCGTAGGCGCGATTACAGGATGCGCGCCCAAGATAGAGGAGCACAACGGGCTGAGTTTCAGCATAGACGGCCGTATAGCCGGCATGGATGGCGACACCGCCTTCCTGAAACTGATTACCGACAACGGATACGAGCTTGTGGATTCGTCGAGAGTGGGAGAGGGCGGCGTGTTTCAGCTGGAGGCCCCCATCTCCAGACCCGATTTCTATATTCTGCATTTCTCCAACAGCGAGCGTCAGATTACCCTGGTGCCCGATACCAGCCAGCGGATATCTCTGCAGAGCGATTATGGCGATTTCGAGAGCCACTATACCGTGGAGGGATCGCCCGAGAGCGAGAAAATCTGCTCTCTGGTGGGCCGTATAGCCGATACCCGCGGGATTTGCGATTCGCTGGGCAGGATTTTCAGGGCCAATATCAGCGCGCCCAATCTGGCCGGCATCAAGGAGAGCCTCGATTCGGTGTACAATGCGGCATACAAGTCGCAGCGCGCATTCTCGCAGGGTTTTATCCGCGACAATCCCGGGTCGCTCTCGCTCATTGTGTGCGTATCGCAGTACATAGGCCCCAGGAGTCCGGTTTTCGATCCCGATAAGGATTACTCCGTATACAAGGAGGTGTCGGATATGATGCAGGAGGCCTATCCCGACAATATGCACACCCGCAAGCTGGTGTCGTATGTCGAGAAGCTCGGTCTCCAGAAGCAGGACGGCGTATCTGCCGGGCCGTGCGTCAGGAGCGGCGACAAGGCCGTAGACATTGCCCTGCCCAACATCAAGGGCGATACAGTAAGGCTGTCATCGTACAAGGGCAAGTACATCCTGCTCGATTTCTGGGCATCGTGGTCAGATGTGTCGCGCCGCAATTCCGAGAATCTCCAGAAGCTCTACTGGAAGTATTATTACAACAAGAATTTCGTGGTGTATCAGGTTTCGCTCGACGACAATGCCGAGCGCTGGAAACAGGGCCTCAAGGACCAGAAGCTCAACTGGCCGTCGGTATCCGACCTCAAGGTATGGGAGAGCGGCGCCGTGGAGGCCTACGGAGTTCGTCAGCTGCCGGCCAGCTATCTTATATACCCCGATTTTACGGTCCACGAGATCAATCTCCCTGCCGACAGGCTGGATGCAAGGCTTCTGGAGCTTTTGGGCAAGCCGGTCAAGAAGCCCGCGGCCGATTCGTCGGCTTCTGTCAACCAATAACAAACGACACTAAAAAAATATCATGAAAGAGTTTTTCAAGATGTTCGGCGCCGTGATCGCCGGACTTTTCACATGGGGATGCCTCACCACCATAATATGGATATTGGTGCTCTCGTCGTTTATAGGATCCATGATGAGCGATTCCGACGATGTGGTGAGGGTAAGGAAAGGCTCCGTGCTCAAGCTCGACCTCTCCAAGCCGGTATCCGAGCGCAGCGCCACACGCTATTCCAATATCTACAGCTCGCTCTCGGTGGGCGGTGTGGAGTCGCTGGGCCTCAACGACATAGAGCGCGCCCTCGAGACCGCCGCCTTCGACGATTGCATAGACGCATTATATATCAGCTGCACAGACTACAACGTGCCCGATCCCGCCACCGCCGAGGCCATCCGCAAGATGATACTCCGTTTCAGGGGATCGGGCAAGCCTGCCGTGGCGTTCTCCAATTCCTACACCAACTTCGATTATTATATAGCCAGTGCAGCTGATAGCGTGTATATGCGCCGCGCCGGCGATTTCCAGATGTGCGGTCTCGGCTCGCAGCTGATGTATTACAAGGGCGCGCTCGATAAGTTCGGCATTTCGGCCCAGGTAATCCGCCACGGAAAATTCAAGTCGGCCGTGGAGCCATTCCTTCAGGAGAATATGTCGGACGACAACAGAAGGCAGATTTCGGCATATCTCAGTGATATATGGAGCGAGCTGATGGCAGGTATATCCGAGGGGCGCAATATTCCCGAGGAAAAGATTGATATGTACGCCAATTCGCTGGAGCTGTATACCAACAGCCAGCTGTGCCTGAGCGAGGGTTTCCTGGACGGCATTATTCTGGAGAGCGACCTCAACGGGATTTTCAGCAGTATGGTATCAGCTGATAACCCTAACATAATCACCATCCGTGAGTACAACTCCGCCTACGAGGATCTGTCGGAGGCGCAGAGCCGCATAGCTGTGATATATGCCGACGGAGAGCTGTCGGACGAGCAGTCGGAGAGCTCGTTCTCATCCAAGGAGATTGTGGAGGCCATATCCAAGTCTATGAAAGACAAGCGTGTAAAAGCCGTGGTGCTGCGTGTAAACTCTCCCGGCGGATCTGCCGACGAGGCCGAGATTATATACAGCGAGCTCCTGAAACTCAGGGAACAGAAGCCTCTGGTGGTCTCCATGGGCGGATATGCCGCGTCTGGAGGCTATTACATATCGGCGCCGGCCCACAGGATTTTTGCCGAAAACAATACCATTACCGGATCGATAGGCGTGTTCGGACTTCTGCTCTCGCCCGAGAAACTCATGAAAAACACATTGGGAATCAATATGCAGCAGGTGCAGACCCACAAGCATTCGGGATTCATGAGTTTTGTGGGCGATATGAAGAGCGACGAGGTAGACATCATGCAGCAGAAGGTGGAGCAGGTATATTCCGAGTTTGTGAACCATGTAGCTGATGGCCGTGGTATGACATTCAACGCCGTAGACTCCATAGCCCAGGGACGTATCTGGACCGGAAAGTCGGCTCTCGCTATTGGCCTTGTGGACGAGATAGGAAGTCTGGCCGATGCCATAGAGTGCGCGGCCGAGCTTGCCGATATCAAGAGCTATCAGCTGCTGGAATATCCCGATGTAACCGACGGCCTCTCCGAACTGCTCAACAGCCTTCTGGAGGTTTCGGCGCAGACTTTCTACGGTCAGGAGGTCTATCAGCAGCGCAAGTTCATCAACCGTCTGAAATCGTACAACGGTGTTCAGGCGCTGATGCCGGTATCGAAAATTTATTAGAAACTAATCAACAAACAATCATGATAAAGGATTACAACAAGGAGGAGTTTCAGGTACTCCCCAACTTCAAGGGCGGCGAGAAGGAAATGAACGCCTGCATGTTTTTCGACGGCAAGTGCCGTTTCTTCAAGGCCAGCCTTGCGCCCGGCGCATCCATCGGCCTCCACAAGCACGAGACCAGCAGCGAGATGATGTACTTCATCAGCGGCAGCGGCAAGTTCATTCTCGATGGGGTAGAGGAGCGAGTATCAGCCAACATGGCCCACTATTGTCCCAAAGGCAGCAGCCACACCCTGATGAACGACGGCAACGAAGACCTCGTATTCTTCGCCGCCGTCCCCGAGCAGTAATAATTAACGTGAGTTCGATTTATTGTCTCAGGCATTCTTTCTTCCGGAGGCGATGCCCCCGGTTACTATTTGTGCTGCCTTCCAGGCAGTGCGTAGGCTGGAAGCCTTTACAATTAGTAACCCGGGGCATCGCCTCGGGGATTTCGCAAAATCGAAAATTAAAAATCAAAAATGATTATAAAAAATGGATCTTAAAAGTAAAGTAAATACTTCAGGTCGTCTGATGGCCGCTGCCCGCGGTCTCTGGCGCGCCAATGGAATGAAGGAGGAGCACTTCGGCAAGCCTATCATCGCTATCGCCAACTCTTTCACACAGATGGTTCCCGGCCACGTTCATCTCGATGAGTGTGCCAAGATTGTTAAGGAGACTGTAGAGAGCCTCGGCTGTTTTGCCTGCGAGTTCAATACCATAGCCATCGACGACGGTATCGCCATGGGTCACGACGGCATGCTCTACTCATTGCCAAGCCGCGAGATTATCGCCGACAGCGTTGAGTATATGTGTCAGGCTCACAAGGCTGATGCTTTGGTCTGCATCTCCAACTGCGACAAGATTACCCCTGGTATGCTGATGGCTACAATGAGATTGAACATCCCTACAATATTTGTATCGGGTGGCGCTATGGAGGCCGGCCGCTACAAGGAGGGCAAGATCGACCTCATCGACGCCATGATTATGGGTGGCGACGATACAGTTTCTGAGGAGGAGCTCTCTAAGGTAGAGAAGATTGCGTGTCCTACCTGCGGATGCTGCTCGGGAATGTTCACAGCCAATTCTATGAACTGCCTCACCGAGGCTCTCGGTTTCTCTCTCCCCGGCAACGGTACTATCGTGGCTACCCACGTAAACAGAAAGAAACTCTTCCAGGATGCCGGCAAGCGCATCGTGGAGCTCGCTTACAAGTATTACCGCGACAACGACGATTCAATGCTTCCATTGAACATCGCCACACGTCCTGCATTCATGAACGCCATGGCCCTCGATATCGCCATGGGTGGTTCCACAAATACAGTTCTCCACCTCTTGGCAGTGGCTCAGGAGGCTGGCGTAGATTTCAAGATGAAGGATATCGACGAGCTCTCTCGCCGTGTGTCATGCATCTGCAAGGTGGCTCCAAATACTCACGACTACCACATCGAGGAGGTTAACCGTGCAGGCGGTATCCTCAACATTCTCGGCGAGCTGGCCAAGAAGAACCTTCTTGACCTCAGCTGCAAGCGCACCGACGGCCGCACTCTCGCAGAGGCCATCGACGAGTACTCTATCACAAAGGCCAACATCAGCGATGAGGCCAAGAGAATTTACTCTTCGGCTGCATCAGGAAAGGTTGGTCTCCTCAAGGTTGCCTCTCAGAATACTTGCTGGGAGTCTCTTGACACCGACCGTGTAAATGGCTGCATCCGCGATGTTGACCACGCCTACACAAAGGACGGCGGTATCGCTGTTCTCTTCGGCAATATTGCCAAGGACGGCTGCGTGGTAAAGACCGCCGGTGTTGACGAGAGCATCTTCACATTCTCGGGCACAGCCAAGGTTTACGACTCGCAGGATCAGGCTGTTGCCGCCATCCTCGGCGACAAGGTTGTGGCTGGCGATGTTGTGGTTATCAAGTACGAGGGTCCTAAGGGCGGTCCTGGCATGCAGGAGATGCTCTATCCAACTTCTTACCTGAAGTCTAAGCACCTCGGCAAGCAGTGCGCGCTCATCACCGACGGACGTTTCTCAGGCGGTACATCAGGCCTCTCGGTAGGCCACGTTAGCCCCGAGGCTGCCTCTCACGGTGAGTTTGCCCTCATCGAGAATGGCGACATCATCGAGTTTGATATCATCAATCGCAGCGTAAACCTCAAGATAAGCGACGAGGAGCTCAACCGCCGCCGCGCCGCCATGGATGCAGATCCTAACGGCTACAAGCCAAAGCGCGACCGCAAGGTTAGCAAGGCCCTCCAGCTCTACGCCTCACACGCCTCTTCAGCCGACAAGGGCGCTGTAAGAGAGCTCTAAGTTTTTTTTTCTTGCACTTATATAATAAAAGCGGACTTCAGGAGATCTTTTCTGAAGTCCGCTTTTTGTTATTGTGAAGTTTATTGTTACTTTTATTGTTACTTTTATTGTTACTTTTTCTGTGAACTTTGTCATCATAAATGCATTACAAGGTATTCAGATGCTTTTATTATGACTTTTATTGTGAACTTTATTGTGAACTAATTGCACTGTAAATGCATTAGAATGTGCTGTATTGCATTTACAGTGCAATATGTTTTGCACTGTAAATGCTTTAGAAGGTATTCAGAAGCGTTTTCTGTGACCTTTTCTGTGACCTTTATTATGACACTTGTCATAATAAATGCATTACAAGGTATTCAGATGCGTTTTCTGTGACCTTTTCTGTGACCTTTTCTGTGACCCTTATTGTTGGTTAACCACCCAATAGCCACCCTTGTCACCTCCAATTCTTTCAATTATGTTCATGTCTCGCAATGCCTTTATATTCATTGCTATATGTCGCCTTGAAATCTCCACCTTTTCAGCCATTTCCTCTTGTGTAACAAACTTGTTTGCTTTTATCAGCTCAATAATCTTCTTTTGATTATCAGTCAATTTAATAATTGTCTGATTTACCGTCTCGTCAGGTTTGTTGACAATTCTTGGTGAGTCGTCGACCTTTGGCCTTTGGAAAATTATTGTTACGGTGTAGTCTGTTGCCTCAAACTTTGGCTCTGGAATGTTCTCGGACTTGCAGAGCTCGATAATTCTCTTGATGCCAGATCCCCAGTTTTCAAGGTATGTTGACTTGTAGAGAATTTTGGCAATCAGTGGATTGTATGGGAACGACTCGTGACGAGTCTTGATGGTATCTACCGTAAGCCCGTGTGTTAGGTGTCCTGGATTGGTGATCTCGACTCTGTCGTTGTAAACGCCAATGCTTATAGACGCACTTGGGCTGTCGTATTTCCTATGACACATGGCGTTGATGATGGCCTCGCGCAGGGCTTGCTGA
Organism: Bacteroidales bacterium; assembly: GCA_045628165.1. Taxonomy (GTDB): domain Bacteria; phylum Bacteroidota; class Bacteroidia; order Bacteroidales; family UBA3824; genus UBA3824. The sequence continues at coordinate 5,490 of JAZQPB010000178.1, read as the reverse complement.
GGAATCTCTAACTTCTCCTCGCGCTGAAGTCCCTTTATTACTCCGCTGATGTTCAAGTGTTTGAAGAGGAATGCCATTCCAGCGTCCAGAAGGTCGAAGAAGTTGCCGTTTGCTCGCTGGTTGTCTATGAACTCATCTTTGTCGTCGCCCTTGAATCTTGCCATTCTCAATAGCAGTTGGGGATAGTATGGACTTTCCTCGGCGAAAAGCATCACTGCGGCGTTAAGTAGTTTGCCGTCTTTCAGGAGACCGAATTTGCTCAAGATTTCCTCTGGAGATGCCTGTAAGGCGGATGCCGGCACACGTCCGCCATTGATTCCACCTCTTACGGCGTTCATTATCCGGCTTACGCTTAGGTCGTTCATCGTAACGCCATAGGCAGTCTGATTCTCCCAGGCAAAGATTGATGGCTTGCTCTCCCTGAGCCTGTCGTTATACATATCCTGAGGCATCAGTCTTGTGGTGCTCTCTATCTTGTAATATGGACTGCCGTGATAGGTGAATGGTGTGTCGCCCATCTTCCAGCCGTCGAAATGAATGGCTATTACCTGATAGCCGTCCTTGCCGGGCACGTCGATGTACTCCACGTTGGGATTTATGGCAGGATACAATCCTGTGATGGCCAGCGCAATCTCCTGACGTGTGGCATCAGTAACCTGCTGACCTATTATTTTTAGCGACTTGGGCGCGATGCCGAAAATCAGCCAGCCTCCGTCGGTGTTCAGAAAGGCGCATGCCGAATGCATTCCGTCCTTTAGCTCGCCTGTCGATTTCTTTAGCTCGAGGGTGCGGGTCTCGTCGCCTGATATTATATTTTGTATGTCTGATATTGTCATTTCTGCTTGTAAGTTTGTGCAAAGATAATAAAAAATATTTTTTTAGTTTTATTTGCCATCAGCTGAAATAATATATTTTATGCATTGATGTAATAATTAACCTAATCATGATATTTTATTCAAAAATTATATATAATTTTGCGCCGAATTTAATATTTTAGCTGTGGCAGAATATAACAAACGAACTGAATACAGATACGACTTGCGCGCCTTCCAGATGCGCAGTGTTTGTCTTCTTGAAACTATCGACAAGGTTTGTCGTGAGCATAATATCAAGTATTATGTAATTGCCGGAACATTGCTTGGAGCGGTTAGGCACAAAGGATTTATCCCATGGGACGATGATATGGATATCGGCCTTATGCGAAAGGATTACGACCTGCTGATGGAGCATGCCGAGGAATGGCTGCCGAAGCCTTTCCATATTGTAACCCACGAGAATTGCGCTAATTATCCCAAATATTTTGCCAAGCTGGAGGATGCCAGCACCACTGTGGTGGAGAGTTTCTATCTGGGATATGCCGGCGGTATCTACATGGATATTTTCGCACTGGACGATGTCCCCAACAACAAGATCAAGCGTTGGTGGCATTACAAGAAGTTCATGTTCTCGCGTCAGATGCTGTATTTCATGTATCGCGATCCATACAAGCGCGGAGGCGGACCGAGGTCGTGGTGGCCGAGGTTTGTGCAGTGGGCCTTCGATAGGAAAAAGGTTCATGCGTGGTCGCAGAAGATCCTGAAGGAATATCTCGGCAAGCCCAACTGCGACAGCGTGATGACTCACGATGATGGATTCAGGGCCTTCGACAAGAAGTTTTTCGGCGACGGAAAGGTTCTGGATTTTGAGGGTATTAGCTGCGTGGTACCTTCCGATTACGAGAATTTCCTATCCGTAATGTACGGCGCCGATTACATGGAGCTTCCGCCTCAGGAGAAACGCAGAGCCCATTTCTACGAGTACTGCGATTTCGATACACCATACAATACTGTGGATATCAAGGAACTCAAGAAAAACTATACCGACATAAAAACTTTTGGTAGTATTAATACTGTATCATAAAAAATGTACACATACGCATTCCCCGGCAATATCGAGGACGATATTCTTCAGATTGCCGCACAGCAGATTCCGTACATGCGCACCGAGTGGTTTTCGGGCGTGATGAAGGAGAATGAGAAAATGCTTCTCGATATGATAGGCTGCCGTGGTGGCCGAGTAATGTTTTATACAGCATCGGGCACAGGCGCCATGGATGCCGTTGTGGAGAATTATGTGGCCGCCCAGGGCAAGGCTTTCGTAATCGACGGCGGATCGTTCGGACACCGGTGGGCACAGCTCTGCGAGTATCACGGTGTGGAGCATGATGTGATGACCGTGCCCTTTGCCAAGGATATCAATTACGACGAGCTTGATGTTATGGTAGCTGATAGCAAACCAAAGGTTTTCCTCTGCCAGCACCACGAGACATCATCGGGACAGAAATTCAACCTCGCCAAGATTTCGTCCATCTGTAGGAAATACGGAGTAAGCCTTGTGGTGGATGTTATCAGCTCTTTCCTTGCCGACGAGCTAAATATGGATGATTACGGCATAGATGTGGCAATCACCAGTACTCAGAAGGGCCTCAACGTTCCTCCGGGCGCGGCTCTTGTGTTCCTGTCGGAGAATGCCCTCAAGAAGGAATTCCTTCACCGCAACTATTACTTCGATTTTCAGGACAACCTCAAGAACCTGGAGCGCGGACAGACTCCGTTCAGCCCAGCCACCACACTCTTCATGCAGGTAAACGAGCGCATGAAACGCAATACCGCCAAGGGCATAGAGGCTATTGTGGCCGAATGCAAGGCCAAGGCTGAGTATTTCCGTGGCTTGTGCAGGAAATACGGTTGGGAGGTTCCAGCTGAATGTCCAAGCAATGCGATTACCGGATTCTTTGTACACAGAAACGGCGACATTCTTTTCAAGGAGCTTCAGAAAAAGGATATCTTCATAATGCCGTGCGGAAAGCCTGATTTCTTCCGTGTATCACACATGGGACTCCAGACCAACGAGGACCTCGACAATTTGGCCGCCGCAATTCACGAGATAGAATCACGATAAAATCAGGAACATTTACTATACAAAACTATGAAACGAGTTTTTACATCAGGCAGTTTCGACCTGTTCCATGTAGGCCACTTGAATATTCTTGAAAAATCGGCCGCTCTTGGCGACGAGCTCATCGTAGGCGTATCCACCGACGAGCTCATCGAGAAATACAAGGGCATGAAACCCATAATCCCTTACGAGGAGCGAGCCCGCATAGTGGCCTCCATCAAGTGCGTTACCAAGGTCGTAAAGCAGACCAAGCTCACCGAGATAGCCCAGCTTCAGCGCGAGAATATCGACATCGTAACCATTGGCGACGACTGGAAAAACAAGTACCTTGAAGGCCTCGAGTGGATGAAACAGCAGCCCGGCAAGGAGGTGGTCTATTTCCCATACACCGAGGGCGTAAGCACCACAAAGATTAAGCGCGACATCATAAACGGCGCCAACGAGATTGTGGCCGCCGCACTCCACCGCGAGGAGATCAAGGACAAGGACTGGGCCGAGGATCCCAAGAAATAATTACCCCTTGTATTCCCTGTATGGGAGGTTGAGGTCCAGAAAATGGAAATTGTGCTGATGCTGTCCGCTGAGCGGCGGCGGAGTCATGTAGTCGCCGAAGAGCTTGGTAAGATAGGCGTGGTTGTCCTTTAGTCCCATCAGCTGACATCCCTCAAATTCCACCGGGGTAGGAGAGCCCAGCACATCGGCCTTGCTCACCATGCTCTTGGTGCCGTCTTCCAGATTTACGGCCACGGTACCGCACTTGTCGAAATCGTATTTCATCATGTGGCGCTTGATGTTGGCCTGCGCCTTGTCGAAAGTCCATATCTTCCTTACGAGCAGAGGCAGCCAGCACGACGGGCCGTGTCCGTGCTTGTAAGGGTCTCTGAACCAGAAATAAAGCACCTTACGCAGAAACTTGTATTTCATGTTGAACAGCTTCTGCCTCAGCTTGCCGTCGGGAGCGCCGTCTATCGGGAAAATGTCGCAGTAAGCGCCGCCGAGGTAATACATGTGGGGGCGCTCTATTATTGTGGTGTTGGCGTCCTGAATCTTGCCGAACGAGAACGGGTATTTCTTGTCGTTTTCGTAGCAGACAAACTCGTATTGCTTGGGCAGCCATTCGGGATGCTCTATCAGCTTATCGTAGTCGGGGCGCGGCATGCAGATATCCATGTCGTCGTCCCATGGGATAAATCCCTTGTGCCTTACGGCGCCTATCAGCGAACCGTCCACCAGGTAATATCTCAGATTGTGCTCCTCGCACACCTTGTGTATGGCCACCGCTATTTCAAGTAGCTTCAGCTGGAGTGGCCTTATTTCGTAATTTGCCATTTGTCTTTATATCAGGTTTTTGTATAGTTCCATTATCTTGCCGGCCTGCACCTCCGGGTCAAAATTCCGCATAGCGTATTCGTAGCCCTCGGCGGTCATCTTCTGACGCAGATTGCTGTCGCACAGGCCCTTCTGCAGGCAGTCGGCTATGGATTCTATGCTGTATGGGTCAGCTGATAGCTGGCTGTTGCCGGCGGCCTCCGGCAGGCTCGATACATTGCTCGTTACCACCGGGCATCCGCAGAGCATTGCCTCCACCACCGGCAGACCGAAACCTTCGTAAAACGACGGATACACAAACAGCCTGGCCATTGTGTACAGCGCCTGCAGATCGGCATTGTCCTTGGCTCCCAGAAATATCACATACTTATCCATTCCGCTGGCATGCAGATATTCCATCACCTCCTGCTTGTAGCCCCGTCCGTTGCCTATCACCACCAGCGGAATCCTGATGTCACCGGGCAGAGAGGCCATTGCCTTCACGATGCCCAGCAGGTTTTTGCGGCTGTTTATCGATCCCACATAGAGCATGTAGTCGGCCGGGAGCTGGTATTTTTTTATGGCAGCTGATGCGGTATCAGCTGATATCCTTTTATAGTAAATAGGGTTTACTGGCTGGTAAATGGTTTTTATCTTGTCGGGGCTTATGCTGTAATATTTGATGATGTCGTTTTCGGTGCTCTTGCTTATCGAGAGAATCATGTCGGCATTGCGGCAGGCCTTCTGGAATTTGTGGTTGTATATCCAGCGGTCTATGGGCTTATACATATCCGGGAAAGTGATGAAAGCCAGGTCGTGGATGGTGACCACCGATTTTATGCCCTTGGATTTCAGACCGTTGGTAATCTCGTTGCTGAGGCCGTGGTATATCTGTACGCCGTCTTTCCTCATCTGCGATGCCTGACAGTAGCTCCGCCATATCGAGCCGAAAAGTTTGCTGTCCCTGTTTACAATTCTGCAATGGCTGTTTTCGGAATAAGCCTTCTCAAAATCCTTGTTCTTGATGGATGGTGTATACAGCTGATACTCATTCTCAGGGAAATACTCGCTGAGAATATTTATCATTGTGCGGCTGTAGTTGCCCAGACCTGTGTTGTTGTTGAAAAGCCTCTTGGCATCGAAAGCAATCTTCATATCAAAAGTTGAGTTAATCAAAATACCCTTGAACCGTGGGCCAACCCATAGCTCAAGGGTATATTTTTATATTTAGACACTCGTCCGAGC
>JAZQPB010000177.1:0-15165 GCA_045628165.1 Bacteroidales bacterium | reverse complement strand
TATTTGAAAAATATTGAATTGTAATTTCATTGTACACTTTCAATATTTATGTTTATATTTGCAAAAAAACATTCCCAACTATGTCCAAATACAATCTTTCAAATACCCCAACTATTTGGGACGCAAAACAATTGATAAAGTCTTACGTAAATCTTTTCTATTTCAGGGAGGATTTATGCAAGGATTCTGATTTTGTGAAAATTCCGCACAGCGACCAGGTAAGAATGAAGCGTCTTTATTCCGCTATTTGTGCTTTCAATAATGCGGAGTATGACGAAGGAAAGGTTTTGTCGACTATTGATGAGACTTTTGGCAGGGCGTCTTTCAGAAGCAAACAATATTCCAAAGAATTTAAGCAATTAGTAAAAGAGAAAATCTCAGAGATTATAAAATCAAGATTTTCTGACAATGAGAGTTGGGTTGAAATGCTTGAAAAAGACAGGTCTTTCAAACCGGGGTCGTTGTTCAATTCCTTGATTAGGTACCGCATCAATTTGGAAAGACTCTTAAACAGTTATTCCGGTGTAATGGAAAGTTCTATGAGTTTTGCTGTTGGCTATGATTTTGTAAAGTCGTTTTTAAGGAAGGAAATCGAAAAACAAGCCGAGGTTCTTGATGAAATTCTCGGCCTGCTGCTTGATGAAAAATTTCTCAATAAATCTTTCTCCGAAGTGGAGTTGAAGGCTGATTGGCATTTCCCAACTGAAAACGACAGCGATTTGCTTGATTGGGATATTGACTGATTTATAATCCCTTGTTCATTTCCCCAATAGTTCTGCCGTATCCTGCCATTTCCTGCCTCATCCATTCGGGCTCAAGGATTTCGAAACTCTCGCCCTGGGCAAGGATCTCGAGTTCGAAGTCGTAGGTTGGCTTTATGTAATATTCAAATACCGAGTATTCGTCGGTGGTCTCTATTTCCTTCTGGGTGTGGTGGAGTGGGAGAGAGCGGATGTAGCCTCTCTGATTGTGGTCGAACTTTATTACCACTTTCTGTGGGGGAAATCTCTGGTCGGTCTGTATTCCGTAGCAATGGCGGAAATACTCGTTGCCGTCGAAAGCCTCATCGTATTTGAAAAAGTTGTCGGTGATTTCCAGGTTCTTGATTCTGTCAAGCGGATAGATTTCTATCTTGTCTATTCCAGTCTTCTTGCCGATAACGTACCAGCGGCGCTTGAAGATCTTGATTGCGTATGGCTCAAACTCGAAAGTGCTTTCCTCGATGTGTCGTCGCCAAGGGTCCTCGTATGTTATCATCAGGGTGCTGTTGTCGCGCATTGCCTCCAGTATTTCCTGAAGCCATTGGTCTGCCGAGGGCACTTTCTCGAGGAGGATTCGTTTCCGGGAGTCTTTTATTTCAGTGGATATATTGTTGATAGCCATAGAGTTTATGAGGGAGAACATTAAGTTGTTTCTACCCAGTTCGTCGGAGTTCTCTATGTAATAGCGGTAATTGTCGGAGCGGTTGCAGGTGATTATGATTCCGAAGTTGTTGAAAATGGCGTCTCTCCAGCGGTGAAAACTTCTCTTGGGAAGGTGCTCGCCGTTGTCGTTGATAGAGGCGTTTATCCACGCCCTGTCTATCTCGCCGAATGTGATTTTGCCCTTGCGGTAGATAGTGGATATCAGCCAAATGTAGCGGGCGTAATTGTCTTGAAGCATTTACTCTCTGTTTACCCAGTTTTCGATTTCGATACCAGTGATATTCTCGAAATCTTTTTCGTTCTCGGTTACCATTATCATATTGTTGACAACTGCGGTACAGCCAATCATCAAATCGAATGGTTTATGAACTGGCCTGCCAATCGATTGTAATCTTGCAATCTCGTCGGCAATAAAATCACTACTTTGGCTTATTGGAATTATTTTGAATGTGTTCCGTATTCTTTCTGAATCAGAAGGGCGTATAATGCCTTTCAATATAGAATATGTGTCTCCGATCCTCAATTCGATAATTGAGATTTCTGAAACATAGCAATTTTTCAATCCTACTTCCTTTATTTTTTGGGGTACTTTGAATTTCCCTTTCAACAAAAATATAAGTGTATTTGTGTCTAATAAATATTTTTTCATAATACCTCCATTTCTTTAAGTATATTGTCAAAATATTCATCCTCCACTTTGCCAGAATTGAGAATAATATTTGTAAGTTCCTCACAATGGTCTTCTGGCATATCCTTCCAAGAGCCTGCCACAGAATCCAACAGGCGCAATTTCTCCTCCTCAGTAAGTTCTTCTTCCTGAGCGATGAGTTCATCAATTGTCTTCTCGCGGGCGGGTTTCTTGGTTTTCTTGGGGGATTTCAGACGAGAAATCATCTCGCCAAGGTCTTTGTAAATGCATTCCAAGATATTGATGTCCAGACCATTAAAAGGACTTAGGTATGGTTTTGTATCAATTGTTGCTTCCATAATGATAATGTTTTTATTACCGCAAATATAGGTAAAAATTTCTATAATTGCAAAATTAGTTTTTCATCATTTCGGAAATGTCAATGAAAAAATCATGTTCTAATAGTTTCGATATTCTAATTAGCAGTTTCACGTCAATATTCTCTTTGGCGTATATCTTGTAAATATTACTGCGGGAACAGCATAACATCTGAGCCAGCCACGAGACTTTTATTCCCTTGGATTCAATTACATTTTTTATCATCTGTCCGATATGTAATGATGTTGCGCACATAAAATTCATATTTGTTTTTTTACGGCCACAAAGATAGCAAGCACTTGTGCCACATTACGGCAGATGTTGTGGAGAATTTGGGTACATTGTGTGGACAATATGGGTACAGGATTAATTGCTGATTAATCTGTTGAGAGTTATTTTTGCAATGATAATTAAAATAATCACCAATTAAATTTTTGATATTATGGCATTATTTCAAGTAACAACACGAAGAAGAAAGATTTGCAACGGCGTCCACATCGAAGCGGGAATGTCTGTTCAGGTGGTTTTCAACGGGTCAACACCTCTTTGCGGAGGCCAGCAGTTGATTGTTGACGCCTTTATGAGAATGTATGGCCTTGACCTGAAAAAGGCTATGTCCTTAACATCGTCGGATCTTGATATTGTAAGATTGTCGTAATTGTGTAACTTTTCTAAAATATTGATATTATGGTTTCAATAGATGAAGATCAGGAATATGAGGAGTGGATCAGACAAGAGGAACTGATTAATTCTGTTACAGATAATTCTAATACTCGACTATTTATAAGTAGTTTTTTAGAATTCAAGCAAAAATATTTCCTTCTGCACGTATTGTTGGAGGAAGCTGTTTCTGATCCGCAAACGGCAGGAAGACTATATCAGAAAATTGATACCTTTGAGGAACTGGTGAAAAATTATTGCGAGAATTATACCCTCTATAATATTTTGGAGTCAAAGAATATCTCGCCATTAGCTGAGGGAGATACTTTCGAGAAATTCTTCAATGAGTTTTTCTTGCGTTGTGTTCCTACGGATGTCGATATTTTCGCTCACTTATCGAAGCTGAAAATCTTTCTGCTGAATGCCAAGGGCGATGTGGATGGATATGACAAGCTTGTTTCCGAAAATTCTGAGCTGTTCACTAAGGTTTCGTTGGCTTATGGTGATCATGAACTGAAGTTGAGGGGACAAAGGATGGGTATGGAATATCCTGAGATTGATTTTCACCAGCAGGCGATGAAATGCGTTGGAGCACAGCGTTTGTTCGTGAAAAATCACATTGGCAAAGGCAATTTTATAGAACGTCTTCACCTTACACCTATTGGGTTGGGATTGTTGGCGGTATTGCTTCTGTCAAATATAATTCTTCCTTTTTGGTCATTTGCCTTTCTCATGGTTCTTTTGCCATTGTCGATAAGGCTGTTTATGCCACTGAGTGATAATGTTTTGCCAAAGATACTTTCCTGGATTTCGGCTTTCTCTGCACCATTTGGACTCTTGTGGCTTATTCATGTTTTTTCTCCTGACAAAGATTTGGAGGGTACATTGTTTTTGGTAGCTCTATTCGTGCCGTTTGTGAATATATTCCTGGCAAAGATTGGAGGCGAGGGCTTCTCTGTGAACAAATATCAGATATGGAATTTGGTACTTTTGAATGTTATGGCATTTTTAGGATTGCCATTGTTCCTGATTGCCACGGTGCCGATTTCTATCCTATTAATCTTCCAGATATTCAAGGATGAGGAATGGAATGATGTAATCACTACCCATGATAATGCTGAGTGGACCGAGGAGATGTCTTCTCTTCCAGTTGCAACCGAGATTGATGAAAACGATATAAAGTCTGTTCTTAACGACTTTATTCCTAATATTGGCAAATTTGATATATAGGTAAAAGTTTAGGAGTCGTTTTTTTATGGAAAGTCGCTTGATGTATCTTTATTTCAAGCGACTTTCCGTTTTTACTTTTAATAATTGTCAGCCATAATTTTGCGCCATATTAAAAAAAATATTTCATTAAATTCCCCAAAAAGCTTTCCCAAAACTGATTTTTTAGTACATTTGCATTGAATATGTTTACATAAATAAACGCAACTTTCACTCGTTATGAACAAACAACTTATAGACAACGCCATACGCAGAGTGCCTGACTTTCCCAAGCCCGGTATTCTTTTCTACGATATTACCGGCCTGATGCTGAATCCGGAGGCTTTCAGGGAGGCGATAGACGCATTTTGTGAAATCGTTAGTAACCGAAAAAATAAAGTGACCGCCATTGCGGGCCTTGAGGCAAGGGGTTTCATCTTCGGCGGTGCGATCGCCGAGAAGTTGGGGCTGCCTTTCATAATTATCCGCAAGAAGGGAAAACTTCCAGGCTGGACAATCTCTCAGGACTACGCCCTTGAGTACGGAACCGCCGAGATAGAGGTTCAGATCTCCGACGTGAAGGCTGGCGACAATATCGTCCTCATCGACGATCTGATTGCCACAGGTGGTACCTTATCAGCTGCAAAAAAACTAATGGAAAAATGCGGTGCCACAGTTGAATGCTGTCTCGGCGTAATCGGCCTTCCCGAACTCAATTTCAAAAAGGTTCTTGAGGGCACTGATGTGGTGACGCTGATTGATTACAACGGAAAATAACGATTAAAGTACATGAAAAATCGCCTTCGGCGTTTGTTTGATTAAACACGAATTACCACGAATGGCCACGAATTACCAAAAATATTTTTATTATTCAAAGATAAATATTTATGATAATTCGTGGTTATTTATGGTATTTTATGTTGAAAAAACTAAGCGCCTTTAGGCGCGTAACGATAAAGTATTCATTGTTTTATGCTCAAGCAACGTAGTTCTTTCTCAGGTAGTCTGGGATTTGTGTTGGCGGCGGCGGGAAGCGCCGTGGGCCTGGGAAATATCTGGAGGTTTCCGTACTTGGCGGCCAAGGACGGCGGCGGTCTCTTTCTCGTGGTGTATATCGCGCTGGCGCTTACTTTCGGTTTCGCGCTCCTAACCACCGAGATAGCCATCGGCCGACGCACCAAGCAGGGCCCGCTTACGGCTTACAGGAGGATTTTCCCGCCGTTCAAGAATTTAGGAATCATAGCAAGCCTGGTGCCTTTCCTGATTCTTCCATATTACTGTGTAATAGCAGGTTGGGTGCTGAAATATACAGTGGTTTTCGTGAGCGGAAACGGAGCTGATGCCACTGCCGACAGCTATTTCACCGATTTCATTACCTCGCCAGCGGAGCCGATTGTATATACCGTAATCGCGCTCGCACTGGTCACGTATGTCATATACCGCGGTGTCAACAAGGGAATCGAGTCAATATCAAGGACTTTGATGCCTGTACTTATAGTTTTGATTTTAGGTATCTCGATATACTCACTCACCATTAGCTATACTGATAATGAAGGAGTTACGCGAACAGGAATCGACGGCCTGAAGGTTTTCGTAATTCCTGATTTCAGCGGCATTACTCTCTCTAAATTCCTGAGCGTGGTTGTCGATGCCATGGGACAGCTGTTTTTCTCGCTATCAGTTGCCATGGGCATCATGATCTCGTACGGAAGCTACGTGAAGGATGATGTAAACCTTGTGGGCGCCATCGGAAAGATAGAGATTTTCGATACGGCGGTGGCATTTTTGGCCGGTGTCATGGTGATTCCCGTGGTTTTCGTTTTCATGGGCCACGAGGGAATGGACGCCAGCGGTCCAGGCCTCATCTTTGTATCCATGCCGAGGATTTTCGCGAGCATGGGCACGGCTGGCAATATCATTGGCGCGGTGTTTTTCATAATGGTGCTTTTCGCGGCGCTTACCAGTGCCATATCCATCATGGAGGCCGTGGTGAGCAGTATTGTGGACAAGAAGGGCATATCGCGCGGACGGGCCTCGCTCATGGAGGGTGGCATGGCCCTGCTGATAGCGCTTATGGTGTGCATGGGCTACAATGTGATGTATTTCGATTTTGAGCTTCCTAATGGCGCCAATGCGCAAATACTTGATATTCTGGATTATGTGAGCAACAATCTGCTGATGCCGTTGCTCTCGCTCGTTACTTGCATTCTCATCGGATGGCTCGCCAAGCCTGACAAGATTATTGATGAGGTCACCAAAAACGGCGAGCAGTTCCAGCGGAAGGGATTATATATTGTAATGATTAAATTCATCGCGCCTATAATGTTGGCAATATTATTGTTGCGTAGTTTTGGAATTCTGTAGTTTTTTATGTTCAGGAAATGGCTTATAATTATTGTACTCTGCCTCGCGCGTATTACGGCGATGGGTCAGGGAGCCTGCGTGTCCCCGCTTGAGGATACGCTCAGGCGGATTATAGGCATATCAGCTGATGAAAAACAAACATTACACAACATCCAGCAGCTGATATCGCGCACCGAGGATGTGGAGGAGAAGTATTTCTACAGCAAGGCGTTTCTGGACAGGTCGCTCGATTTCGGCAACGATTCCATCCTGATGCACGCCTATCTGTATGCTGGATACAGCGCCCACCTTACAGGCAAACCGCTTGAGGCTCTGGATTTTACATATAAGAGCCTGATGATAGCGGATTCGCTGCAGTACCACAAGGTGATAACAAACTGCTACCTGAATCTCGGCTGTTTTTATGCCCAGCTGGATCTGGAGGAGTGTCTCAAATACTACAATCTCGGAATCCAGGAGGCCGAGAGACACAATTTCTACAACGACCTGGAGCCTCTGTATTACAATGTCGCGATTTTCTATCTGGAGCGCAAGGTTTACAACTTAGCCGTGGAGTATTTCGAGAAGGCTCGTCAGGCCTACCTGAAAACTGGGAAAACCAGCCAGGCCGCCACCGCCGAATACGATTTCACCATCGGGCTCAACCGTCTGCTCTACCACATTCAGATGCGCGACACCGCAAGGAGCGTGCAGATGCTGGATTCCATGAACGCCGGGATAGCCACCGTAAGGAGCCTGGAGACCATGGAGGGCCTGGCCAACGTGAGCATGGGTCTGTGCGAGTGCAACCTGATGGTGCTTGAAAACAATTTCTGCGGCGATAAAGCCAACTACCTGCTATTCGCCGAGCAATATCTCGATATTTTGGGCGACCTGATAGAGCGCTACAACATCCAGTGGCTGATTCCAGAGGCTTACAACACTGTATATGCAAGGTTTTTGCTGCTGATGGGCAAAAAATCCGACGTGGCCGCACTTCTGGCTGACGAGGAGAATTTCAGCCAGGCCACCGATTTCTGCTATGTGAAATACCTCTACAGCAAGTCAGTGGGGCGCTACCGCGACGCGCTGGAATTCCTGAACACTTTTATGAGGATGCAGAACGGCACAAGGTCGGTGCAGAGCGCGGCCAACTATGCCGACCAGCAGGAGCTGATGGAGTACGATCGCAAGATGGAGGCCATGCGCAAGGAGAGCGCGCTCAGGAATTCCGCATATCAGCTGCAACAAAACAGAAACGCCATAGCCAAGTATTTTGTGATAGCGCTGCTGCTGATAATGCTGGTGATAATTTTCCAGTTTCTGTATTCCCACCACAACAGCAACATTGTGCGCGAGAAACTTACCCGAACCCATGCCGAACTGTCGCAGCGCAACGCCATGCTCAACAACCTCCACGAGGAGATTTTGTCCCAGACCGACGAGATTCAGTCGCAGAAGCTGATAATTGAGAATCAGCGCGATACGCTGGCCGAGGCGAACCATCTGCTCAACTATTCCATAAACGTAGGTCGCGATATTCAGCGTGCCCTCATCTGGGACGAGTATCAGCTGAAGGGAATGCTGGGCGATTCGTTTGTGTTCTGGAAGCCTCTGCACGTGGTCTCGGGCGATTTCTACTGGTTTACCGAGATTGGCGACCGCAAATTCGTGCTTGTGGCCGACTGCACGGGTCATGGCGTGCCTGGCGCACTGCTGAGCATGTACGGCATTGCGATGATGAACGATTATGTGAAGCGTAATTCACATCTTGGTGCGTCGGAGATTTTGGAGCTGATAAAGGAGGCTTACATTGCCCAGTTCGTAAGGGGCGACAGCGATTTCTACGACGGCATGGACTGCGCCCTCATGATCCTGAACCGCAGCGAGATGACTGTGGAGTATTCGGGCGCGCGCCGTCCGCTCATACAGATTCACGACGGCGAGGTAATCCATCACCGCCCCGACAGGATAAGCATCGGTATAAATCCCATGAGGGAGCACTGCCGATTCAGCAATCATGTGATTCCCGTTCACCAGGGCGACATGATCTACGCCTTCAGCGACGGCATCTCCGACCAGTTTGGCGACGAGGACGGCACCACGAAGTTCGGCACCCAGCAACTCCTCGACATCCTTCAGGAGGTGTCTTTTCTCGACACCTCCATTCAGAAAACAATAATAGAATCGGTTGTTGTGAACTGGCGCACAGGAGCCTACTACGCAGGCCTTTCCCGAACATCGGTGCCACAGCTCGACGACCAGCTGCTGATAGGGGTGAGGGTGTAGTTAAGTGATTGAAATAATTGAAGTGGCAGAAGTGATTGAGTTGTTGGATGATACATACATAAATTAAATATTTGCATAACAATCATTTTACATTGTTTAGGTAATTTTGCTGCGCTAATTGAAAACTCAGTAAATGGAAACTCAGCAGACTCTCAAGACTCAACTCAAGACCCTTACAAGGCCTATTCTCATAGAAATTGCGCTCGTGATGCTTCTCGGCGCGGTGGATACCGTGATGCTCAGCCACCTCGATACGGGTGTGGAGGGCGGAAGCGACAACGTTGTGGCCGCCGTTGGCCTCGACAATCAGTTGATGTCGCTGGTTTTCCTCGTGTATCAGTTTATATCGCAGGGCGCGGCTATTGTGTGCGCGCAGTATATCGGAGCGGGACTCAGAAAAAGGCTCGTTCAGGTGGTCGGCATCTCCATTCTGCTGAATGCGGTAATCGGTCTGGCCATGAGCGCCGTGCTCTTCTATCAGGCCGAGGTTCTGCTCGATTTCATGGGCCTGCGTCCGGAATTGATGGAAGACGGTGCCACATATCTCAGGATTACGGGAGCGCTGTCGTTTTTCCAGGCACTCTCGCTGATGCTATCGGCCTCACTGCGCAGCGCCGACAAGGCCAAATATCCTATGCGTGTAACGGTAGTTGTCAACATCCTTAACATCCTCGGAAATTATGCCCTGATTTTCGGACACTTCGGACTTCCAGCGATGGGAGTGGAGGGCGCCGCGATATCCACCGCCGTCAGCCGTGCCGTATCCATGGTTATTCTCCTGATAATCCACACCAAAAGACATATCAGCAAGTTCCCTCTCGAATGGTTCAGGCCTTTCCCATGGGTGGAGTTGAAGAATGTACTCAAGATTGGCGTTCCTGCCGCCGGCGAGCAGCTCAGTTACTGCACAAGTCAGGTGGCCATCACATATTTCATCAACAAGCTCGGCAACGAGGCTCTGGCTACCCGAACATATTGCGCCAACTGCATCATGTTCGTGAATCTTTTTGTGTGCAGTATCGTGCAGGGCGGTGATATCCTGGTGGGTCATCTGGTGGGCAAGACCAAGGAGACGGCCGCCTACATCATGGGCAACTTCATCTTCAAGCGCGCCATGATAATCACAATGATTGTGAGTTCGTCGTTGGCATTGTTGGGCTATCCGATACTCAGTTTCCTTACCGACAATCCTGAAATCATAAAAACCGGCACCATAATTTTCTTCATCGACATCGTGCTGTCGGTGGGCCGTGTGTGCAACATTTTCGCAGGCGGCACATTGCGCTCCACAGGCGACGCCGTATATCCAGTGGTGGTCGGCATCATCTTCCAGTGGCTGATAGCCGTGGGCCTCAGCTACGTACTCGGCATTCCATGCGGATTCGGCATCATCGGAATGTGGGTGGGATTCCTGCTCGATGAGAACGTTAGAGGCATAATACTGATGCGCCGCTGGCACTCCATGAAATGGCAGGGCAAGGGCTTGGCGGTGTAATTTGCGTTTTACTTTTATTCAATGAAATAATTAGTCCTGTTGTAGTTGAAGGCCACTTTCAACTTGTCGAGAGTGCAAACGGTGATTTTCTGATACACAAGGCTTCCAGCGCTCAGTGTGTATTGGAAATACGGAATTATCCAGCCTCCGTGAGGCACTCTGTAAACGCCTGTCCATTGGTCGGTGCTCTCTATCAGTTTTCCGTTTTGGTCGTAGATCTCCACCCAGCGGAAACTGTTGTCGCTTACTCCGGGAATAAAACCTGTCTGTCCCTCCTGCGCGGTGCCGATTATCACATTGCAGTATCCGGTATAGTTCGACGGGCTGTATGTTGGCTTCACCTCCTTGTATCCAAGGCTCTCGTTGGAGTTGTTGCTTCCGGACTTCGATAGTTTCTGGAACGACACGCTGTCCACCTGCTGGTCCTTGCTGTCGTAAACGGCTCTTCCCTGACTCCAGACCGTAACCTGAGCCTCTGCCGACAATCCGCCGATTACCAGCGCGCAAATTGCTAAAATCCTTTTCATGATTATTCCTTTATAATTTTAAATGCCTGATTGTTAACTGTAATTATATAAGTGCCTTTGGGCAGATTCCGCAAATCCAACTCGTTGCCGTTGGTCGTGATTATCACAGCACCTGACAACGATATCACCCTGACTTCGGGATTGTCGCCAGCATCTCGAATCATTACAATATCGCTGGTAGGATTCGGGAACACCTCTATTATTTTCTCGTACCAATATGGGAATGAGTCGTATGCGGTTTCAGTATCTGTGTCGTCAGGTAATTCCGGATTTTCTGGGTCGTCAGGTAATCCAGGAACATCCGGATTGTCAGGTAATTCCGAAACCTCGTTGCAGAAAACTATGGTCTGGCGTTTCCTCGTAAAGAGTTGGAACGAGAAAAGACATTCGCCATTCCTTGATACTATATCAGCCCAATCGTCCCGAAGTCTGACAGATGCCACCTCACGCATCAGGCACGAGAATTCCTCGCCGCTGATGGCGCTTATCTTGAGTGAGGTCTGCGCCGAGGCGGTGATGGAGTAGGCGAGGAGTAGGATTGCTATCAGCTGTCTCATAGGCGATTAATTATTTACATATTCTCCAGCGACAATATAAGATATTCCGCCTTTAGTTTCTTGAACTTTTTAATAAGGCTTTCGGATTTCTCCGTAAGTTTCTGAAGACTTGCTCTCTGAGGATTGCGCTTCACCTCGGCTATTATGATTTCCTTGTCGATATCGTTGATGGCCACGAGGTCTATCTCGTTTTCTCCGTTCGACGACCAGGAATTGCTCACTGTATTGTAGAGCCCGGTTTCCTGATACTTGCTTCTGAAATACTTCTCAAGATAATATCCGGAAAACATCTGGTAGTCTGATAGAACCTTCCGGATTACATAATCGTAATTGTCGATTTCCACGGCACTGCGGTACTTGTAGATGAATCTGAACCAGAATGTCAGGAAATTGTCGTTGATATAGTATCTCACGTTTCTTGTGTTCTCGTCGGCGCCTACCGGCCTCATCCTGGAAATAAGGCTGTAAACATTCTCAAGTTTGTCGAGATAGCCTCCCGTCTCAAACTCAACGTAATTGTTGATTTGAGATCGTGTGGTGTTGCCCTCTGCTATGGCTCCGAGTATCGAGAAATATTTTCCGTAATCCTTGCCGAATTCGTCCTCCAGCATATCGCGTCCCTCTTTTATGAAATACGATCCAAACTGGAAAACCCTGCTTATCATCTCGTCATGGGTGACCGCGTTCTGATTGATTAACTGCTCCACATATTTGGCCACACCGCCCGTTATCATATAAAAGGTGAGAAGGTCGTCAGGCTGATAATCAGGGTTGTGGTCCTTAAGAATCTCTTTCAGTGTATTGGTGCTGAAAGGTTTCAGCGTGAATTTGCAGGTTGCCCTACCATAGAGAGGCTCGGTCCTGTTGCTGAAAATCCTTGTCATCAGTGTAAATATCGAGCCACAGAACACAAGGTTTATCTTGCTGTTGTCCTTATATTCGTCCCAGACATTCTGCATCTCCGAAAATACTGCGCTGTTGATGGAATAGAAGGTCTGGAACTCGTCGAAAACCAATGTGAAATTCCTCGTTTTGGATAGTTTCATCAAGGCCTTGAACAATTTGCTCATCGATACGAATTCTCCCAAATCCACTTTCAGTACTTCGGCGACAGTCTCCACAAGTTCGTCGCACAGCAGTTTCTCGGATTTTTTCGACACAAAGAAATATACAAGAGGAATGTTGCACAGTGCATGCTTTATGAGCGTGGTTTTTCCTGTGCGCCTTCTTCCTGTAATTACAGTCATCTGCGCATTGTCCTGCGATAGCCATTCTATTTTCTGAAGAGTGGCTGTCTCCTTTTCTCTGTCGTAAAACTTCATATTATCAATCATTTATCCTCAGCAACAGCCGTTACTGTAACCGCTGTTGCTGAAATTCTCATTGCAAAAATACTTCCATAATTTGTATTTGCAAAATTTTCCGATGATTTTTAATGCTTATTTTTCCTTCTTCCCCAGATTCCGGAAGAAAATCCATGTAACCACTCCGGCCACGATTCCTGCGATGATGTCGCTCACGGGCTGTACGGTCTGCACGGCGCGCAGTCCGATGAATGTCGGCATTATAATAATATAAGGTATGTAAATCACTCCCTGACGCATCAGCGACGTGATGGAGGCCAGCAACTTCTGACCCGTTACCTGAAGCAACATATTAGCTAATATAACCACCGCCTGGAATGGTATCGAGAAGCTGATGAGCTTTAGCGTGAAGGCGCCTATCTCCACCACATCCTGACTCTCCACGTTGAAGAGACGCATAATCCATTCAGGCAAGGTGTAGCAGACAACTCCGAAAACCGCGCATATCGAAACCATCACCATCAGCGAGAATCTGTAGCACTTGCGCACACGGGAGTAATTATCAGCTCCATACGCAAAACCAACCACGGGCTGGAATCCCTGGCCGAAGCCCACCACCATGCTGCCGAACATGAAGCTGATTTTGCCCACTATCGACATGGCGGCCACGGCTGCGTCGCCGTAAACAGCGCCCGCACGGTTAAGTAATATATTAGCTACCGCCGCGCATCCCTGACGGAACAGCGATGGAAGTCCAGTAGAAAGTATCAGCAGGTAAACGCCTGATATTCTGCTTATATACTCCTTGCCGAGTTTTATGAGAGTATCCTTACGGAAGAGAGCCATGGCCATAAAGACAAAGCTGATGGCCTGACACAGAACCGTGCTGAGCGCCGCGCCCTGTATGCCCATATCGAGCGAGAAAATGAAAACCGGATCGAGCGCGAGATTGATTATGGAGCCCGAAACCACGCCTATCATCGCAAAAAAAGCGCGTCCCTGGGCACGGAGAAGATTGTTGAAAACGTATGACGCGCAGGTGAGCGGCGCGCCCCAGAATATCACCTTGCTGTATTCCTGGGCGTAGGGGAGTATGGTATCGGTGGCGCCCAGGAAACTTACAATTCCCCGGTTGAAAACCATTCCCAGGCACACAATCATAAGGCCCGCCACCAGAGCCATCACCACCGCCGACGTGGCTATGGTACTGGCCTTGTGGACGCATTTCTTGCCCAGAAAACGCGAGATGTTGCTCGCCGCGCCCATGCCTATCCAGAATCCGAACGCCTGGATGATGGCCAGTATCGGAAAACCTACACCTATGGCGGCCGTGGCGCTGTCGCCAAGGTGCGATACGTACCATGTATCTGTGGTATTGTAGATGGCTGAGGTCAGCATACTTAGAATCGTGGGACCCGCCAGTGATGGTATCAATTTCTGGACCGGAGTGTTCATCATCCTGTCCAACTGCTGTGCCGAGCTTTTCATGATTGCAAAATTACAGAAAAATTCTTTACGTTATCTTTGCCGCCTTAACAATTTTTTGTTTTATATTTGCACCTGAAATTTATTAATATTCAAACTTTAAATCATCACAATTATGAGAAAATTATTTCTTATGGTGGCAGTAGCAATGCTTTCAGCCGCGGCCGCCTTTGCGCAGGATGTATCCAAGATCGGAATCCGCATCGGCATGAATCTCGCATCCTACACCAACCAGCCTGTCAATTCGCGCGTGGGACTCCATCTCGGCGCCGTCTATTCCATGCCTCTCGGCGATTCGCCGCTCTCCATCCAGCCGGGCTTCCTCTACAGCCAGCGCAATATGAAGGGCGAGGGCAATGCCGACAGCTGGAAGATTAGCACACACCACGTGGAGCTTCCGATTCTCGTAAAATACAATCTCGAGGTGGCCAACGATATCGTAATCGATCCACACGTAGGCCCGTACTTCGGCATGGCCATCGGAGGCAAGTCGTCTGACCCAATTACCGGCGATACCAAGATCTTCAAGAAAGTAGACAAGGGCGGCTGGGGCTACAAGAACATGGATATGGGCATCCAGACCGGCTGCGGCGCCACATTCTTCGGAGCCGTATACGCCGGCATCGATTACGCCTGGGGCTTCAATGAGCTTGGCCTCAGCCCTGAGCTCAAGTCGGTGCGCAACCACAACTTCAGCATCACATTCGGAGTCTGGTTCGGCAACTAATAGCCATCAGCTCCCCAGAACCTGAAAATACAAAAACTCCGTACAGCCGCTCTTTCGGGATTGTACGGAGTTTTTTTTATATCAGCTGATACCATATTTATTTTATATCAGCTGATGGGGTTATATTTGTTTTATATCAGCT